>JABDBQ010000003.1 GCA_013288555.1 Bacteroidota bacterium | reverse complement strand
GGCAGTGGATGAATTTTCACATCCCGAAAAAAATAAAAACCTTGAAGGGAAAAAAATAACCGCAAAAATACATCGCGATGATTTTATCCAATGGATCAGCGAAAACCATTTGCAGATAGAATTTATCTTTCATCTTGGCGCCAGAACCGATACCACAGAATTTGATATGGATCTGCTGAACCGGTTGAACCTTGACTATACCAAAAAAGTCTGGCATGCCTGTGCTGAATACGGGATACCGCTCGTTTATGCCTCTTCTGCAGCTACTTATGGGGGTGGTGAATTTGGCTATAATGATGATCCTGAATTGAGCGAAAAACTTCAGCCGTTGAACCCATACGGCATATCAAAAAACGAATTTGATAAATGGGCATTAAAACAAACCAAAACCCCTTATTTCTGGATCGGACTTAAATTTTTCAATGTATATGGCCCCAATGAATATCATAAAGGACGGATGGCCTCGGTAATTTTTCATGCGTTCAATCAAATCAAAGCCACGGGTGCTATGAAATTGTTCCGCTCTCACAATCCGGATTATACGGACGGCGGACAGATGCGGGATTTCGTTTATGTAAAGGATGTTACGGATGTCCTGTATTTTCTTCTTCATCATCGTGACAAAAGCAATTGCGGGATATACAACCTCGGGAGCGGTAAAGCGAAAACATTCCTTGAGCTGACAAAAGCTGTTTTTAAATCTATGAACCTGCCCGAAAAAATTTCATTTATAGATACTCCAGGGGATATCAGGGACAAGTACCAGTATTTTACAGAAGCCAGGATGACCAAACTGAGGAACATCGGGTACGAAAACCCCTTCACATCACTTGAAGAGGGAACAAAAGACTATGTTTTAAATTATCTTACAGATCACAAGTATTTGTAAATAAATAATTTAAAAAATATTTTCATTTTTATCGAACAAAATAAAACATTGAGCGTTTTACTTAGAAATGGAAGGATGTCAGATTCTTCCAGAGTGTCACATACGTTTAAGTTTTTTTATGGTGTGTTTAAAGGCCGCTCCGAACCCCGGGACGGCCTTTTTCTTTATGTTTGTTCCTTATATCAAACGGATGATCCAGGATTTAGGGAAATTTATCAGTAGAAATTTTGCATTGCACAGCCGCATTCATCTATTGAATGACAATCAAGGTATTGATAGGTTTTACATCAAAAGAGATGATGAACTCAGCTCCGGGATTACCGGGACCAAATACCGCAAATATGCCAGCCTGATTCTTTTTTTGCTTGAAAATAAATTTGATGAAGTTGTTATTATTGGAAGTGCGCAATCCAATAATGTGATCGCAGCATTGCAACTCCTGAATGAAAATCAAATCAAAGCGCGGCCTTTTTTGCTGGAAAGCAATGAAACCGAATTGAAGGGCAACCTGCTCTGGATGAACTTACTGCATGACATGAATGAGGTAACCTGGATAAGCAGAAATGAATGGGAAAACGTTGATGATATCGCGCAGAAATACAAAGAAGATCAAAATAAATCGGGCAAAAATATCTTCATTTTTCCTGAAGGCGGATTAACCATTGAAGCCATCCCCGGTGCCATGACGCTGGCCTATGATATTGAAGAAAACGAGAAAGAAAAAGGGCTGTTTTTTGATCATATATGTATTGATTCAGGCAGCGGTACACAGGCGATCGGATTGCTGCTGGGAATGAGGCTATTAAAAAAGACATGCGATGTTCATATCACACTCATTGCAGGTACTGAAACCGAGTTCATGGATATATATACTGTAATGACTTCATTATTTGAAGATTACACGGGAATAAAATTACCAATTGAAACATCATTTAATATTCATTTTTACAAGCCGGTTATATCCCCTTCTTTTGGCTCCATTACAACAACTGTCCTGACAGAACTCAAATCTATTGCCCGAAATGAAGGAATTTTGATGGATCCTGTTTATTCTGTAAAACACCTCATGACAGCCAAACAATATATTACAAGCCAGGGATTAAAAGGTAATATTCTATTTATTTACAGCGGGGGGAGTTTTGGGCTGAGCGGTTTCCAGGGGATGCTGGGGAAATTAAGTTGAAAACTTGATTTATATTTCCGCTCCAGTTACAAACTGGAGCGAGCAGTTTAAATCTTATTTATTAACCGTAAAAGAGTTCAGAATCCTTTCTCCCATAGGCTGATACATTGCAAATTTGGTTTGCTCACAGGTCAGGGTAAGCACATAAGCATTATCATTAATGATCATATAATACTGTTCCCATTTTAAGTGATACACACCCTGCTCTCCTGTATAGATCATACGTTGATATTCCTTATTGCCTTCCTTTATCCTTTTGTTTTCGATAATAACCGGATTGGTGATCATTTTCTTTAACTGTTCCAGGGTCATTTCGGACAATTGATCCAGATCAATATTTTGTCCCTGCAGGCTTTGACTGAGCAGGTTTACGTTTTCTTTAAACTGGTCTTTCGGCGATTCTAAAGGTGAAAACAGAATAAAGGCTGTCCCGAATTGTTTGCTCGTATCCAGGTCCCATTTATCAGGGTATTGAATAACATAATTCTTCGCCTCAAATTTCTTCCATTTAGATACGGTCAGCGTTCCCGGTTTTGTTGAAGTCTGAGCGTAAATGAGGGATGCATTCAGTAGGAATAATATTAATAATTTAGGCATGTTTTTTTTATTCAATTAAATCAAATGTCAATCTTTTTCTCACCATCTCGCAATCACATCCATCCCCCCTTTCACATCCTGGCCCATTACGACTTTGATATCGGTGCCCAAAGGAAGGAAAAGATCGCAACGCGAACCGAATTTGATAAATCCCAGTTCTTCGCCCTGGCTCACCTGCTGGCCTTCTTTCAGGTAGAAACAGATTCTGCGGGCTACGGCACCGGCTATTTGGCGCATAAGCAGTTTTTTGCCGGATTTATGGGTGATGACCGTTGTATTCCGTTCGTTAAGCAAAGAGGATTTCGGGTGGAAAGCTACGAGGTATTTCCCCTTATGGTATTTATAAAACTCCACATTCCCATTTATCGGAACACGGTTCAGGTGTACATTCAGTGGCGACATAAATATCGAAACCTGCATGCAGTCTGTTTTAAGATATTCAGGTTCAAATACTTTTTCGATCACGACGACTTTTCCATCAGCAGGAGAAACGATAGCATTTTCGTCAATGGTCAAAACCCTCTTAGGATTCCTGAAAAACTGAACAAAAAAACCATAAAAAATAATACTGGCCGGAACCAGTATAGCGTACATCCACACAGGCAGATACGTACAAAAAATAAAATCCAACCCTGCAAGGATGATTCCTACAATCAATAATGTTCCTGTTCCTTCTTTGTTTATGCGCATGTTTAATATTTAATGCAAAGGTAACTGTCTGATCGGGGATTTATTGGATTAATGGATTTTTGGGAAGCAGGAAAAAATCATGATAATCACAAAAATCATATAAATCACAGTTCAGACTTCTTCTTTGCGTGAAAATAATCTTATTCTTAAATTGATATCATCCTTAAAAAAATTAAAACAAAAGGCGCTGCGAAAAGCAACGAATCAAATCTATCTAAAATTCCGCCATGACCCGGTAAAATATTTCCCGAATCCTTTACACCCAATATGCGCTTAAACCTTGATTCTATCAGATCCCCAAAAGTTCCGAATACGATGATAATAAGGGCAAATCCAAACCATTCTACGAGGTTCAATTGTCCAATTGTTAAGTATAGTATATAAGCAACTCCAAAGGTGCATATTCCGCCGCCGATACTGCCTTCCCAGGTTTTTTTGGGGGATATTTTCGGGGCTAAAGGCGTTTTCCCAAAGGCCCTCCCCGTTAAATAAGCAAAAGTATCAGACGACCATAAAATAACAAGAAAACCTATAATTATAGGCGCGTTATATTGCCAGGTTTCAGTACTAATGCCAATAGAGGCAAAACAAAAAACGCCAAGATTGATATAGATTAATCCGCCGTAACTTAATCCAAGATTTTTGAGAGATCTTTTTTCAACATTTAATAATTCAAAAACAGCCGGAACCAACAGAAAACCAATGAATAACCAGATTTTATTGAGTCCTAAAAAACTATTGAAAATGTGCAACGACTGCATAACCCAGATCAAAGCAACACCTGTTCCTCCAAGTACAGTTCCTATGAAATCCGGTTTGTATTTCCTGTCTTTGAACAGTATAGCAAATTCCCGAAGTCCAAGAACACAAATCACAAAACAAAGCCCAATAAAAGAATATTCATTCCAAAGCACTGCACCAAGAAGCACAACCACGAATAAAGCACCTGTAATGGTACGCTGCCAGAAATTATTCATCCCCTGCCTCTTCTATGAGTTTGGTGGCCATATCAAATTCATCTTCATGTACATAGAGCTCAATATACCCGAATACCAGGTAAGATGAATCTCTCTTGTTGATCACAACCACGTTTACACCATTATTTTCCAGGTTTCCGGCAATAATATCCGCCTGAACCGGGTTCTGCGTTTTGAAAACCATTTTCCAATCGGAGTTGTCTTCTCCTTTCGAATTCATTTTAATTACCTTCATATGGTATCATTGAATCTTGTTGTTTCAGTTTGATTTTAAATATATAAACCAGGTAAGCCAGCACAAATAAAGAAACAATTGAGAAAAGAATCTGCATTATTCCGAAAGAATTTTGGACTCCCGAACCGGTTTCAACTGAACCCGAATAATAACTAAGGCACAGATCCATAAAATTATTCGTGAAATGAATGAGTATCGGCACTTTGATATCTCCGCTCCACAGGTAGGCATACCCTAATAAAAGGCCAAGTAAAAAACGGGGCAAAAAACCATAAAATTCAAGATGTATAAAACTGAATATAAATGCTGTAGCTATTACAGCTAAGTGACTTCTTTTCAACCCGATCTGAAGGGCTTTCTGCAAAAATCCCCTGAAAAACAATTCTTCAGCCACGGCCGGTAAAATGGCAATAATCACTGTATTAATTATGAAATCCCAAATACCATGCATTTGCAGGAATGATTTCATGAGACCTTCATTTTTCTTTTCCATGGCCTGCATCTGTTGTTCCATTCCACTGAGAAAATGCGGAAGTACAAGATGCTCATTGAAATAAGCTGAAACAGTTACCAATGGCTGAATACCCAAGGCAAGGCAAATAGCGAGAATAAAAACGGCAAATGAAGTTCGCTTTTTCATACCCATAAAGGCAACAGCATTGTGCTGAAAGATGATAAAAGGCAATATCAGGGCAGGAACTACAAACAAGCCCAGGTCTGAAAACAATTGAATGATTTTTAGTCCGGCAGCAAAAGCAGGCCCCTTATTTTCAAAATTTCCCAGGCTGAAAGTAGCAAGGGAAGTGCCAGTGATGGACGATGCGATCCAGAGCCCTAAAAATGAGATCACAGCATAACTGATGAACCATAAGGATGCCCCGATCATGATTCTCAGGTAAAATGGCATGAAAGCCTGAGATCCCTCATTGAAAGGGTTTTTCATAGATAAACCTTAAATTCGTGCTTTTATATAGATAGTTGACAAAGATACGAAATATAGAATTGGGCGATTTCCCCTTGCTGCTTGCACCCATGGAAGATGTAAGTGATCCGCCGTTCAGGGCGGTTTGTAAGGCGAATGGAGCTGATCTGATGTATACGGAATTCATCTCTTCGGAGGGATTGATCCGTTCTGCTGTAAAAAGCCTGAAAAAGCTGGATATCTTTGAATATGAGCGTCCTATTGGCATCCAGATTTTTGGAAGTGAGATTGATAGTATGGTTGAAGCAGCCATTATTGCGACACAAGCGAAGCCGGAACTCATTGATATCAATTACGGTTGCCCGGTGAAAGCGGTAGCCTGTAAGGGGGCTGGGGCAGGCATTCTCCAGGACATACCAAAAATGGTGAGGATGACCGAAGCAATCGTAAAAGCAACCCATTTACCCGTGACTGTGAAAACGAGATTGGGTTGGGATGATAAAACAAAAAATGTGGTAGATGCCGCAGAAAGACTCCAGGATATAGGCATTGAAGCGCTCACCATCCATGGCCGCACCCGGGTACAGATGTACAAAGGTGAAGCTGATTGGACCTTGATCGGTGAAATAAAATCAAACCCAAGAATGCGTATTCCGGTCTTTGGAAATGGAGATGTGGACACCCCTGAAAAGGCCATGCAAAACAAATTGCTCTACGGGGTAGACGGTATTATGATCGGCAGGGCATCGATTGGATATCCATGGATATTCAGGGAAATGAAACATTATTTCGCAACAGGTGAAATGATGGATCCTCCAACCCACCAGGAACGGGTAGATACCTGTCGCACTCATCTTATGGAAAGTCTGAAATGGAAAGGTGATGTATTAGGAATCCTGGAAATGCGCAGACATTATCACGCATATTTTAAAGGGTATCCAAATTTCAAACCTTTTCGCGAACGGCTGGTAACAACTATGAATCCGAATGAGGTCATTTCAATTCTTGATGAAATTGCCTTTGTATTCAGCGGCGCTTTATTTGAGCCGGTTGAGGCTTAATCAATAACCAAATACCATTGACCAATAAACTTGAACAAGTCAGTGTATAGTTCTAAGCTCAAACATGTTGTTCAATCGCCCTTAGCAATTGATTTGCAGGCATAGCGCCGGATTGCCGCCATTTTATTTGCCCGTTTTTAAAAAGAATAAACGTAGGTACGCCCTGAATCTGGTATTTGGTAGCAGTGGACTGGTTCTTATCTATGTCCACTTTTATAACAGAGGCCTTATCACCAAGTGACCTCGCAACTTCTTTAATAACCGGGGCCATCGTTTTGCACGGGCCACACCATTCGGCTGAAAAATCCACCAATACCGCTTTGTCTCCATTAATGAGGTCTGAAAATGATTTCATCTTTTCAATTTTGCTCATATAACAATATTCGTACTTGAATCGTTTTAGAATTTTTTATCATTCTTATCAGCTATTCCCGCTGAAAAGCTGAATTTTGAATTGAAATAAAGCGGCCACAGACCATGAAATGACAAACCGTAACATCTATATAATCCTTTATGCTTTACTATTAATTACCTACATCGGCGGACTGTTTCTTCAGATTATGGAAGTTGATGCTGCGCAATATGCCGCAATGAGCATGGAAATGCTCAAAACCAAAAGTTTCCTGAAATTATACGACGGCGGGCTGCCATATCTTGATAAGCCACCACTTTTGATGTGGTTGTCATCTTTATCTTTTTATTTATTTGGCATTTCAGAATTTACCTACCGGCTTCCTTCGTTCCTGGCAACGATTCTTGCTATTTATAGTACTTATCGGCTTGCAAAACAATGGTATAACGAAACAATCGCATCCTGGAGCGCTCTTATTCTGGCTTCCTGCCAGGCTTTTTTTCTTTTTAATAATGACGTCAAAACAGATAACCTGCTTACAGGAATGGTTATCTTTTCCATCTGGCAACTGTCATCTTATATCAGAAACAGAAAACCGATCAATTTTATTCTTGGTGTAATAGGCGTCAGCTTGGCCATGCTATCCAAAGGTCCGATTGGGTTAATTGTTCCAGCCACGGCTATTGGGTGCCATTTGCTTTTGCACCGAAACTGGAAAGGAATTTTCGATTTCAGATGGCTTATTGCGATACCGGTTATTTTACTGTTTTTATCACCAATGCTATATGGATTGTATGAACAATGGGGCTCCAAAGGGATTACCTTCTTCTTCTGGACCCAGAGTTTCGGCCGCATTACCGGCCAGAGCGAATGGAATAATCATGCAGATCCATTCTTTTTTGAGCATACATTCGCATGGGCTTTTTTACCATGGACAATTTGCGGAATAATTGGACTATTTTATAGTGTAAAAGAACTCTTTAAGTCTCGTTTCAGGCTGGATGAAAACAATGAGGGAATGACGATATCTGGATTTATCCTGGTATTCATTGCTTTGTCGATGTCTCACTACAAACTGCCGCACTATATTTTTGTTTTGTTTCCACTATCGGCTATTATCACAGCAAGATGGGTTTATGAAACCGGCATGCGTGAGACCGGTATGTTCAAATGGCTTACTGGTATACAGCTTGCAGTTTATATTTTGCTCGGCACAGCACTTTTTATCCTGCTTTGGTTTGTATTTCAACCTCTTAATATTTTAATTTTTGTGCTTTGCATGGTGCTGATAGTATCAGGAATCTACGTATCCATTAAAGGCAGCCAGTCACTCACAAGGATATTGATCCCCGGAGTGATTTGTGCCGCGGCGATCAACATAGGCCTCAACTTTGATTTTTATCCACGCCTGATGAAATACCAGGCAAGCAACCAGGCGGGGATGTTTGCATCCGGTTTAAGCGGAGGGAACCCCATACCGGATAACCAGTTTTATTCTTTGAATTATACGGGTTGCCATTCTCTGAATTTCTATTCGCGTCGGTTGGTAAACCCAATTTATCCCCAAAACCTAAAAGACAGCCTTGCAAAAAGAGATATCTGGCTTTATGTGGATGAAAATGACTATACAAAGCTGACCGGTTTCCAGAGGGCCAATGGCGAAAAAGATATCCTGATTAACAATAAATCTGTTCAGAATCTGAGCCTTGCATTTTTGAATCCGGAAACAAGAGATCAAACCATTCATAAAACCTGGCTAGTACATTTTGCCCGCATCGATGCTCCAAAAAATGGTATCAAATAAATAATAACGTTTGCATAGCTTGCTTTCTTAAAGAAAATTAAATTCGCACACAGAAAAACAAATCAACAGTGCATAAGGTCGACTATTTCAAAATCATAAATAAGTACATATCCCCATACAGTGCAGCCTACAATATCTATGTTGTACATGTTTCACTGGTTACTGCAAAGGCCATTAAAATAGCACGCCACCTGGGTCTTAATGCCGATCAGAAGCGATTTATCGAAGAAGCAGGAATGCTGCATGATATCGGCATTGTGCATGTAAAGGCAAGCGAAATATTCTGCAATGGGGAAATGCCCTATATTTATCACATCATTGAAGGCCGCAAAATACTTGAGGCGGAAGGACTTCCTCTCCATGCCCGTATTGCGGAAAACCATATCGGTGTTGGAGGCATGACCAGGGAAGAAATCATAAGGGACAAAATTCCACTGCCCCACAGGGATATGTTATGCGAAACCATCGAGGAAAAAATCATATCCTATGCCGATCTTTTCTATTCGAAAAACCCGCGCAGGATTTTTGTTGAAAAGAATATAAAACAGGTACGTGCCAAAGTAAAAGGGTACGGTAAAAGGCAGGAAAAATTATTCAAAGAATGGTACGATCTGTTTGAAGAATAATTTCCCCTAAATAAGGTTTTTTTATGTTACCGGCTAAGGCTTAAATAACTAACTTTGTCGCTGTTAATTAAACCTTATCAGAGGGTAATTTTTAATAAACGGGATAACTGATACTTGAATTATAATAGCGGAATAGATTTATGCCAATTAATATACTTGTTGCAGAGGATAATGATATTAACCGGATAATGATCCGCAAAATCTTCCAGAAAACCGGAATTAATTTTGACATGGCTGCAAATGGCGAAGAAGCCATAAAAGCCTTTGAAAATAAGTATTATGACCTGGTTTTTATGGATATCGAAATGCCTTTTTTGGATGGTTTTGAAGTAACCCGGAAACTTAGGGAAAAGTATAAAAATCAATCGAGCCAACCTTTTATTGTAGCCTTAACGGCCAATTCTCTTTCAGGTGAAAAAAACCGATGCCTGGAGCAAGGCATGAATGAATACCTTGCCAAACCTTTTTCGGTTGAAGATGTTCATACCATGATTGAAAAAGCCAATGAAGCCTATGCAAATCCTGAGAAAAATTAGCAAAGGCCTCTTTTTATAAATACTAATATTTTTTCTACATGAAATTTGCAACCAAAGCGATCCATGCCGGACAGGAAGCTGATCCAGCCACCGGTGCTATTATGACGCCTATCTATCAGACTTCTACCTATGTACAGGAAGCACCGGGAAAACATAAGGGTTTTGAATACGCCCGCACACAGAACCCAACCCGTCTTGCCCTTGAAAAAAACCTCGCCGCGATTGAATCAGGCGCCTTTGGATTTTGTTTCGGGAGTGGCATGGCGGCCATTGACGCAGTTGCAAAATTATTATTGCCCGGAGATGAAGTCATAGCTACAAATGATTTGTATGGAGGCAGTTACAGGATTTTTACCAAAATATTTGAAAGATACGGGATCAGATTTCATTTTATTGACCTGAGCCATGCAGAAAATGTGACCAATTATATCAATGATAAAACAAGGATGATATGGGCCGAAAGCCCAACCAATCCTATGCTAAACATCATTGATATCGCTGCCATAAAAAAACAAATCGGTGACAGAAATATCATTCTGGCAGTGGACAATACTTTTGCTACACCTTATCTTCAAAGACCCCTGGAACTCGGTGCCGATATCGTTGTCCATTCAGCTACAAAATACCTTGGCGGTCACTCTGATGTAGTTCTTGGGGCTGTAATCTGCAACGATCCGGTCATTGCAGAACAGATCAAATTTATCCAGAACAGTTGCGGCGCCATTTGCGGCCCACATGATGCATTCCTGGTATTGCGAGGCATCAAAACCCTTCATGTCCGGATGCAAAGGCACTGCGAGAACGCTATGAAAATTGCTGATTTCCTTTCAAAACATCCCAAAATTGCCAGCGTATACTATCCGGGTCTCACTACCCATCCCAATCATGAAATCGCATCCCGTCAAATGAAAATGTACGGCGGCATGATATCCATAACCCTGAAGGGCGACAAGATGGAAGATGCGCTAACGGTTCTTACCAAAACCCATTTGTTCTCCCTTGCAGAATCATTAGGAGGTGTAGAATCACTCATCGGCCATCCGGCGTCCATGACCCATGCTTCCATTCCGAAAGCCGAGCGCGAAAAGAGTGGTGTTACTGACTCACTCATCAGACTAAGCGTTGGGATAGAAGATGTTGATGACCTTATTCATGACCTATCAAGTGCTTTGGATGTAGTTGGGATTTGAGGCAATGAGACAATTTGACAATAGTGATAGGAGCGATTCCCTTTTAATTTAAAGGGACCTATGGCGATTTTTCAAAAAATCATAACGAAAAATATATTCTCATGCGTAAGCTCATTTTCAAATTTTCAAATTGCCACATTTTCAAATAGTTATTATCGTCCTCACCAACCACCTAATCCCTGTTTAGAAATTGTTTTCCCCGCAATATCACTTTAATGCTCCGGCGTTTTATGGAAATGGCTCTTTGATAGGTCTCCCCTTCGTGTCTGCGCTTGCTGTATGAATTGATTATTTCTTTGTGCGTCAGCACGCTTATCACCTTTTTGTCATTGCCATGTGCAATAACAGGAAGCACATCCAGATTGTATTTCGCCATAAGGTCCGTTGCCAGGCTCAACCTGCTTTCCTCATATACATAGGGCCCGATGTCTTGAATCAGGTCCGTTAAGCGGGTATTATCGGGATATTCTTTCCCGAAGATCAGTTTTCTCAAAATAGTACCTGCAAGTGTACCATCATTGTTTACCAAAACAAATGCTGTCGCCTGACCTTCGCTAATACTGTTTTCCTTCACCCACTCGCGGGCATCTTTTATGGTATTTTCTATATTCAATACATTGGCTTCTTCATTCAGCACTTCTTTTACCGATACCTGTTGCAATATATCCGGCTCGAAAGAACTTGGAGTAGAAACACCCCTGCGTTCTATTTTCTCAGTCATGATGCTTCCCTTCATCAGGAAGAATGAAATAAAATATGATGCCGTACAGGCACCCATCAATGGCAGCAATCCATGTGGTTGCATGGTGCTTTCCAGTGCGAACACGATAGAGGTAAGCAATGCCCTTGATGCGCCGGCAAACATGGCAGCCATGCCGATCAATGCACAGGTCATAACATTCACACCACAACCCGGGAAAAATTTTAATGCCACGAGTCCAATCAAACTGCCGAATGCGCCGCCAATGGTAAGCAACGGAGCCAGTGTACCGCCTGACGTACCACTTCCCAGGGAGATGCACCAGGAAAGAAATTTAAGAAAACATAAAGAAAAAAGCATGTATAAAGGCAGCGTACCACTGAGAAGATTATGGATATTAATATAGCCAACCCCTAGCGTGAAAGGCGCGAAATAACCTATGGCACCCACGGCCACAGCACCTATGGCGGGCCACCACATCCAGTGCACAGGTAATTTTTCAAAAAGGTCTTCCACAAAATAGACGGATTTTGATACAAGTGAGGCGGCCACACCCGTAACGACACCCATAATCACATAACTAACCATCGCAATACTGGATGGCGGTGGTATATCAGGCATTGCAAAAGCAGGTCCTGTGCTGAATAAGATATAATGCATAGCGGCACCCATCACGCAAGAAAGCGAAACCGGAATAATTGAACGTGGTGAAAACTCAAACAGCAGCAACTCAATGGCTAACAATAGCGCCGCCAATGGTGTACCAAATATCGCAGCCATACCTGCACATGCCCCGGCAGCCAGCATGATCTTTCTTTCATTGGGCGTTACCCTCATAATCTGACCTGAAAAAGAACCTAATGCCCCACCTGTGGATATAATTGGTCCTTCAGCGCCAAACGGACCTCCCGTACCAATAGATATTGCCGCTGATATGGGCTTCAGAAAAATGATAATGGGATTTATCCTGCTTTCATTCAAGAGTACTTGTTCCATCGCCTCGGGTATACCATGTCCCCGAATTGCGGGTGATCCAAACTTTGCCATTATACCCACAATAAGACCGCCGATAACAGGTAATATCACTACAAACCAGCCGAGGTGATTATTGCCCGGTGATAGATCTTCCAGTGAAAATTTACCGTAGAACGAAATGTTGGAAATAAGTGAAATAAACAAAACCATCAATTTGGCCACGAAACCTATAATGATGGCATTGAAGACAGCTTGTAAACTAAGATAAAAAACACGTTTGCCAACCGGATAATTTTTTTGTTCTATGATGGCATGATCTACCTCTCCGAGAGAAGACGATATGGGGATGGCTCCGGATGGCTCGTTGATTTTGTTACCTGACATAATTGGGGGTTTAAAGCGGTAAATAGATCGGTCGAATTACTGGCAAAGTTATATGCAAAACCATAGAAATATGAGGTTATTGACACTTTTTAAAGTTTATTGTCATCGAATAGAAACAACAATTTTATAAAAGATTATAGCATAGAAAATTGGAAGAGCAGAGATTAGAAATCAATACCCACTATCCAGTACCGCTGTCCTTTTGGTAGGGAAAAAATACTTGAAATCGAGGGCGAAATAATGCCCTTCAAGGATGGATGCCACACCTTCGGGACCACCATTATAGTTGTAGAAAAATCCTACGCCACCCAATGGCATCAGCATCCGGTGATAGAGGGCTCCTACATAAAAATAGCCGTTGTCTTCGGTCCGGTATTCAAATCCCACATTGGCCATCAGGGCAGGTAATACCCAGTATTCACGCCCTACACGAACAAAATATTGACTGTTCATGGGTGTCTGGATATCTTCGGGGAAAAAATCAGCCGATACGCCAAAAGCCGTATTGATATACATATTCTTTGACAGCCTGATATAGATAAGGCCCAGGAAAGGGATTTCATAATTGTCAAACCTGAATTGGTCTTTCACAACATTGCCTGCACTGTCTTTGCCTGATGTTCCGTATTGCCTCGACGTATAATATATCCCTGATTCAATCGACCACATCCTGCTCAATGCGGATCGTATAACCGCCCCGGCACTATATCCCACTCTTGGCGTGATGGTAAATACATTGTAATTTTTACTGAGCTGCGGATAATCTACGGCGAACAGATTGCTCGGGATAATAGGACGAACTTCAATGCCAAGTGTCGGTTTATCAAGATAATATTCCTGCGCTGATGTTTTAATTATATGAGAAAAGACAAGGATGGAACACAGTAAAAACACCCTGGCTTTCCTTTCTTTTCTTAGATAATTTTTTTGGGCAGATGTATGAGATATTACCATAATGGTTCACAAAAATACAATTGCAAAACAGCAATCCGAAATACAATATTTCCGTGCTATCGGTAAATAACCTTATAAAGAATCTAAAAGTATGAAAGCGAAAACATTTACGTATGGAAAACGTAATTTTGAGAACAATTTGCACACGAGACTGTTATTCCAAAACTATGTTCCTCAATAATTTATCAGAAACCGAAAAAAAAGCATTTTTGACCCTTGCCAAAGAGTTTATTCTTGTTGATGGTGTATTGAGTCCTGAAGAAGAAGAACTGGTGAGAATCATGAAAGCCGAAATGGGAATCTCAGAAGGATTCCCCGAAGGAGAAAAATCCCATCAGGAACTTTTCAGCCTTTTTAATTCCAGGAAATCGCGCATTTCGGCGCTGATTGAAATGGAAGGCCTCGGCTATGCGAATATGGAATATCATGTCCAGGAAAAAGAGTTCATCAAAGAAATGGCTGAGACTTTTGGGATCACAGCAGACGAATTGGATACCATAGATGAATGGGTTGTCCGCCAGGTTGCCCTGCTTTACGAAGCCCACGAACTCTGGAGCTGATAATCTTTGAAGCCTGTATTTGTTGAATTCTCTCCGTATTTTTACAATTTTATTGTAAAACCATGCCGCGCATTATCGATCTGAAAACAATTCCTGACGGATATCTTAGTGTCTGGAAAATTGAGGAAGATGCCGATGACCTTAAATCGAAACTGCAATGGAGCGATGAAGACAAAAAGCGATTTGAAGCGCATAATGATGGCGAGCGCAGCAAACACTGGTTGTACAGCCGTATTCTGTTGCGGGAAATGCTGAATACTTCCCGATTCATAGAACTGGATGCTGATGCCTATGGCAAACCCTTTCTTGCAAATTTTACCCAGAAACTTTCCATCAGTCACTCCGGGGATATGGTAGCAGTAATGTTATCGCAATATGAATGCGGCATGGATATCCAGATCATGAAACCCAATATTGAAAGAATCGCGCATAAATTTATCAGCGAAGATGAATGGAAGTTCGTTCATGAAAATACGAGGTTCGAGCAGATCTATCTTTTCTGGTGCTGCAAAGAAGCGCTCTACAAATACTATGGCAAAAAAAACCTGGCTTTTAAGGAACATCTTATCTTGAAACCATTTAGCTGGCAACCGGAAGGGGTATTAACCGGAATCATTGCCAAAGATGATTATTACAAAGAACTGCCTGTGTACTGGAAAACGATAGATAACTATCTCATGGCCTGGGTATCCGGGTAGCCATGATCCTTAAAAGGTAATCTCCAATTTTTTAAGCTTCAATATTTTAATTTGCCCTTAAACATCAAGGGGCAGCTTTGCAGCCGCCCCTTGAATACAACAACATTATGAAGGAGGTACTATTTCGTCATTTCAAGCACATAGTATTTCTTTTCGCCTGAAGGTAAATAACCTTCTACGAGAATACCGCCTGTTTTACCGTCAAGTGCTTTATATATATCATTCGGGGTATATACATTGATCTTATCAATGGTGGTAACCACAAAACCAATAGGTATGCCGGCATCTTTAAATTTGCCTTTGGCCACGTCATCTATTTTAGCTCCATGATCAATATTCAGTTTTGCTTTTTCTGCATCCGGAACAATTTCGCTGGTTATACCCAGTTCTTTTTTCAGGGTATTCGTTTCACTGGAAACAAGGCTGGTTTTGCCTTCCCTGTTTCGAAGCACTACATCATATTCCTTGTCTTTCCCATTTCGGATCAGGTCAACAACTACGTGATCACCAGGTCTTTTTGCTGCTACCATCACCTGCAGTTCTGAAACGCTGTTTACAGGTTTGCTGTCAATTTTGGTAATAACATCACCTTCCTTGATACCGGCATCGCCACCGGCACTATTATCGGTAATCGTGCCCACCAATACGCCTTCAGGTTTTGGAAGACCTTTATCTTCCGCAATTTTATTGTCAACATCCTGGATAGAGATACCGAGATAACCTCTTTGTACTTCACCATAGTTTTTGAAGTCGTCAATAACTTTTTTCATCAGGTTGGACGGAACCGCAAAAGAATATCCAACATAACTGCCTGTTTCAGAAGCAATGGCTGTATTTATCCCGATCAGCTCTCCTTTGGTATTCACCAGGGCGCCACCACTGTTGCCGGGGTTAACGGCTGCATCAGTTTGTATAAAGTCTTCAATGGCAGCATTCCCTTTGGAAGGATTATTCCTGTCACCTGGATTATTTTCTCCTAAAAGATGAATATTTCTTCCTTTAGCTGAGATAATACCTGCGGTAACTGTTGAAGTCAGGTTAAAAGGATTGCCTACAGCAAGCACCCATTGGCCTACTTTGGTTTCGTCTGAATTGCCAATGGTAATGGGTTGCAGGTCATGCGCATTAATTTTAATTAATGCCATATCGGTATTGGGGTCGCGGCCGATAACATCAGCTTTGAATTCCCTTTTATCATACAATACCACATCAATATTGTCAGCATCAGCTACAACGTGATTGTTGGTGACGATATAGCCATCGCTGGAAATAATAACACCTGAGCCGGAAGCCTTTTGCGGACCGCGCGGCACGTTAGGGAAATTAAACTGCGGACCAAAAAAGCCAAACGGATCCTGACCGGGTTGCATCTGGTGATTTTCATTTTCGGCCGACTGGTCTTGTTTTGGGTTGATCACTGTATTGATGTGTACAACCGTAGGCATCACTGCTTCAGACACTTCTGAGAAATCAAAAGTCGGCACAGTCACGTTTTTGATATCATAGTTGGCATTTCTCGCATGAAAAAACGAGTTATCGGGGAAATACTGTTTTTGCTCTATTGTTTTATAAGCGCCTACGCTCACCAGTCCCCCGACGATGGCCATGGCAAACAATAACAGATACTTTTTTACATTATTCATATCTTTGTTTTTTAATTTTTACGTTTTCTAACGTGAGATTTTGCAAACTTTGTGCCGTAAGATGAAAAAATTTATAAAAAATTACACATTAGCATTTTACAGGTTCATTTTCAAACGCCTGAAACACGCAAAACTTAGTGAAAAACTGACAAAGTGGAAGAAACCAATACAGAAAAACGAAAGGATGTCAGTTATATCTGGCAGACAATAGTGATAGCCCTGGTGCTTGCGATATGTGCTGGTTTTTACGTTTATTTTAAAAACCAGGCAAAGAAAAAACAAGCGGACATTCATAACCTTTCCGAATGGAATATCAGGGGAACTAAATTGAATAATATATCCTTAGATGGGGTATTGTTTGTGGAGATTTTAGCACAATAGATAATATAAGATGCAGATTCATTTTTATAAATATCAGGGCGCGGGCAATGATTTCATAATGATAGATAACCGCGATCAGAAATTTCCGGGCGGCGTTAATTTGATCAATCATTTATGCGACCGTAAATTCGGGATAGGCGCGGATGGGCTTATCCTTCTTCAAAACCATGATGGATTTGATTTTGAGATGGTTTATTTTAATGCTGATGGCAACCTGGCTTCCATGTGCGGCAATGGCGGACGATGCACTGCCGCTTTCGCAAAACAATTGGGAATTGGGACGGGCAATTATGATTTCCTTGCAGTGGATGGCCCTCATAAAGCCTTTTTTACCGGAGAAAAAGTTTCTCTGCAAATGAAAAATGTTGACAATGTTTCGGTTAGGGATTCGGCTTTTGTTCTGGACACCGGATCGCCACATTTTGTGCAGTTTATGGATCAGATCGCCGAACTCAATGTATTTCAGAGAGGGAAAGAAATCCGCTATAATGATGAATTTAAAGACAAAGGGATCAATGTGAATTTTGTATCAGCAGACCCCGATTTAACAGATCATATCCGTATCAGGACTTATGAGCGTGGCGTAGAGGACGAAACCCTGGCCTGCGGTACAGGAGTTGTGGCGTCAGCCCTGGCCTGGTTTTACCAATCAAAAGAGAATAAATCCATTCCACAAACCAGAAAGATACATGTGACCGCTATGGGCGGGGAACTGGAAGTTGACTTTGACTACAGCCCCGAAACCCTATATTCCAATATATGGCTCAGCGGCCCCGCTGAAATGGTTTTTGAGGGCAAACTAAATCACTGATCATTGATTATTGATCATTTCTTACCTCACCACCGTTATAGTCCCTTTCAGTGTTGTAAAATTGGTATTAGAAAAATCACCGGCTTTTATATAGTAGACATAAACGCCTTCAGGTACTTTTACGCCATTCTTGTTATAATCGGCATTCCACGGTTCATAAAGATCTTCGGAATGGAAAACCTGTTGACCCCAACGGTCCACAATTACCACATCAAAGTCAATAACACCAACGCCTTTGGCCAGCCATGAATCGTTCTTCCCGTCGCCATTCACTGTTATACAGTTTGGCGCATAAATGGTATAGCCAGGGGTCACATAAACAATATACCTGAATGTATCCACACAATGGCCGTTAGTGGTACATAATGTCACCAGGTAAGTACCGGTATCCGTATAAGTATGGGTAGGACTCATATCATGACTATCGGTGCCGTCACCAAAAGTCCAGTAATAATTGTTTGGATCGGCATGCACAGTTGTATTGGTAAAGGTAACCTGCGGTTGCTGAATATCAGCCGGATCAGGATTTGCAATAAAGGATGCGTAAGGAATCTGACGGATTACAACATGCTGTGTATCCGAATTTGAGCATCCCAAATTGGTCGAAACTTTTAGTATTAACCTGTAAACCGTATCAGCGCCTTTAAAACTATCTGCATAAGTGTGGTAATAATTAGGATGGGTAAAGACAGAATCTGTAGTGCCGTCCCCGAAATCCCATGCATAACTGGCGATGGAACCTCCATTGGAATGGGTGCTGTCAACCAACAGGAACGGTTGCCCAAAACAAGTAGTATCCCAAACAAAATTAGGTGAAGGCAGCGGATTGACAACCACGTAGGCCTCGGCGGTATCGGGTACGCAGCCGGCGGTATTCCCCTCGAACATTTTTACCAGATAAGTTCCCGGAACGGTATATTGGTATGTAATCCCATTTTTACCTGCCGCAGTCCCGCCATCTCCAAACCGCCAGTTTGGGAACGTGGCATTCTGCGTGAAAGTTGAAGTATCCGCAAATATATATTGCTGCATAACGCAATTCCCGAAAAACGTAAAACCCGGATGCGGCAACTGAACCACATTTATATATGTTGAATCCGTGTTCGTACATCCCTGGCTCGAGGTTTCCTTTAATTTAACCCAGTAATTCCCGGCATTGGCAAAGGTATGCACGGCATTTTCACCGTAGCTCGTATCGGTAGTGGGATCTGCGGGATCTCCGAAATTCCACTGGAATGTCGGGTTGAAAACATTGCTGTTTTGATTGAATCCATAAAAGTTATATGGCCTGTTATTGCAACTTACCGTAGAATTAAAAGTAGGAACAGGACTCTGCTCGATAATAATGCTTGAATATTTTGTGTTCGGGCATCCATGATTTGAATACACGGTAAGGGAAGCATTCAATAGGTCAAAATCACTAAAGACGTGACTGGTATCATGAACACGTGCGGTATCAATATTACTAAACACCCATGTCCATGCCACTGCGCTATCTGTTAATGCGGTCTGATCCATAAATGGAGTGGGAGTACCGGCGCAACTGATGGTATAACTGAATTTGGCAGTTGGAACCGGGTAAACCGTGACCATCCTTATAAATGAATCTTCACAATTCGAGGTAGATGTTACATATTCCCGGATTTTATAATTTCCCGGAGCTGCATAGCTGTGTTTGGCCACAGGACCGCTGCCGGTATGCCCGTCTCCGAAATCGAAAACTTCAGATGAAAGGGAACCGGGGAAACCAGGCACGTATGAAGAGTCTTCAAAAATAATGGTGCTGTCTACGCAATTATTGCTTGTTAAAAACTTTGCAATCGGTGTTGGCGTTACAGGAACCAATGTCAAAGGCGTACTGTCTGTACAGCCTGTACCAGGCATAAAAGAGGTGAGCCTTACACGGTAATTTTTTGAAAGGCTATACGTATGAACCGGGTTTTTATTGGTATCCGTTGGTGTTCCATCCCCGAAATTCCAGAAAAATTTTATGGTCCCCGCCGATTTCGTAAATGTGGTATTTGTAAAATTGATGGGTTCACCGGTACATTTCGGGCCTACCGTAAAGGAAGAATGAGGTCCGGGTATAATGCTAACATTGATAACTGTGTCTGCGCTGCACTGCAACGAATCCGTAACCTTAAGGGTAACAGGGAAAGTGCCTGAATACTGGTACAGGTGTTTTGGGTTTGTTACAAAGTTTGCTACCAGTGAATCCCCGAAATTCCATGTATAAGAAGTGTCTTTTAATGCCCCGAAACTGGCCTTGGAAGTGTTCTCAAAAATGACACTATCCCGTTCGCAATCCCCAACGAGTTTAAAATTCGGCCTTGGAAGCGGATAGACAAATACAGCCTGGGTTGCGGTATCCGTGCAACCGTATTCAGAATAAGCTACCAGTTTTACATAATGATTTCCGGGCGTCTTAAAAGCATGCAATGCTGTGGAACCCGTATCCGTTCCACCATCACCGTAGATCCATAAATAATGTGCGATATTATCATTTTTGGCATAACTGGGCATGGATGAGCTGCTCGCAAAAGGCACCTTTACACCTACGCATTCACTGAGAAAGCCATAATTTGTTGCCGGAAGTGGGTACACGACCACATTTTTTGTAATCGAGTCAATACATCCTGCCTGTGTTTTGGAAATGAGCTTGACCTGGTATTTATAACCTGGATGTTTGTATTGATGCGCCGGATTCTGAGTATAGAGATAAGTTGTATCCCCGAAATTCCATTTCCAGCCTTTGATGCTGTTGCCTTTCGGAACGGTGGAAGAATCAAAAAACTGTACCGAAGAATCGACACAGGTATTGTGAAAACCAAAATTTGGTGTTGGCGTCGGATTGATATATACCAGTTTGGTGGCGCTATCTGCGCAGCCTTCATAAGATTTCACGTATTCAGTAACATAAAAACTGCCTCCGTGTGGAAAGCCATAAGTGATACCTATAGGGGCATAAAAACCAACATAACCGCCCGTTGTATCGCAATTGGTATGGTTAGAATCGCAGATCCTCCAATGCCAGCTGTAAAGGCCTCCGCCACTGAAAACAGTTTTACTGGAATCATATATCGTTGCGATAGAATCCTGGCAAACCGGTACAAGGTGGAAATTAACAATAGGGTTGCTATAAACTTCAAAAGTGAATGGAAGACTATCGCTACAACTCCCGACATGATTAATGGCATAAAGTTCACCTGTTATATTACCACTATCTGCGAAAAATTTAGTTACCGTTTTACCATTGTAGATAGATTTATCAGGGAATTTCCATACATAAGTAACTCTCATTCCCTGTGTATCAGATGCCGCCTGTTGTGTCACATTAAAAGTTATAGAAGAATCCTGACAATGGGTTAAATTCTTAGGAGTACTTGGAGCTCTCGCAAAAGGTCGGGCAGCAATGACCAGAAAGTTGGTAATTGAACTTTTACAACCGGAAGCTGTGGAATCCTTTATCACAAATTTGTAAGTTCCCCTGGTAGCATAGGTATGGTTGCCAAGCGTTGTACCTGAAACCGTTCCCCCATCTCCGAAACTTGTAAAATATGATGCGGCTTTTGAACTGGTTAAAGTAAACAAAGGTTCACTTCGTTCACATAAGGGCCCTGTCATGCTATATGAGGGTAAAATACCGGTCCCGCTTATGGTAAGTGATTTGGTTGTTGAGTCTTTCAGCCCATCCGTCGCGTTGGTTACAACCAGGCTGATGGTAAAATTACCTGTAGTCGTAAAAAACTTGGTGACTGATTTCCCGGTATCGGTTGTCCCATCGCTATAATACCATTTGTATCTGAGGGTGCCTTTATTGGTACCCGTATAATTGGATGAATCCTGGAAATTATAGATCGTGTACGTACATGCGTTTGCGCTCGAAAAATATTTAATATACGCCTTCAGCGTTGCCGCTTGTACGGAATATGATATACAGAATAGCAGAGAAGCTATAAAAATAACCCTTTTGAACATGTAATTGTATATTTTGGCTTATATAATCGTTACCTTTATTTTAAATTTATAGATCTCCGGCAGTTTTCAAATTTCTACAAATTTCTTATAAAAACATAATTCTGATGAATCCAGTTCTGCAAATACCCTAATTCTATCTGCGTTTAAACTACCTTTTACCTGTATCAGCATTTAAAAAAGACGTAATTTACTGTTAATTTTGCTCAATGCCAAATTTTTCTTAAAAATCCATTTTTTAAAGTGCCCATTCCAGGTAGCCTCTAAATCTCTGTCTGCAACAGGCAGGTCCTAAAGGAGACTTACGATTAGAGATACTTTAAACATTCGAACACTTAATCCAGAGAACATTTAATCGGATTCCAATATTCGGATATTTCCCCTGTCTGCTACAGGCAGGCTTTAGGGTCAGGGCAGTGATATCAAACTCACCAAAGACTCAAGTTGACGGCTTTACTTGCAGGTGTTGAAAGGGACATTATTTCTATTCATAAATTCATTTTCTTTTAGCATCGCTTTCATCTAATTTTGGTGCTTAATTTCAATTCATTTGACTAAACCATTTATCATTGGAATTGCCGGCGGAAGCGGTGCCGGGAAAACGGTTTTTTTAAAATCGCTGAGGGACCATTTTGATGAAGATGCTCTTTGTGTCATTTCGCAGGACAATTATTACCGGCCTGCAAATGAACAGGTTCGCGATGAGAATAACGAAATCAATTTCGACAGACCCGAAGGTATTCATAATAAAGGGTTTTTGAAAGATATTGAATTGCTTTCTGAGAAAAAAACTGTCATCCGGCAGGAATACATGTTCAATCAACCTGGGGTGAAAGGAAAGGCTCTTATTATGAAACCCGCGCCGATCATTATTGTTGAAGGCTTGTTCATTTTTTATTTTTCAGAAATACGGACCATTCTGGATTTAAAAATATTTGTGGAGGCACATCATGAAACCCGACTGGAACGGCGCCTGCGTCGCGATCATCAAGAACGCGGGTTGAGTCATGAAACGATTCATTATCAGTGGAATAATCATGTTGTACCGGCATACGAAACGTATTTGTTGCCATACAAAGCCGAAGCAGATATCATCATTGAAAATAATGGTGCGATAGAAGATGGAATAGATAAAATATTGGAGATTATCGGGAGCAAATCAATTTAAAAATCTTAGTACAGTCCTGCTCCCATCTACGTCCTGTTTTTTAACATTTTCAATGTCCTGTCATAGCCTGTTGCATAACTCAATAGGGTCACAATACCCATAATATAGCCCAGGATAATATAACTCATATCAAACAGCGCCCAGGTTGAGAAGCCAAAAAGGAATAATTCATATCCTAATCTCACAATGCCCGGTACCTCGACCGGTGCGGGGTTCGGATCATTCGGTATGCGGAATACGCCCCAGATCGTAGCTGCTATCACGGGCAGGCCGATGGCAAGCAGGTATTGTTGCCATACGATAGTTGTCTCATGCCATCCCCATACGCCAACGATGAGCATCGCAGCTATTTCCATTAAAAACCGGATAAGTAGATTAACAGGATGTTTCGCCATATTTTTGATTTATCAGTACCTGAAATTAATCATTATCCTGCTTATTTCCAGTCCTCCGGATGGTCATAGGTTACGAGTCTTGTAATGCGCCATGAATTGCCTGTTTTCTTCCATATTTTCATGAATTTAAAAGTGGCTGATTGCATTTTGCCGCCTTCCTTATGCGAAAAAACATGCTCCCCAGTTTGAATGGCTCCGAATCCTTTTATGGGGTAAACTTCCATACTTCCGGGAACCAGTTTTCGGGTAAGAGCGCCACTTTTCTTAAATAGAGTGCCAAAAGCTTCCATAGTTTGCTGATAGTTTCGAACCCCAAGATTATCCTGGTATACTTCAACACTTGAATCGAAATAGGTTTTCATTTTGTAAACATTCTTCGAATTGAAAGCATCAAAAAGCAGTGAATCTGCATGGGCTATTTCATCATATAATTTCCCGGAAGTAGAGGAATCGGGTTTGGTTTTAATACCCTTGCTTACAAAGGATACTGTTGTAAGAACTACAAAAAAGATAAAAGTAATTTTAATTGGTTTCATTGTTTTCAATTTGGTGCTTTAAATGATGCAAAAATTATTTTATTGTGAAGATATTATGCCTGCGCTTTATTAATTATTATGCGGATTGCAAATGCGAACAAATATAGCCAGGATGAATAACTTAGATTTGTGATTTCATACAAAAATATAGATATACCAGTTATCCAGCTATCCGTAGCGTCCACGCTACGGATGCATAAGCTTCCAGCCTTCGGCTGGTCTTCAATCAATGAGGTTAGAACTCATAAATGGATAGAGCGGCAGCCGGAGGCTGCAAGCTTACAAGTCCTTAGCCTGCAGGCTAAGGACAGCGGAGACATGGTTATCAGCCCGGAATACTTGTGGTTGTTTTCTCACCCCAGAGGGGTGAAACGTTTGTAGAACACAAAAACCCGTCCAAATTGTCCGACCCCGGAGTGGGTCGAACATTGAATGATTGTTTTGAAATGCTGTTCGACCCGCTCCGGGGTCGTAACGTTTGCTTGTCCTGTTTCATTCTACAAACATGTGACCCCTCTGGGGTCAAGAAATAATAGTATTAAATCCCGCTATCCATAGCGTCCACGCTACGGGTGCATAAGCTTCCAGCCTCTGGCTGGTCTTTAATCTACGAGAGTAAAACTTATCAAGGTATAGAGCAAGGCAGCCAGAGGCTGCAAGCTTACAAGTCCTTAGCCTGGAGGCTAAGGACAGCTGGGTTATTTAACTACAAAAATCCGGACTTCTCAACAAAACAACATTGGACTTTTCAACAAAGTTTGCTAAAATATTTGCCTTGAACTTTGCATTGTTAATTTTTAACAAATAAAACAATGGAAAATAAAGCAAACCAAACCGATCGCAAAGTGTACGTTATCACGGGGCCAACCTCAGGTATAGGTCATGAAACAGCACTCGAACTGGCCAAATATGGTAAAGTTATCCTGGTAGGACGAAATCCTGAAAAACTGGATGCCGTACAAAAAGAAATAGAAAAAATGGGCCAGAATGCCGTTTCTATTGTGTGCGACTTTTCAGATATGACAAGTGCGGAGCGAGCGGCAAACCAAATCATAGCGCTTAAGCTTCCAATTGCCGGACTGCTCAACAATGCAGGAATCTCTCCTTCGGCTGCGTCGAAAAACGCCCGCGGATGGGATATGACTTATGCCACAAATTATCTGGGTCCATTTATGTTTACAGAAGCGCTTGTCCCTCACCTGCCAGATGGCGCAAACGTCGTATTCATTGCTTCAGCCATAGAAGATCCTGACCGCAAACCCGTGAAAGCTTTAGGAATGAAGGGTGCGCGTTTTATCTCTGTGGAGGCGAGCGCACGGGGCGAGTGGAAACCAGGTGGTACCAAGGTGGCTGGCGCTGATGCCTATGCTACATCTAAACAGAGCGTCCTGGCCGCTGCGATGGCTCTTGCACGCGAAAACAAAAGGCTGCACATCAATGCCATAGAACCGGGAATCACTCCCGGAACCGGACTTAACCGTGATTTGAATGTGGCACTTCGTTCCCTTGGCCAGGTAATCATGTTATTTCCTCCATTTGCCAAATACAGGAGTACGCCAAAACGTGCTGCTAAGATGATCGCCAAAATCGTAACCGATGCGTCGGGAAAAACAGGGGTATATTTCGACGAAAAAGGTGAACCTATGCTCGGCTCAAAACAGGTAAGCGATCCTGAGTTTCAAGATGCTGTCCTGTCAGAAACACGTGCATTCTTGTCGGAAGCTAAGAACATTATCTCATAGTATTTTTATTATGATTATATTTGGGATGATCAAATGAACACTGACACAACAAAACATCAAGATTATGTCATCGCTGAAATTTCTCCGGAGCAATTTATTGCCGAACATACTTTAGCGTATGTCATAAAAGGAGTTATAAACATATACGACGGCAACAAAAACATTACTTTAAAATCAGGTGACTATTGTCTCGCGCGGAAAAACCGGTTGGCCAGGTACAAGAAGGAAAAAGTAAATGATGAGCTCGAAAAAGTATTTGTCGTTTTTGATGAAAAATTCCTGAAAATGTTCCAGGAAAAGCACAAAACAAAAGCAACAAAATTCGATTCAATAGAAACCATCATAAATATAAAGCCTACTCATTTGATGCCTGATTTTATTCGTTCGCTACTACCACACTATCATCATGGCGGACAGATAGATGAAAGATTTGCGGATGTAAAACGGGAAGAATTGCTCCTGATATTATTGCAAAATCAACCGGAGCTTGCAGGCATATTTTTTAATTTCGTCATGCCCGAAAAAATAAACCTGGAAGAATTTATGAACCGCAACTATACCTTCAATGTAAGTACGCAGAAGCTCGCTTATTTAACGGGGCGCAGTTTGTCTTCTTTCAAACGCGATTTCAAAACCATATTTCACGAAACACCAAGCCGTTGGCTGGTGCAAAAACGGTTGCAGGAAGCACATTTTCTAATCGATAAAAAGAATAAAAAACCATCCGAGATTTATTATGATTTGGGATTTGAAGATTTATCACATTTTTCATTCGCTTTCAAAAAACTATTCGGATTGGCGCCTACAGAATTGACAAGACAGAGGGTGAATATCGGGAGTTAAAATACTTGGCCAAGTCTATTCAGAGCAAGGCAGCCAGAGGCTACAGGCTTGGTAGTCCTTAGCCTGGAGGCTAAGGACAGTGGGGTTAGAAGAAAATATTTATAATGATTGTATATTAAAAAAGTATTTAAATTTGGTGTTATGCAGAGTAAAATGTTTGTATTTATCGGTTTGCATGATAAGGACTCAAATGCTGATATAACGTTGCTTTTAAAAAGATTGAATAAAAGATTTTCAGGGAATCATTCATTCAAATTTAAACAGGAAAAAGCTTTATTGTCAGCTCAAATTAACGATGTTGGTTTTTACTTAACATTCGAAACATCGAAAAAAATTGAAAAGGTTTGGATACAACTGGCAAAGGATTTCGAGTTATCTCTCAATTTAAATGCAGTTACTGAAAAGGAGCTTACAGAACGATATGATAAGTCGAAGAGATTGCTTCCTGATCTTTACAGTGATGATGATTATGCGTTAGCTAAAAAAATCTTTGATGAAATGAACAGATTTCAAGGAATAAAGATATATTCATTTCAGTAGATAATTCCTAGTATGTCGTTTTTTTGTCCCAATACATTGGCCTAAATCCTTAGCTCAGGCAAAGCAGTACCTTGTCTGTACCTTATAAAATCAATTAAACGACTGCCTGAATTCCAGTGGTGAAAGATTGGTTTTCGTCTTGAATAACTTGCTGAATGACTGCGGATGTTCAAAGCCCAATTCGTATGCTATTTCGCTCACGGATAAGCTGGTGGTTGATAATTTTTCTTTTGCTTTTTCAAACAACTTATTATGAATATGCTGTTGCGTGCTTTGGCCTGTTAATGCTTTCAACAGTGCGCTTAAGTAGCTGGGCGAAATGTTTAATTCTTCTGCAATATATTGAACAGTCGGCAAGCCTTTTTGGACTAAGTCATTGCGATTGAAATATTCTGTAAGAATATCTTCCAGGCGATTGAGAATCTGATGGCTGGTTATTTTCCTGGTAATAAACTGGCGATTATAAAACCTTTCGGCATAAGTGAGTAATAATTCCAATTGGGCAATGATTACATTCTGACTGAACTTATCAATGTTTGACCGATATTCCTGGTCAATATTCTGAAAAATCCCAGCGACCATGGTTTCCTCTTTATCAGAAAGGTGCAATGCCTCATGTATGGAATAACTGAAATATTCATACTGCTTAATGGTTTTAGCCAGTGGCGTATTCCATAAAAAATCAGGATGAATAAGCAATAACCAGCCGGAACGTATTACCGGTTCATCGGGATTCGTTTCAATTCCAAAAACCTGGCCGGGCGACATAAAAAACATGACACCTTCATCAAAATCATATTGTTGCTGACCATATTTTATTTTGGCATTCGACATCCTTTTGAGCGATATGGAATAAAAATCAAAGACCAGGCTTAATGGGTCATAACCAGTGGGATGTGTGATGGTTTCCAGGTTTATGACAGTAATTAATGGATGCTCCGGTTTGGGCAGTCCCATTACCCGGTGATACTCGCTGATCGTTTTTATTCTGAGAGGTTGTCTGTTTGGCATAACGCAAATATTTTATTTAGTCAAGGAAAGTCATATCTTCCTCACTCAATTCTATTTCTGTTGCTTTCATGTTCTCTTCAAAATGCTTTAAGGATGATGTGCCCGGTATCGGCAATATCCATGGAGAACGATGCAGCAGCCATGCCAGGTTTATCTGTGCTGCCGTGGCATTGTGTTTCTTTGCAATCGATGCAATCCGCTCATCCTTCTTAGGCATGGAATTGACCAAAGAAAAATATGGAACTAGTGGAATTTTGTTTTTCTCACATATCGCAAGCACTTCTTCGCCACCTCTTGTTTCTTCTCCCCAGGGTTGTTTTAATGAATTGCGCTGACCATGACCATACATATTTTCAACCGTGGCGATATCTCCCATATCCATAGCAGTTTGCAATTCATCAGGATGGACATTGCTCACACCCACATGCAATATCTTTCCTTCTTTCTGCATTTCAAACATAGCTCCCATGGATTCCTGAAAAGGCACATCGCCATGACCTATTATCCTGAAATGAACCAGTGTTATTTGATCAATTTTAAGGGTACGCAAATTATTTTCTATGCTGGTACGTAATTGTTCAGGGCGATTGAACGGAATCCAGCTTTTATCAGGCTTTCTTGCTCCTCCCACTTTGGTGCATATTACCAGGTCGTTGGGATATGGATAAAGGGCTTCTTTGATCAACCTGTTGGTGACATCTTCTCCGTAATAATCGGCAGTATCAATAAAATTCACACCGCTTTTAATGGCTGCTTTTAATATCTCCAAAGCTTCAGGACGATTTGCTGGTTCACCCCAGATGCCTTCACCGGTCAGGCGCATGGTACCATATCCGAAACGTTTCACTTTTATGGGGTTTTTACTTCCTCCGGCAATTGTAATTTCTGGTGTTTTCATATAAATTGAATTTGATCAAACTTACTACTAATAATATTATTAAAAAATCATTTTAGATAACGTGGGGATCAGCCTTATCAGTTATTGTTGATACATCAAGGCAAATTCTTTTGCAAAATCCTTCATTTTTACTTTGCCAGGCGCAGGTTTGTTCAAATTATAGTCTCTATAAACATCTCCATTGTGCATACTCGCCTGCATCTCTACTAAACCTGCTGCAATGGTTCCCGGCACTCCTGCTTTTTCCATTCCGCTTTGCAGTTGTTCATCAGTAATGATTTTCCATTTCAGATCTGGTTTACCGATAGCTTCTCCCAAAATACCTGCCACCTCATTGCATGTAATCTCTTCGCTTGCCACATAGAGCACCTTTCTGCCGGATAAAGGTTTTACAATTTCATCTGCAATACTTGTGGCAATATCAATTGGTGAAACCCAGGGTATTATGTCATCTCCGCCATAGTTCGATGCGATAATACCAGTAGTTTTTATAACAGGTATAAAGTTTAATAAGTTATAGTAGAAACCAACCGGGCGCATGAAGGTGATATCTATATTTTGCATTTTATTCAGAATTGCCTCTGCATGATGATGAAGAATAAGCAGACCGGATTCCTTTTCCATATGAGCGCCGATACTGCTTAAATGGACAACTCGCTTCACACCAGACTGCTGAATGGCTTCAGCGTAATTGGTCATGATATTGTCACAACGCTCCGTTACTCCAGTAAAAATATTTCTATTAGTAGTATCTGTAAAACCCTGTGGGGATGATGGCGGCATCATGGTATAAACCGCATCTGCTCCGCTAAAAGCACCCGTGAGAAAAGAAACATCTTCTATAGAACCAATGGCAGCGGTAGCGCCCAATGCTTCAATATCTTTTTGTTTTTCAGGGTTGTGACTGATAATGGTAACGGCATGTCCTTTTTGTACCAATTCTAAAGCGAGCGGCTTGCTGATGTGGCCTAACGAACCAGTGATTGTAATTTTCATTTTTGTTTAATTTTATGTCGCAAATTTCCGCCGGCACAAACTAACAGATGTAGCCGAATCAACTATTGTTGTAGTCGGAATTGGTTTTGTCAGTTCGTAATCATAATACCTGGCTATCAAACACTTTTTACGTGATTGTAATACTTGTAGAAAACATGAAAGAAGATGGAAATTAAATGTTATTTTTCTATGCTGAATACATAATCCCCCGTCTAAATAGCTAATTTTGTTCTATGGGGGGCACACCCTGAATAGGGCAGATGAAATATTAAGATCTTCAAACCAAAAGAGCTAAAGACATGCGAAATATTTTTTCCCGCGACAAGATCCACGATCCTGAATTAGATCGCAAGGCTCATTATATGAAAAAAATAATATTGCCTGTAATGGGCATTGTTGCTTTGTTAATGATCATCGGGATTATAGTACAGCCGCAATTTGTGCTGCGTTATCTTTTAGTTACCGCCATTATATGTACCGCAAGCCCAACCTTTCTTTTTTTTATCCGCCGGGGCCATGTAAAATTAAGCGCTTACTTATATCTCAGCTTCTGGGTGTTATTGATCGTAGGACTTTCATGGACGGGCGGCGGTATTAAAGGGCATGGAATAAGACTATTGCCTATGGTTGTATTGATGTCAGGACTGATCATTGGCAGAAAAGAAATATGGGTCTTTGGCATTATCGCCACATTGAGCAGCCTTGTATTGGTGATTGCAGACTATGACCATTACCTTCCTGTAAAAGAAGCACTTGGGCAAACCCCTTTGGTTTACTGGATCATTTCAACGACATTTATTTTTACCCTTTGTTATCTGCACTATTTGTCAATCAGTGAATTGGAAAAATCATTGATGGAGACCCAGAAGGAGCTCTTCCTTCGGAAGCAATCAGAAGAAAAGTATCGTCTCATTTTCGAGTCATTCCAGGATGTGTATTATCAGACAGACCTCACAGGTAAAATTATGATTGTTTCTCCTTCTATAAAAGCACGTGCGGGGTATGAACCCAAAGAGCTTATTGGCAGAAATGTGAGTGAGTTTTATAATAACCCCGAAAAAAAGAATTCCATGATGGCAGAACTGATGGTAAATGGCTCTATTTTTAACTATGAACTTGATCTAATAGCCAAAGACGGCCAGGTGATCCATTCTATTATTTCAAGCCATGTTCGCCATGATCAAAATGGCAGTCCGAATGGAATAGAAGGCACAATTCACGATATTACCCTACGAAAACGGGCAGAAGATATGCTAAAGCTTCAAAATGAAATATTGTATGAAGTGGCATTTATCCAGTCGCATATCGTAAGGCGGCCCGTTGCAAACGTGCTTGGCTTACTCAATTTAGTTAACAGGAATGAACCAAATGACCCTGTGAATTTTGAAATCATTCCGAAACTGGAAATTGCTACCAAAGAACTTGATGAGGTTATTCATCAAATTGTTAAGAAAACGGAAGAAATTCAAAATTTACTTTCAAATGATGCTCATTAGCGCCGACCATTATACTTTCCTGATATAAGCCCTTATGGTAAGTGGCGCAAAAATGGAAAGAATTACTCCCGCTCCCAATATTGTTAACCAGAAATCCTGGCCTATCACATCTTTATTTACCAATTCCCGTATGGCCGTAATGAGATGCGATACAGGGTTAAAGGTGGCAAACCATTTCAATACAGATGGCAGCGTATTTACAGACACAAAGGCATTTGAAAGAAAAGTAAGTGGGAAAACCACCATCATGGAAATGCCTTGTACACTGGCAGCCGTACGGCCTACCACTCCTGCAAACGCAAAGATCCAGCTGGTGCACCAGGCAAAGGCGATGACAAGGACACCTACTTCCATTACTCCTGCGATACCGGCACCCGGTCTGTACCCCATAAGATATCCCATGGCAAAGGTTAATATTGTGACAATGGCATATCGGATGGTATCAGCCAATAATGCGCCTGCAAGGGGCGCGATCCGGGCAATGGGCAATGATTTAAATCGGTCAAAAACACCCTTATCCATATCTTCGCGGAGCTGAACCCCGATGGCAACAGAACCTGTAATAATGGATTGTGCTAAAATACCGGGAATTATGACGGGCAGATAGTTATGTACATTCCCTGCAATGGCCCCGCCAAAAAGATAAGTGAACATGAGTGTGAATAAGATAGGTTGAGCTGTCACATCAAGCAGCTGTTCCGGTGTGTGCCTTACCTTCAAAAGTCCACGGTAGGCCATCGTCAATGAGTTGTTGACAGTTTGACTGAAACTGGTCTTATTGCTGAGCCTCATTTCAATTGATTTTTCCATATATTTAGGTTCTGATTCCTTTTAATCTTTCAATTTTTCAATTTTTCATTTCCATCCCAACTTCTTCTTCCAGCTCCGCATCAGGCTCGGTTTCGTGTCCTGTGAGCGCGAGGAATACTTCATCAAGGGTGGGGGTTTTCACACTAACTTCTTCGAGACGGATATTGGCATTTCTCAAGGCAAGCAAAAGGTCTGTGATAAGTTCGGGATCTGACATTGGGGCGATGATCATGCCCTGGTTCGAGATATGTGCATCTACATTCAATACTCTTTTCAGGATCTGCCTTGCCTCAAGGTCATTGTTTTTATTCATCAGTCTCAGCTCCGGGGATGCAATACCTACCGAAGCCTTCAATTCTCCCGGTGTTCCTTCAGCGATTACTTTTCCATGATCGATGACTGCAATACGGTCTGCGAGCTGGTCTGCTTCATCCAGGTATTGGGTGGTGAGCAGTACCGTTGATCCCTCCGCAACAAGCCGGCGGATGGTTTGCCACATCTGGTTCCGTGTCCTGGGATCAAGCCCGGTAGTTGGTTCATCGAGAAAAATCAATGGTGGCCTTGCGATGAGACTTGCTGCGAGGTCGAGCCTCCTGCGCATACCGCCCGAAAATTTCTTGACCTGTCTTTTGGCTGCCTGGCTAAGTCCGAACTCTTCAAGCAATTCTGCAGATTTGGCACGGGCGTCATTCCGGCTCAGGCCCAGCAAACGACCAAATATGAACAGGTTTTCACCGGCAGAAAGCATCTCATCCACAGAGGCATACTGGCCCGTGAGGCCAATGAGGCGGCGCACGATCTGCGCTTCTTTCAGTACTTCATGCCCAAAAATTCTGGCTGTCCCTGCATCCGGTTTTAAGAGGGTACTGAGCATGCTTATGGCAGTTGTTTTCCCTGCTCCATTGGGACCGAGTACGCCATAGATGCTGCCGCGTGGAATAGATAAATCGACCCCATTTACCGCCAGGTTATCGCCGAATTTTTTTACCAGTCCATGGGCCTCAACGGCTACAGACGGGTTTTTTACTTGTGAAAGGATCATGATTGAAAAGATTTAAAAGCAATTCCGGTTGTTGTCTATGTGAAAGACGGCGAAGGAATGGATTTATTTTAAAAGACAGAATGATCTTTTCCTGTTGAGCCACAATCCCCTCTTCAGGCCTCAGTGATGCCCGCAGGCATAAAAAAATATAAAATTTTGACAATTTAATATTACACCTTCGTACTCGTTTGTTTTTTATCTTTGGCTTATAATTTTTACAATATTAAAATCATAAAAAAATGAGCGCACATATTGACAATGTACCGAAGTGGGTAAGGATTGTAATAGGGATTTTTGCCGTAATAAATATTGCATATGGTGTGATGTGTTATTTCGATATGACCATACTTTTTCACAATGCTACGGGACTTGATCTCAGCAGTACGGCACTTAAAAATGCGAGTTATGAATATGCATCCCGGAACCTGGCTATTGGTTTGGCATTGGGATTTGTGACCATGATCAAAGGCGCTCCTGAAGCGCTCGTCATTTTAACCATTGTCAGGGCATTAATAGAATTACAAACCATTATTTTATCAATAGTCGAAGGAAATATAACTGCGATGATAATTGTACCGGTTGTGTTTTTAGTGGTGGAAGTATTCATCGTAAAAACCTTAATAGGCGTTATTAAAAAAGAGGAAGAGCTGGAAAACAGTTAGGCAGGTCTTGTAATAATGCCATGTCAAAACACCGGGCCGGATCTAATTTATATCTGAAATCTTTAGCTTTGATTAACTCAAAAATCGGAACCATGAAAAATTTAATTCTTTTAATTCTATTATTCTCTGCAACGTTCGCTTCAGGGCAAAAAATGCTTTGTTGTGCCATCGCTTCCAATGATATGAGAGCGATGGTAGATGACCCGCAATTCCGGGCATCTCATGCTCCTCCTTTGCCATTTAATTATGAGGGTCAGGCTGGGAAAATGATCAGTTTCCCAACAGCTGATGGCAGGACAGGGTCGGCTTATGAAGTGCTTGCTTCAAAACCCACGAAAAACTTCCTTATTATAACCCATGAATGGTGGGGGTTGAATGATTATATCAAACAACGGGCGGATGAGCTTCAAAAAACATTTGGCAATATAAACGTGATTGCTGTTGATATGTATGATGGTAAAGTAGCCACTTCTCCGGATTCTGCAGGGAAATATGTGAAAGAGGCAACCGATACCCGTATCATGAATGTTATAAAAGGGGCCATCTCTTTTGCGGGAAAAGATGCCCGGATTTTTTCGCTCGGCTGGTGTTTTGGGGGTGGGTATTCTTTGCAAACAGCCATAGCTGCCGGCAAACAGGCGGTAGGATGTGTGATGTATTACGGCATGCCTGAAACGGATATGACTAAGTTAAAATCATTGCATTGCGATGTGCTTGGCTTATTTGCCAGCCAGGATAAGTGGATAAACCCGGATATGGTAAAAACCTTTAATGATAATATGAACAAAGCTGGCAAAAAACTCAGTTTTAAAGAGTATAATGCTGTACATGGTTTTGCCAACCCCAGCAATCCCAAATATGATAAAACGTCTACAGAAGATGCCAACCAGGCTGCCATAGATTTTATTAAGGAGAGGTTGTAAGGTTTAGCGTCCTCTTGAAAATCATCGTGTATAAGTCAGATCAAAATCATGTTCCCATTTTTTGCCATCGGTTGACTTCTCCCAACTGGCTGTGATGGTTTTACCATCCCCGCTGATGACGCCTTTAAAACGTTGAGAAAAGCCTGGAGCCTTTCTCCAAATTTTCCATTCAGCTTTATCAAAACTCATTTGATAAATCCTCGAAACATTCCGGTCATCATAGTAGAATATGGCAAATTCTTTGTTTGATTCATCGCAGCTTATGAGCCAGGTTGCGATAGGAGTGCCTGCCTCCCTGTCACCCTGGTGCATGGCTACATAAGCTCCTCCCTCTATCCACTCAAATGAAGTTTTTCCATATACCTTGGCATGAGGGCCGGGAAGAAATGAGGCATTTGAAATTTCCATTACCCAGTTCCCTATCAACATTTCAAGTGGCTTGAGTGATGGATTGGGTTTAAATTCGTTTTGCTTTGTAGTTTTCATATTGTTATATCTTTAATTCTAAAGCCTTTTCCATAGTCTCATTCCCTCCATACCTAATTCGACGGATCAGGACTCTAAAATACAACAAACCTGGTATTTTTGTGTTTAATTTATTTAAAAACCAGCAAGATGGGAGAACAAACAAAAAAAGTAATTGTGGTAGGTGCAACCGGAACACTGGGCAATAAAATCGTGAAAGCACTACAAGCCCAGGGCGCCGATGTTACAGCAATGGTGAGACCCACCAGCAACAGGAGCAAACTGGAAGAAATGGGAGTGAAGAATTTCGTGATCGGGGACATGATGGAAAAGTCATCATTAAAGGGAGCCCTGTCTCCTTCATTCGGTTTTGATGCCATTGTTGTCAGTGCTGCCGGATATACCGGGCATACCAAAGGAGATAGCCCGCTTACGGATACTATCGGTTATCAAAACCTGGTTGATGCCACCAAGGAAGCAGGTATTCCCAGATTTGTAATGATATCCATCCTCGAATGCGACAAGGCAAAGGGTGTCCCTCATTTTTACAACAAGTACCTGGTTGAAAAATACCTGGCCGAAAAAAAGCAGCCTTTTATCGCTTTGCGAGCAGGGGCTTTTCTCGATCAAACGAGGGATTTTATTCTGCCAAAAATAACAAAAGGGATACTGCCTGTTTTTTTTCAGGGGTCAGCGTACTCGTATGGGATGATCTATACCCCTGACCTGGCACGTTATACAGCTATGGCTGCTTCTATATTACCAGATTCGGCTCTGAATAAAACAGTAGACGTGGGATGGGCTGAACCGGTAAATGAAATTAAACTCGCTGAAGCATTTGAAAAAGTGCTCAAAAAACCAATAAAAACTGAGGCTGCTATTCCACCATTCGTCGTAAAGATTATGTTTCCCTTATTATCTATATTCAAGGGTGGCATGGGTGACATGCTGCAAATGATAAAATGGGTGAAAACCGGCGCTTATGTAAGTAAGAACACGCAGTTACAAAAGGAATTTTTTGGAGACCTGCCAACAGTTGACGAAGCCATAAGACGATACTGTAAAGATAAGGATCTGATTCCGGAATAAATCAGACTGATTTAAAAATACTGGTTGGTTTTGTCACCAACAAGCCGCTTTTGATGCAGATTCCATCGCAATTATTTCCTAAATACACTTGCTGAGTATAAAGGATATATTATTTATTTATAGAGCATTATAAGTGTTAGTTACTTCATCAGCAAGGGCGGGAAAGGAATTACACTAATAAAAATTAATTTGGCTCATTCACTGAGTGTTTTTATTTTTGATAATTCATATAAACTGAACAATATATGTTAATGAAGAAAATTTTAAGTATTGTTTCCAAGGTTATTTTTTTGCTTGTATGCTCATTGATTGTGTCTGCCTGCAAAAAAGTAACCGTTACAATGCCCTCAAGCAGCAATATTTCTTTCCATGCCGGAAATGATGATTATGTCATTAATGCAGTGTTAAAAACGATGGATGGGGGTTACCTGGTTTCGGGTTTTGTAACACCCAGCGTAAGTTTATATACAGGGGTTTATCTGCTGAAATATGACGGAAACGGCAAAGAATTATGGTATAAAACCTTTCCTAACGCGGATATCGTCTTTTCAATGAGCATAGCAGAAACTTCTGATGGGGGATTTGTGATTGTTGGCGAATCCAGTCCACTTAATGTAGGTGCAGGTGGCCTTGCTTTATATCCGAGGATGTTTAAAACCGATGCCAACGGAAACCTTGAATGGATCATTCATCCAAGCATTGATTATTATTTGACCGGCGTTTGTTCAGATCAGTTCGGCTACTTTTATGTATGCGGAAATTATGGACCTACAAATGCTAATTTTTTATACAAGTTAAACAATGCAGGAACCAAAGTATGGTACAAAACCTTTGTTGGCAATATCCATATACCGGGTGCGGGTTTCAACGCTGCGAAAATGGCTGTTGATAATAATGGTAGTTTATTAATGGCGGCGACGGTAGTTATAAACAAAACAAGCAACACCCCTCAGTTGGAATTGATCAGGTTTGATACTGCAGGAAAATTTCAGAAAAGTACAAATTTCCCAAATGTCAATTTCCCCACCGCCTCTTCCCAATTGCCCCTCGTATTCAATAAAATGGAACGGATGGCAGATGGTTCTTATGATTTTGTATTTAATGCTGTGTCACAACTTGGCACAACTAATTATTTTTCAAATGTTTTACATGAAATAACTACAGACCAGAATCTCCAGGTAATTTCATCCAAAGTATTGGATTCCATTACACCTATTACTTCAAATACAATTGGAACACCTACGGCAAGGCTGGATAATTATGTAACATATTACCAGGCAGATAATATGGATATTATGGAAACGATTCCAACAGTGTTTAATGGAGATGCAGGTTCTTTGCAGGGAAAATATACCCTGGTGAGGAAAAACCAGAATGGACAAACTATAAATCAGCAATCATTTGATGGATGGCCCTGCGGCATGTTTCTGGACGCCAGTAACCATTTGTATATCTTTGGTTTGACCGTAAATCCGCTAAATGAAACCCGGGGTATCTTCAGGTTATATGTGGATGAAAGCATTCATCCGTATTAATGGCGATATGAATATCAGAAAATATATACATCATTTTTTGGGTTTGCATAAGACAGGTATCGTCATGCTTTTCCTTTCCACATTCTGGATACAGCAAGGGTGCAATAAGATATCAAATGTTGAAAAATCATATTTTGGATTTAAAGAATTCGGGGATACCTCTAATAACCTGTTTCAGTATATTGCCCATGACCAACAGAATAATATATATTATATTGAAAATCAATATGTTTATAAAACAGATTCTGCCATATTGGTTAAGATAAATCCCCAGGGGAAAAGAATCTGGAGAAAAACATTGTATGTTAATCAAACAACGAAAGCATTACAAATATTTGATACCGGTGATGGCCTGCTGATAACCTTTGTGTTGGGCACCGATCAATACCATACGTACTTTGGCAAGACTGACTATAATGGCAATCTTAAATGGACTCAAAAGCTTCCCATGGAAAATGGAATGAATGCCGCTGTGGGCCCCAACCATACTTTTATGTTTTTTGGGATAGAAACGGCAAGCCAGGCCATGGGCGCCTATTGTACGGATACAAGCGGTAAAACGATATGGACCAAAGTATTGGGTAAGTCTGTAAATTATGTGGGTGATGAACCCTGCACCGCAGGATGTTATTCAAAGGATGGCGGATTTATTTTTGCAGGCGTCGATCCTTTTGGCATAAATAACGAGCAACAATCTATCATTTTTAAGGTGGATGTGCACGGCAATACGCAATGGGTAGATACTTTTCCTGCAGACGTTTATGAGAGCGATACACCTTTCGTTTCCGGCCTGGGTGTAGTGGAAGCCCCGGATGGGCAGGTATACGCTGTTTTTGGAGCTTCTTATACCATATCAACCGGAAGTGATTATCACATATATATCGTAAAAGCAGATCCCACCTCAAAAACACATGACATTCAGCCGGTTGATTTCAGGTTTACTGCTCTGGGTTCTGGTTTCCCCAGCAGCGGTTTCTATTTTGGGTTAGGCAGCGATAACAATTTTTATATGGCAGGGCAAACTGATATCTCCGGGGGGTTGAAACATTATAATATGTTCATCTGCAAGTTCGATGCATCCTATCATCAGATATTTTACAATACTTATGGAGGATTATATGATGTTGGGGGAGTAGTTATCCCCTACATGAATGGCGGTTTTTTATTGGGCGTTTCAACTTCTGGTTTTGGCAAGGGCTATAATAAAAATGATATTGCCATCATGGTTACAGACGGAAGCGGGAATCTTTTGAATTAAAAGTTATTTGATATACTTTTCCTGGCTTGCGCGTTTGTAACGCGAGTGTACAGGGTATCTCATCTTTTCTTCTATCTTAGTATTTGTGACAACAACGATCAGTGCATCAGTGAATAGGATATGCCTATTTTCAGACCGATGCTGCCAAATGTCATGGGTGTTGTGAGATCAGTTTGAGAACCGCCGGAAGTGCTCAATGTGCGATCAGCAGTTTTAGAAGCTCCGTCAAAAGCCTGCGTATTCTTATAAGTTGTTGGCCTGTAGGTCAGGTCACGATCAAAAAGTTCGGCACTCAATTTCAAATGATCGGTGATGGGATATTGCACACCAAATGCCGCATATACGCCAATGGCTACGCCGCCGGTATATAAATCAATATTAGTACCTGGTTGAACAAATTGACCCGACCAGGTTGTTTTAACGGTAACAGATGGCAGCCCGACGACAACGCCAAACCGTCCGTAAAAATTGATTTTATCCGCATTGGCAGATAGTATAAGGTCGGGTGTAACAGCAAATAAATTTCCGCTATAAGCAGATGTTGAAGTTTGAGTGAAGTTATTTACATATTCAGTTACCAGATTAAAACTCCTTCCGATCATTTCATTGAGATCAAGTCCAACACCCAGATGATCGCTTAGCATATAGCTGCCCGCCAATGCTATATTAGATCCTGTACCAAAGCTGAAAGGCGATTCAGAATAAGTGCCGTTTTGATGACTTATAATTGATTCAGATCCAGAAGGGAAGCCGTATCCAAGATCGAGGTGGATTGACATATCTCCTTTCTGAGCCTTTGCATTTTGAAATAAAATGCCCGAAAAGAGAAAGATCAGCGTACAAATTCTGCACTTCATGCTATTATAGATTTTTAAGTGAAATGATAAGGTTTGAACAAAAGTATGGCTTTTTCAAAATATATCATTAGCCCAAATCACTGGTCTGGCACACAGACAAGCTGCATCCCAATTTCCTAAACCTCCTGTTTCAATATTGCCTGCACTTTTCTAAAAATCATAATGAATGCCTGTCAGCTTTTCAGAAACTTCCCAAAGTTGTTTTGCTGCCAGAGTATTGTATGATGCTTCATTTGATTTTACGAGTTCAGGGTAACCCCGCATTTCACCCATTTTGGTAGGCCCGTAATATTCACCCCCTTTTGCGTTTTTGTCAGTAGCTGCCCTCACTATAGGGAGGCTGCCCATCTGTGCGCTTTGTGCCAGGATTTTATTGGCCAGGTATTTTACAACAAAGCCCGAATATCTTTGCAGATTGGTTTCCGCAAAACCCGGATGCGCCACCGTTGCGACGGCATTAATTTTATGAGCCTTAAACTGGCGGTCAAGCTCATACGTAAATAACAGGTTTGCCAGTTTGCTTTGCGCATATGCTTTCCATTTGGTATAAGATTTCTCCCAGTTTATATCATCAAACTGTATGGCATCAATTCCTTTGTGCAGGCCGCTGCTTTGGGTTGTTACCCGTGCATCTGGTGTTTTTTTGATCAGGTCAAGCAGCAGCCCCGTGAGCGCGAAATGCCCGAGATGGTTGGTGCCAAACTGCATTTCAAATCCTTGTCGTGTGGTTTCTTTTTTAGGTATCGCCATCACGCCCGCATTATTCATCAGTACATTTAAGGACTTGTATTTCGCATGAAAAGCTTCTGAAAAATGCTTTATCGAATCCATATCGCTCAGGTCAAGTTGCATGATATCCAGTTTGGCATTCGGGTACATCGTTTTGATTTGTGCCGCCGCTGCTTTGCCTTTTTCAAGGCTGCGCACGGCCATTATTACATTCGCACCCTTGCCACTCAATGCCATGGCTGCATGAAAACCGAGGCCGCTGTTGGCGCCGGTGATCAAAATGTTTTTACCCGTTTGATCAGGAATATTTGCTGAAGTCCAGTTTGTATTGGCCATGTTTTTCGTTTATTTATTATTTAAACCTATAAAGTTTCCAAAACCTTACCGGTTTTTCTATTGAAGTCCCTGCTCAACCCGTAGACGAAGCTGCCCGCCTCATATTGTAACTGAAAATTAAATTCCTGTTCAATAAGATATATAATAGATGCCATTGCGAAATCTGTCGGAGTATTTTTTTGAATCAAAAGATTTGATATTGAAAATTTATATTTTGATTTTAGGAGTTCCCTTATATTTGCCAAAAAACAACCATATGAAAAAATTCTATACAGGTATTCTCTTTATTTTAATTGTATTGACATCACACAGTGTAATAGCTCAGAAATTCAAATGGAATGAAGCTAAAAGAGTAAAACACGGTCTTTACCAATATCCTATAGGTGAAGATGGAGGCGTAAGCTACAGATTGGGCGGTAATCAACCACTTTTTGGTTTCGATGGCGCGGAAGTGAGAAAGATCGGACATTTCTATATTCTAAAATATTCAAATGGTTCAGAAACGCCGGAAGCGATCAAAGTAAAAACGGACTATGACTTGTATAAAATAGAGGCTTGTTATATTTCAGATAAAAAGATCATTGTACTCTATAAGACGTTTAAGGGGGGCTATTCTGTTGATTTTTATGCAGATGTATTCGATGAAAATGGGAAACGGGAGAAAACGGTTGCCCTCATTGATAAAAAAACCAACAGGGATAAGAAGATGCTGGACAGAAATATGTATATCACAGTATCAGAAAACAATAATTGTTTTTTAGTTCGGTTTGGTGAGATTTTTAAAATGTTTGATAAAGACCTTGATAAAAAATGGGAGCGGAATTTCGAAAAAAGTGCAAAGGAAATTAATGTTACCAACACCGGCACAATGGTTATGATCTCTTATGAGAAGGATAATGACAAATCTTATAGTTTGGTAACGGTTGACGCTAAAAATAAACTTATCGAAACTAAGATGGGCGCCGTGGGCGATATCTTTTATGACCAGGAAAATGACCTGGTATATGCCTTAACCTTCAGTGGCGCAGCTGATAAAGGACATTTTTTACATTATGGCACTCATACCGACCTCACCATCAGCAAGAGCTTTTCATATGCCGTGTACCAGGGTGCGGATATGAAGAAACTGGATGAACAAAAAAATATCGCTTTTGATGATAAGATCATTACCGAGGCTAAGGACAAGGACGATGTAGATGGGCTGGTGGGTCTCGAGTTAAAATCTGTTACATTAAGTAATGCCGGAACGCCTGTTTTCATATTTAACACCCGCGCAAATACTTTCAGCGGAGAGCTGGCATTGCCCGAATGTATATTGCTTGTAAAAATTGTAAATAAAGATGAAACGGTTCAAAAATTGATTACCAAGATCTCAAAGGATCAAAAACTGAGATTTATAATTCCGTTTTATAATGTAATATACAACAATAATGATATATGCCTTTTGTATTATACAACTGAAGACGATAAACAAGGTGGCAGTACCATGCTTAATATCAGGACTTATAACCTGGATTTAGAATTGGGGGGCACTACAGAGGTTAACCCTTATAAAGAACACGGATATGGTATAAATATCCTGCATTTCTACAAACAGTCAGATCATTCTTACCTGTTTTTTGGCCTGGCTACCAATACTAAAATGGGGATGGCCAGTTTGAGTTTCTAAAAGATTTTTAGAGGGTTATTCCGGTTCCGTGCTGCCATCATGTTACAGCCTGGAGGCTGAGGGCTTGGGGAAATATAGCCCGGAGGCTGAGCATAGCAGGGAATGCCATTTGCAACAGGTTACCCAAAAGTAAAACATTTTCCAAAATATTTTCGCTTATAACTCATTGAATAAATATCAGTTAAAAAATATTTTTTCAAAGTACCCACCCACTTTGGGGTTTCGCTATATATGTATATAAAAACAGGCGTAAGGGATAAGGCGTAAGGCGTAAGTAAAAATGCATCAGATTCCTCCTGCCGTCGGAATGACAACTTACAATATGAAAAAGATAAACCGGCCTTTAAAGCCATTTCCTATTGATCTTTTATTGTTATCTATTGATAATCGTCAACGAGTTACGGGTATGTGATTGAAAATTAAAAGATTAAAAACTAAAAAAATGAAATCATTGATATATCAATCCAGAATGGTCAAAAAGGGCGTTTTTTGGAATTTATCAATAGGAAAACAATGAAAAGAGGTTTTTTGGAATTATGAATTACGAATTACGAATTGAGGCTGACGCAAGAAAATCATGAAATCTCCTGCGAGATGATAAAACAGAAATGACCCGCTTACGCCAAGGCTTCAGCGGGCGAAGGATAAACCCGCCTTTTTACCTATTCTGGCCTGTATTTTTCCTGTTATCGCTGGTTATTTGTCAACGAGTTACGTGTAAATTATTAAATATCAATAGGTTGAAAAATGAAAAAAATGAATTTTCCTGTTATAACAGGGAGCAAATGGTGGAAGATTCAGAATGGCGTTTTGTGTTTATCCATCGAACCACCCTCCCGAGTTCTCGGGACAGGCAGGCCTACGGTCACCCCTCTCCCGAATTGGTCCCCGAATAAGTCGGGACAAGCGGGACAGGCTCAACCGTGGAGGGGAATATTGCTGACGCGAGCGTAGAATCCCCCTCCCGAGGAAGTCGGGACACGTGCCCCCTTTTGAAAGGGGAATCCCATCTTTCAGCATTTGTATTTTAATTAACACATTATCACATTATCACATTATCACATCAGCACATCGGCACATTGCCTCATTCCCAAATAGTCTTCTCACTTCTTACTTCTCACCTCTCACTCTTTAATTCCAAATTCATACCTTTGCAGTTATGATAAAGATTACATTCCCTGATGGTAAGGTAGTAACGCACAATGAAGGCGTTACCGGGCTGGAAATTGCCGAGAGTATAAGTCCGAGGCTGGCAAAAGAAGCTTTGGGTATTTCTGTCGATGGTGAAACCCGCGACCTGACGCGTCCCATCAATACGGATGCGCAGGTAAAAATCTTTACCTGGGATGATGAAGAAGGCAAAAAGGTGATGTGGCATTCATCAGCACACCTTATGGCTGAGGCATTGCAGGAACTCTATCCGGGCATTAAATTCGGTATTGGCCCTCCCGTAGCCAATGGCTATTATTATGATGTGGACCTGGGCGATCATGAAATCACTGCCGCAGAACTGTTGATGATCGAGAAGATGATGGTCGATCTCGCCCGTAAAAATGAAAAATACGTCCGTACCAAAGTTGCCAAGGCCGAAGCTGTGAAATACTTCACCGAAAAAGGCGACGAATACAAACTGGAACTGATCGAAGGGCTCAACCCAGGTGAGATCACTTTTTATACCCAGGGCAATTTCACGGATCTCTGTCGCGGACCGCACCTGCCGGATACCAGTTATATCAAAGCGATAAAGCTTACCAATATTGCAGGGGCCTATTGGCGCGGCGATGAAAAGAACAAACAGCTCACCCGTATCTACGGTATTACCTTCCCCAAGCAGAAAATGCTGGACGAATACCTGGTTTTGCTTGAAGAAGCCAAAAAACGTGATCATCGTAAGTTGGGCAAGGAACTCGAACTGTTTACATTTTCAGATAAAGTAGGAGCCGGGCTTCCATTATGGCTGCCAAACGGAACCATTATCCGCGACCAGCTGGAACAATTCCTGAGAAAAGAACAGAAAAAAAGAGGTTATGTGCCTGTGATTACCCCGCATATTGGTAAAAAAGACCTTTATGTTACTTCGGGTCACTATGAGAAATACGGCAAAGATTCTTTTCAGCCGATAACCACTCCTGACAGCAAGGAAGAATACCTGCTGAAACCGATGAACTGTCCGCATCACTGCGAAATTTATAAAAGCAAAGCCCGTTCGTACCGTGACTTACCAGTAAGGATTGCGGAATTTGGTACTGTGTATCGCTATGAGCAGAGTGGCGAGCTTAACGGATTGACCCGGGTGAGAGGATTTACGGTGGATGATTCACATATTTTCTGCCGCGCCGACCAGGTAAAAGAAGAATTTTTGAATGTTATAGACCTGGTGACCCTGGTATTTACCAAGCTTGGGTTTTCAGAATTTACAGCACAGATCAGTCTACGTGACCCTGAAAATAAGACCAAATATATCGGCAGTGATGAAAACTGGGCCAAAGCTGAATCGGCAATTGTAGAAGCCGCCGCAGAAAAAGGCCTGAAAACCATAACCGAACTTGGCGAAGCTGCCTTTTATGGCCCGAAGCTGGATTTCATGGTAAAAGATGTGCTTGGAAGAAGCTGGCAGCTGGGAACCATACAGGTGGATTATAACCTTCCTGAGCGTTTCGAACTGGAATACACCGGGGCTGATAATCAGAAACACCGCCCTGTAATGATACACCGTGCCCCATTTGGGAGCATGGAAAGGTTTATGGGAATACTGATCGAACAATGCGCCGGGGAGTTTCCATTATGGCTGGCACCCGAGCAGGTTATGGTGATTCCTGTAGCCGAAAAATATATTAATTATGCACAGAATGTTTGTAATGTGCTGAATAATTCCGAAATTCGCACCTCCCTAGACGACCGTAATGAAAAAATCGGGAAGAAGATCAGGGAAGCCGAGTTGAAAAAGGTCCCTTATATGGTGATTGTAGGGGAAAAAGAAGAAACAGAAGAAAGAATTTCAGTTCGCAAGCACAAAGAGGGAGACCTCGGGGCTTTCGAAGTGAGTTTATTTATAGAACATTTAAAAAAAGAGATAGAATCTATTTAAACAAGGTCGCTTATCAGAGAACCAGACAACAGGTATAACCGGGCACCGGATCCCCGGTTTGCAAACAGGATCAACAGGGAGATAACCGCCCCTAAAGTGCGGTTGGTAGGAGAAAACGTTACTCCGGGATTGTACAATACCGAAGAAGCGTTGCGGATGGCTAACGACATGGAGTTAGACCTGGTAGAAATATCCCTCCAGGAAGACATGCCGGTATGCCGGGTAGTAGATTATACAAAGTTTCTCTACGAACAGAAGAAACGGCAGAAGGAAATGAAAGCCAAAGCCGTGAAAATGGTCGTAAAAGAGATCAGGTTTGGACCAAATACAGATGAGCATGATTTTGAGTTTAAGCTCAAACATGCAAAGAAGTTTTTGGAAGAGGGATCAAAAGTGAAGGCTTACGTGCATTTTAAAGGACGTACCATCATTCACAAGGAAAGAGGAGAAGTGCTGCTGCTGAAGTTTGCACAGGAACTTGAAGATGCAGGCAAAGTAGAACAATTGCCGAAACTGGAAGGAAAGAGGATGTTTATATTTATAAACCCGAAAGGAAAGAAGTCATAAACAATGAGACAACATGCAAATGTGCAAATGTGCAAATGCAATACAGAATAATAAGAAGCACAACGAATAAAGAACAGAGATATGCCAAAGATGAAGACCAATTCAGCAGCAAAGAAAAGATTTACTTTGACTGCAACAGGTAAGATTAAAAGAAAGCACGCTTATAAAAACCACATTCTTACCAAGAAAAGCAAAGACCGCAAGAAAAGACTTGTAAAGTTTGCGATCGTGAATAAAGCTGATGAAGGCAATGTAAAACGCCTGTTGACCATCGGTAAATAATTTTTTTAATTAACAGATTCAGATAAAAGTAATACGTCATGCCAAGAGCAACGAACAACCCCGCCAGTAAGGCAAGAAGAAAAAAGATACTCAAAGCTGCCAAAGGCTATTGGGGCCGTAGAAAAAATGTCTATACCGTAGCGAAAAACGCGGTAGAGAAAGGTATGGTATATGCCTATCGCGACAGGAAAGTAAAGAAAAGAACTTTCAGGGCATTATGGATTCAGCGTATCAATGCTGCAGCACGTGAGCAAGGCATGAGCTACAGCGCGTTTATGGGCAAGATCCATGAACACAATGTAGAGCTGAACCGCAAAACCCTGGCCGACCTGGCCATGAACAACCCCGATGCATTCGAGGCAGTGGTGAAAGCCGTTAAGTAGTTTATTATTGATTTATAATATATTGAAAGGGAAGCGATAAGCTTCCCTTTTTGTGTTTATTGTATTCTCGTTCTTAACCTTCTGATTCAGGTGACCCGTCGTTCTTAAAGAACATCATAACAATCAGTACCAGGATCACGCCAAATATCAATGTTTCTCCAAATGTGTACATGCCGAAGGCAACATCATTAGAATCTTTGTTATGGGAAAAGGGATTAGGCCATATAAGTTCTATAAAATTTGGGTTAATAAACCGGGCATAAATAAAGACGAAAATGGAAAACAGGATAGCTGTAAATATAACAATGACAAAGCCAGTGCTGAAGCCTTCAAGATAACCTACGTTGTTATCATTGCGCTTTTGTTTCAATTCTCTGATCGCAAGAAAAACGCCCAGGGCTATGAGAGGATAATTGATGATCCTTAGTGCCGAGTACCCGATCAATCCGAAAACAGCCATAATTGCAAAATACACAATTAACATAAATACGGTAATGAGGCCATACTTTAGGACAAGCCCCCGTTTTGATACTTGATTTTTTTCCATGATGTTTTAATTTAGAGGTTTGAATTTCAATTCATATATATAATGCTCAAAGAGCCAAATTGTTCATTACACTATAATTACGTACGATTACCGGCTTAAGGCTGGTTTTCAGCAAATATTCCTCAAATTGCTCTATCAAATCATTAACAAACAAAATGACCGAAAGCTTTAAGATATTCATCAACGATAAACCGCTGCAATTTCTGGAAGCAGGCTACGAACCCGAGAACAGTTCCTGGATAGAATTACCCCTGAATTCAGATACGAATATCAATCTCTTATTAATGGATATCTATAATGCGGAAAAGAGCTCTGCATTTTTTATCAGGGTTGATTCCATTGCCGCAACATTAGGAAAAATTCGGAGAAGTATGACAACCGTTGTTGCTGCCGGCGGACTGGTTTGGAATGGCGATGGGCGGTTGCTCATGATTTTCCGCAGAGGGAAATGGGATCTGCCCAAAGGCAAACTCGATCCGGGCGAAGACCTTGAATCGGCAGCCTTAAGGGAAGTGAGTGAGGAAACAGGTGTAAAGGGACTCAGCCTGAATGGGAAACAAACTGTGATGTTTTATGTATTTAAAGATCACAATAAGTTGTTCCTGAAAGAAATACACTGGTATAAAATGTTATGCAACGATGATTCCCCGCTCATACCACAGGCTAAGGAAGACATTACGGAAGCTGTTTGGGCTAGCGGGCATGATATTGACGAGAACATGAAAAATACTTATAGTTCAATTAAAGAACTATTGTTAGGCGGCGTTGAGAAGATAAAGGATTAATTGCAATCTGCCGGTACTTTTGTTCTACATTTTGTAGTGAGTAAATAATGATTGTAGTGAGTAAATAATGAATATATTTGCATTTGAGTAGATTTAAGATGAAATTATTAACCTGTTTTTTTATTGTGTTCCTCTGGTCTATAAGATCTTATTCCCAATATGGGGTAGGTATACAATTATCCTCTGTTTCCTGGTTGGATAATCAGGGATATACTGAAAATGGCGAGGCGAGCGGCTTTTATAGTCCAACACAGGGAAACGGTTTTGCCTTTGAGGGGCATTACATTATTAAACCTAAAATGCGAGTAGTCTTAAACCTCGAGTATGAGTTTACAAACAACGAAAAAACTGTTCATGATACTGTTATTAATGGGCAAAATTATCAGGAATATGTATACGTCAGTGATCCTGCGTTTATATTAAGAGCAGAATTTAATTATGCTTTTACCCATAATTTTATTGATGAAGGATTTACATTTTATGGTTTGGGCGGATTGGCTGTGAATACATATTCTTACAGTTCTTATTACGGTGCTTCTACGACAGGCCCAAGTGGAAATACTACTTCATCTAATTCAGCTACCCAATCTAAATTTTATGGTGGGCTATCGGCGGCAATTGGATTAGGTATTGAGTATGCCTTTAACCCCAAAATCCATATTTTCCTTGACCTCAGAGGATGCACAGGGGAGACAACTCATTTTTCATCAGCAAATCTTGGAAGTAGCAACCCTGATATCTTACCGAATAATTTTAATCCAGGCTATATAAGCTCAGCAATTGGATTAAGATATAACCTGATTGAACAGAAACCAGGAACTACTGCGCCTAACTCAAATTAATTCTAACTTGTTTGGACAACTCTTGTATGGGCAGTCCAGTCTTTTTACTTCTCACCCAACTCAGTCTTCCACCTTCAGATTCCCTGAATATCCCTCAAATAATCAGTCAATCAATACCTCACCTTCAAAGATATATTTTCAATTGAAGGCGATTCATCTTTATTTGTAAATATAGACCGTCCGTTTTTTGCAACGACATCCCATGCGATCCTATCTGTGATATTATCTATAACACCAGGTTCTGTGATGTCGTCCACCAGGTCAAATGTATATTCCCCTGTCATTTTTACAGCTTGGTGAAACGCATCCTGCAGGATTAATAAATCTCCCCTTCCTTCTTTCACCGCTCGATAAATATCAGATAAATCTGTAATCACGTTACCTTTACCTACAGCCTCCTGCATTTCATTCATGGCATCTACCCTGGTCTGTTTTTGATGAGCAGATACAATCTTCCATGCATCGGTAGCCAAAGTCTTTTTCGAGGTATCGTCGTAGTTTATATGTACGTGACCCATGTAGACGGATGGTTTGTCGGCAACCTGCACGAGCCGGGTATAATTGTCCTCCGTGCAAAAAACGATGCAGTTCATTCCTGTTTCATTGTGAACTTTTACGACTGCCTTATCTACCGTATTAAAATATTCACGAACCATATCATCAACCAGTTTTCCCTCACTTAATTTCTGATGATCTGTGAGATAATGATGTTTTTTATCGAACGGAAAACCATCGGTTCGTATTTCCTTTCCTATCGCGTCATTTATGGCATGAAACAAACTGACCCCGGATTGTGACAGGACAAGGATGAGATATTCTTCAGTTCTGTTCAATTCTTTAATTAACGGTTTAATGGCATATGAGTCTGATAATTGAACATTATCTTCCGCTATCGGCCATGGTGATTTCAGGATTTCTTGTGTGGTATTGGAAAGAAAAATATGTAAGCTGTCAAGGTTGTAGTTCATATCTATTCCCTTTTCGACTGCATCAATTTTTTCTAATAATTCTGTAACTGGGCGCTTGCCAAATTCACTGACTACACGTTCCTTGGCTTCATGTAACAGTTTTTTAAGCTCAATGCTATCTTGTAAAGTATCCGGATGTGTTCTATGCGTATTCATAGAAATAGTAACACATGGATGGTTTCTTTCAGAGGCGAGCTCTTCTAATTTGTTTTTTTGCATTTTTTTGATATTCAGGTAGATAATACGATAACAAATGATTAACGTATCAAACATCGAAAGGTTTAATAATTTTCAGAAGGATTTCGTTAACAGACGCTTTTCGGTCGGGGACAAAATTGCCACAAAGACACAAAGACCCAAAGTTTTAGCGCCTTTGTGCCTTTGTGGCTCATTTTTAAACAGCGTTTGGTCTTTAGAATTGCTAACTTCTGGAAAGTTGCCAACTTAAAAACTGGTCATCCAATCTTCTTACCTCTCACTTCTTACTTCTCACTCTTCCTGCTATCAATCTTCCACCTTCAAATTCCCACTATAGCCTCTCCATTTTTCGACCAAAGCCGTCATATCCGGTGGCAATGGTTCTTCAAAAAAGAGCTTTTTGCCGGTGATGGGGTGAATGAATCCTAAACTCCTGGCATGCAGGGCCTGACGCGGACATAAGGCAAAGCAATTCTCAACAAACTGTTTGTATTTTGCAAATTTCGGACCGACAAGAATTTCGTTGCCTTTATAGGCAGCATCATTGAAAATGGGGTGGCCGATATGCTGCATGTGAGCCCTTATCTGGTGCGTGCGTCCTGTTTCCAGCCGGCATTCTATCAGCGTTACATAATGGAATTCTTCCAGCACTTTAAAATGGGTTATGGAACGTTTCCCTTCATCTTCTTCCTGGTACACCTGCATCACCCGGCGGTCTTTTTTGGCTCTGGCCAGTTTGGCATCAATAGTTCCTTCCTGCTCCGCAAAAGTACCCCATACCAATGCCTGATAACTGCGTTCTATGGTATGCTCAAAAAACTGCTTGGCCAGGAAGGACATGCTGTATTCGTCTTTGGCGATAACGAGTAAGCCGCTGGTATCTTTGTCAATTCGGTGTACTAAGCCCGGACGGCGTTCGCCATTTGCGGTAGGCAGCTGGTCAAAATGATAAATGAGCGCGTTAACCAGGGTGCCTGTATAGTTGTTGTAACCCGGGTGGACCACCATACCTGCGGGTTTGTTTACCACCAAAAGGTTATCGTCTTCATAAACAATAGTGAGGGGGATATTTTCGGGTTTGAGTTCTTTATCTCTTGGCGGCTCGGCAAGCAAAATGGTGATCACCTCAAGTGGTTTCACCCGGTGATTTGGTTTTACAGGTATCCCGTTTACATAAATACTGCCGGCTCGGGCTGCATTTTGTATCCTGTTCCGGCTGGCGTTCTGAATCCTGCTTGCCAGGAACTTGTCAATACGCAGGGGTTCCTGCCCTTTGTCTGCCACGATACGGAAATGCTCATAAAACTCTTCCTGTTCTCCCTGTTCTTCAGCGTTTAGATCGTCTTCAATTTCAATATTATCCATGAATCGTTTTTTCTTGTAAAAGGCAAGCAGTTACCCGGATAGAATTATTCGCGCTATCTAATTTTTTTGTAAAATTAGGTTGTTTCATAAGATATTGCTAACTTTACTTGTTGATTACAATTTTGCCAAAATTTGTAATGCGAAAAAACTGCCCTCATATATCGTTGCGCGCGGTCTTACCCATGGGCTTGATGCTCCTTTGTATCGGCAACAATTGCGATGCAAAGATAGCTGATACTACTTATCAAATTACCACTAATGCTTTCAGGGGGCAACAACATGCCCAGATTCTTAAATTTAAGCTGGGCATAACCGGACTGGCACCGGGAAAAACGGAGAAAGCCACTAAGTTTTATTTCTCGACCAAAGGCACCACGAATGTGTCTGATATATCGGCCGCTCATCTTTATTACACAGGGAATATTGACTTAACAGGCAAAGAACTAACAAGTTCGGACACCATTGGGACTGTCATTAATAATCCGAAAGGGAAAATGTATTTCCAGTTAAATAAAGTCCTCCAGGCCGGCAATAACTATTTTTTTCTGGCATATGACATATCAACTAATGCCAATACTTCTCCTGATGTGCTGGATGCAACGATTGATTCCGTCAGGCTTTCAGACACAGACATAGTTATAAAAACCGGAAACCCCGTAGGAGCAAGAGCCATAGATTATTATGAGAATTACTGCAATATATCTGTATTAACCCCCAATACTGTAAGCAAACAATACATTGGCATTACCAATGTTGAAATCGGAAACCAGATCAATAACCCATCAGTAGACCTGGACAGGCTTAGTTTTTATCCGGCTCAGAAATTAACAGCCTACAGGCAGCAGAGTTATTCTGTTTCTATTAAATATGGTCAGGGTCATAATGAACAGGTCATTGGCTGGGTAGACTGGAATAATGATGGCATTATTGATACGAGTACTGAAACCGCATTTTATACAAAATCGAGTCCTTCTGCGCAAACCTACAGCACAAGTCTTTATATACCCTGTACAGCCACACCCGGTTCTCATAAACTCCGTATTGTAAGTGATATTGACACAGTTCCTAAACTGAGCCCCTGTAGCAACCTGAGATATGGCGACGCAGAAGAATATATTATTGATGTGCAGCAGGATGCATACCCTCCGAAGCCTTCTTTTGTCATCGATTCACCAAGATATCTTGGATCTCCTGTGGTTTTTACCAATACAAGCAATGTGCACGGGAATGTAAAAACCGAATGGTGTTTTTCAAACACTTGCATCAATAATAACAATGCAAAATTTGATGCTGAAGGTGATACTGTTACGTACACCTGGACTCAAAGTCCCGGCAAAGGCAGTGTAACCTATGCGGTAAAAATGAAGCTTACCTGGCAGGGATGCGATTCGACTGTAATCAGGTATGTGACCGATAGTGTCAGATTGATTCCACCGGCATTGTCGCCCGTTGCACAGTTTATTGCAAGCCAGAATATTGCCGATACAACAACGATCATTCAACTCACCGATCAATCCGCCAACAAACCCGGCAGTTGGTATTGGCAGATAGAACCTTCTGTCATTAATGGATCGCCAACATTCAGCTATTTGAACGGGACAACATATTCTTCCCAAAACCCTGTATTAAAATTCAATCAAACAGGAAATTATAATGTGAGCCTAACCGCGCATAACGGCAAAGGACTCCAGACAGAAACTAAAAAAGGTTTTTTCAATATTATCAATTATGTCAGGATGTGTGGGGGCGTTGATACAGTAACAGGAAATTCCGGGTTTATATATGATGATGGCGGCAAGTACGGCCCCTATGGTAACAATAAAAGCTGTTTTGTGGTCATCAAACCACCCTGTGCCACAGCTATTAAAATAAGTTTCAATTCATTTGATGTCAACACCTATGGTGCGGGCAAAGACAATCTCAAAATATTTGACAGTACCAATGCCAGAGGCAATTCGCTGACTGCAGCAGCGGGATTCCCAAATGGTTTTCAAAACAGCAATCCCGGCAATATTCCTCAAATTCCACTTGGCATAACAGCAAATTCAGGAACGGCATATCTGCAATGGACAACAGATTCAAGCTTTACCGGGGATGGTTTTGAGGCATTCTGGACTTCAGTTCTAAGGACATCTGCACCACCCAAAGCTGCATTTTCATGCCCTGATACCTTATATATAAATCATACTGTTGCATTTACAAATAATTCGACTGGCCCGGAGCTTCATTTTTTCTGGGATATGAATGGAGATGGTGTTAATGATAACTTTAATTCTAATCCTGTGTTTCAGTACGATTCGTCAGGGATAATAAAGGTCAGATTAATTGCGCAGAATTGCGGAGGGGTGGATACTTTTTATAAATCTATTATCATTCTTAAAAACGATTTTAAACCGGTCGCTAATTTCAAAACCATACTTGGCGATGGTATTTCAACAATAACTACCGTTGGTTCTAATGAGCCGGTTCAGTTTTACGATATTTCTACCGAGCATCCCTTTAAATGGCTTTGGAAGATAAAACCTTTAAACAACCGGAACCTTATCAGATTTGTGAACTCTGATTCTTTGACGCAAAATCCTGTGGTTCAATTCCCTGATTCCGGAATATATTCTGTTTCTCTCAGCGCAACCAATGAAAAAGGAACGTCAACAACCTTAAAAGATTCTTTTATTTATGTGCAGCAATATTGTACTCCTTTTGTGGTAACACCGGTCAATTCAGTCGGCATTTCCAGAGTTGTTCTTTCAGACCGCAATAATGACACCTTAATCAATCATTTTTCCACATGTGGAGATACAGGCTATAATGCCTACCTTACTTCAAATCCTCCACCTTTGATCCAGGACGATTTATATCATATCAGCATAAGCAGGGATACAGCAATTGGGAATATGAATGGAATAGTATGGCTTAACTATAGCAAGGATGGTAATTTTAACCAGGCGGACGACACTGCACTTGTCCTTCAGAATATCACTGGGAAAACATGGGGTGGAAGCTTTCAACTGAGAAGGATTACGACTGGAACCTGCAGGATCAGGGTAGGTGTTACCTTAGCAGATAGGACGATAGATGCATGTGGCGTGAATGCCGTAGGAGAATTTGAAGACTATAATGTGGTTCTTGTTAAAGATACTGTACCACCTATTATTACTATCAAGGGTCAGGATACGGTGCTTGTTGAAGAAAAAACAACATATTCAGATGATGGTGCCAACGTTTACGATTATGCGGATGGGTTAATCAATTATAATCTTATAACTAACGATAGTGTTAATACCAGTATACCCGGGGTTTATTTTGTAACTTATAATGCAGCAGACAATGAAGGCAATGCTGCCAAAGAGGTAAAGAGAGTTGTTAAAGTCATCGGGGATACCACGGCTCCTGCCATAATTCTAAATGACAGTCAGGTTGTCTTTGTGGAAGTATATACCCCCTATCATGAAGACGGTGCTGTTGCAAAAGACAATATTGATACCGGATTGACCGTCATGATTTCGGGCAATGTGGATATTAACCATACCGGGGTATATTTTATTACTTATTCTGCGACGGATTTGAGTGGAAATAAAGGCATTACACATCGTAAGGTAATTGTAGGCGACACCATAAAACCTGTCATAACGCTTTTGGGAAATCCTGTTTTTAATCTACAGGTGCTCACCCATTTTGCTGATCCGGGTATAGCTGCCGCAGATAATTATACAAGACATTTGATTTATTCTGTTAAGCCCAGACCGGATTCATCGAAGATCGGCATCCAGTATATTATATATACGGCTACTGACAGTGCCGGTAACAGCGCATCGGTAACCAGGAAGGTCATTGTAAAGAATTTCATACCTCCATCAATTCATTTCCCTTTTGATACATTTTATGTCGAAGTAAACAAAAATTATACCTTGCCTAAGCCGGTAATGTCTGATAATTATTATCCCGTTTCAAAAATACACGATACCATATGCTATCGTTATGACAAAGTGAATCAACAATATTTGTATATCAATAAATATCAGCTCGGTCAAACCACCGTGATGTTTATTGCCAAAGATCCTGAAGGACTAAGGTCTGATACAGCCTTCCTGATTGTAAAAGTAGTAGACAGGATTGCACCAATACTTTATTTTGATGTGGATACCATGGTTTACCTGCAGCGCTGGCAATACTATGATGCCAATTTAGGATATTATTATTCAGATAATTATGATTGTTGTCCTTTCATACTCACATCGGGTACTTTTGTGAATACAGATAACCCCGGCACGTATTACCTTAATTACCAGGCCGAAGACCATTCTGGAAATAAGTCTAAAATGTTTACACGATGGTTTATTGTTGCCGAATCGTATGCAGGTATCGCTGCACAGGACCCTGCGAAAAATGGGTTTGGTTATTTCCCGAATCCTGCCCGTGATAAAATATCTATAAATTATTCGTGGCCGCAAAAATGTTACGTCTCATTGAATATTACGGATATGCTGGGGAGAAATATGAAGAATATCTACCAGGGATTCACCAATTCATTTAATCTGGATGCAAATCTGGCAGATTTGCCTGCAGGAATGTATTTTATCAATTTTATTAAGGATGAACATCTTAGTGCATACAAACTGGTAATCGAAAAATAAAATCAACCCGATATTCGAATTAAAACCTGATATATCTGATTGGCCGGGATTTTAAAATAATAACCCTATATTTCGCTTTTACTTCAGGTGGGCAAATGTATTCAGGCAAGCAAAAATTCTTTTCATTTTTCCTTATTTTATTCCTGATTTTTTGGTCAGTGTCCGACTTGTATGCACAACAGAAAGGCGCAGATAAAGTCCTGACACATAATGATTCTTTGGTTCAGAACGAGATTGATGTCTGGGATGTATGGACCGATATGTGGGGCATTAAAAATGAGCCTTTTTCTGATACTTCAAAACTTAAAAAAGACAAGCTGTACCTGTCACTGGTTCCTGCCCTGGGTTATACGGAGCACACTTCACTGCTTGTAGGCGCAACAGCAAATTTTTCTTTTTATACGGATGACCCTGCAAAAACGAACCTTTCCATCATAACTTTAAATGGTGCCTATACACTCAATCACCAGGTCACGGTGCCTCTTGAATCGAATATATGGACTAAAGGGAATGACCTTGACCTGATCGGTGATTTCAGGTATTTCAAATATCCGTCTATCACTTATGGATTAGGGGGCTATACAACACTTGCAGATGAGGATCCGCTCGATTATTCCTACATCAGGGCTTACGAAGTAGTAGCCAAACAAGTTGTGCCTGATTTTCTTGCGGGAATCGGTTATAATCTCGATTATCATTATGATATAGAAGATTTTGGCAGGGAAAACGGAATCGAAACGGATTTGCGCAAATATGACGGAGGTGTGGGTTCAACTGTTTCATCCGGGCTGTCGCTTAACCTGATATATGACGCGCGGCGGAACAACAATAATCCCCAGAGCGGGTGGTTTGGTAATATAATAATTCGTCCAAATCTTACCCTTTTGGGAAGCAGCAATAACTGGCAATTGCTTTATGCGGAGTTTCGTAAATATGTCCGCTTCCCTAAAAAATCTCATAACATCCTGTCATTCTGGAATTTTTACTGGTTTACAGTTGGGCATGCACCATATCTTGATTTGCCTGCAACCTATTGGGATACTTATGAAAACAGCGGTCGTGGCTACGTACAGGATAGGTTTAAAGGTCCCGGAATGATGTATTTCGAAACGGAGTATCGGTTCAGAATCATGACTAATGGTCTGCTGGGAGGTGTGGTTTTTACCAATTATCAAAGTTTTTCAAGCTGGCCCGGGCAAAAATTTGATAATGTTTTACCCTCAGTGGGAACAGGATTACGCATTAAGGTAAACAAACATTCTAATACCAATGCATGCATTGATTATGCCTGGGGAATCAATGGTTCCAGGGGATTGTTTTTTAACCTGGGAGAGGTGTTTTAATTCTTCATGTCTCATGCTCAGACAGCTTTACAGTCTTTGATAATGTAGCCTCTCAAAAATTCTTCAAACGCCATCTTTTTCCGGCCTTCAAGCTGCAGTTCAAGAATATGAAGATATCCGCCTTTAACAGAGACTTTGAGGAACGACCTATTGTCTGTAATAATTTGACTGGGAGTCTCATTATTTATAGCAGTTTCTTTCATGGTCTTATATATTTTCAAAACTTTGCCATCAAGCATGGTCCAGGCTGTGGGATAAGGACTTAAGCCACGGATAAAATTATGAATTTCATTAAGGTTGTTGGAAGTCCAGTTGATCCGGCAATTTTCTTTAAACAATTTAGGAGCCGGTTTCGGTTGATTTGTAAGGGTTTGCGGCTTTGTTTTTATGGTCCCCGCTTCAATGTCTTTTACCGTTTTTAAAACAAGTTCCGCCCCGGCTGTCATCAACTTGTCGTGTAATGTTCCCGCATCTTCGTCCGGGCCAATGGATATTTTGTCCTGGTAGATAATATCTCCCGTATCAATATCATGTTTTAAAAAAAAGGTCGTCACCCCTGTTTCTTTTTCACCATTGATCACCGCCCAGTTTATGGGTGCAGCGCCCCTGTAATCAGGCAATAGAGAAGCATGAAGGTTAAATGTACCGAGTTCAGGCATTTGCCAGACGGCGTCGGGCAGCATCCTGAAAGCAACAACGACCTGTAGGTTTGCATTTAAAGATCGCAATGCATCCAGAAAATCAGCGTCTTTGAGTTTAAGAGGTTGCAATACCGGTATATTATTCGCGAGCGCATATTCTTTAACAGGTGATTGATGAATTTGCAATCCTCTTCCGGCGGGTTTATCAGGGGCGGTTATTACAGAGACAACATTATAACCGGCTTCGTAAATACTTCTTAATGAAGGTACAGCAAAATCAGGGGTCCCCATAAAAATGATGCGGAGATTTTCGTTCATAGTACAAACTTATGAATGCATCTTGTGAATTTCCATTTTAAGTTGTTATTAATCATAAATTGCCGATTTTTGAAGCAGGATTAGGTTTTATTTATCATGCATTCTGGGATAAGTTAAAGTTTAATTCTCGATTTCCCAAAAGATTATTGATTTGGAAATTTAAAAACTGATTGGGGTATTGAACCTTAAACCTGAATTTGAAATTATAAATGATTGCAAATAAAAGCTGGGTGGCAAAACCTGCCCCTGACGAGGAGATATATCAGAGCCTGAAATCTCAGATCCAGACGGGGGATATTCTTCTCAAGCTGATTGCCCAGCGGAATATTACGTCTTTCAGTGAGGCAAAATCTTATTTCATGCCATCTATCGATGATCTGCATTCTCCATTCCTGATGAAGGACATGGATAAGGCGGTGACTTTGATTCATGAGGCCATTGGAAACAATAAGAAAATTGTGGTTTATGGGGATTATGATGTAGATGGTACTACCGCAGTGGCCCTTGTGTATTCGTTTTTTTCAAAGATTTATTCCAATTTGCTATACTATATCCCGGATCGGTTTTTAGAAGGATATGGCATATCATCCAAGGGAATTGATTGGGCTGCTGAAAACGGAGCATCCATTATCATTGCGCTGGATTGCGGGATTAAGTCAGTTGGCAAAGTGGAATATGCCCGCGATAAAGGGATAGAATTTGTAATTTGCGACCACCACATGCCTGGAGATATGATACCTCCTGCGGCAGCTGTTCTAAACCCCAAGCGATTGGATTGTGAATATCCATACAAGGAATTGTCAGGTTGTGGTATTGGTTATAAACTCATCAGCGCATATGCTGAAAAATATGAAATAACCTGGGACCCGGATGAATATCTGGGTCTGGTGGCTGTGAGCAATGCTGCAGACATCGTGCACATGACAGGCGAAAACCGGATTTTAACTTATTTCGGTCTGCTTAAAATAAATACAAATCCGAGACCGGGTTATAAAGCATTAATAGAACTGGCAGGCGTAAAATCAAAAATGACAGTTAATGACCTGGTGTTCCGGATCGGTCCAAGGATTAACGCTGCAGGTCGTATTGCCAGCGGAACGCTGGCTGTAGAGATGCTTATAGAAGAAAGCTATGAGAACGCCGTGAAACTGGCCGAACGGATTAATCAGAATAATACAGATCGTCAATCCGTTGATTCTACAATTACCAAAGAAGCTCTGGAGATGATAGAACAACTGGATGAGAATGAAACCCGGAAAACAACCGTGCTTTTTAATAAAAACTGGCACAAAGGCGTCATCGGCATCGTTGCGTCACGTTTGATAGAAAAATATTACCGGCCTACAATATTGCTCACAGAATCGAATGGAATGGCTGTGGGATCCGGACGAAGCGTGCCGGGTTTTAATCTTTACGACGCTATTAAAGAATGTGAAGAATACCTGGAGCAATGGGGTGGCCATCAAGCGGCTGCGGGTTTATCGCTGAGCCTGGATAATATTGAGAAATTTGCAGAAAAATTCGAAGAATCTGTCAGTAAATCCATCACCAAAGAAATGCTGACACCTATATTGGAATATGATCTGGAAATAGATATTGATGATGTGACAGCTACTTTTTGTAGAAGCATAGAGCGTTTTGGCCCCTTTGGTCCGGAAAGTATGAAGCCTGTTTTTGTAAGCCATGGACTTACCAATTATTATAAGCCCAAATTGGTTGGCAATAATCACCTTCAGTTGTCGTTACGTTCCGGTGAAGGGAAACTCTACAAAGGAATAGCATTCGGGCTTGGCCATTTTTATGAAGAAATGCTGAAATCATCGCGATTTGATATCTGCTATACTATAGAACCAAATGAATATAAAGGGGATTACATTGTCTCCATAAATATTAAAGATATTCACTTCCCGGAGGCTCAGGAACAAAATGTACCGGAAGTTCATCAATTCACCCATTTACCAGCACAGTAAATAATTCTATGCTCCTTAAATCAGAATCATTAGTAAAAGCATACCGCAGCCGCAGAGTTGTTGACCACGTATCAGTACATGTGGAACAAGGTGAAATCGTTGGTCTTTTGGGACCCAATGGGGCCGGCAAAACGACTACCTTCTATATGATCGTAGGATTTATCAGACCCGACGAAGGTCGCATTTTCCTGGATGATGAAGATATTACCAAACTGCCTATGTACCGCAGGGCACAGAATGGGATTGGCTACTTGCCCCAGGAGGCTTCCGTTTTTCGCAAATTATCTGTTGAAGATAATATCAAAGCAGTTCTTGAAATGACCCAACTGACCAAAGAAGAGCAGAAAGACAAACTGGAAAGCCTTATTGATGAATTTGGCCTGTCTAAAGTCCGAAAGAGTAGAGGTGACCTGCTTTCGGGAGGTGAAAGAAGAAGAACAGAAATTGCAAGGTCTCTGGCTACCAACCCGAAATTTATTCTTCTTGACGAGCCTTTTGCAGGTGTAGATCCTATTGCTGTAGAAGATATACAAACCATAGTGGCCCAGTTGCGCCATCGCAATATTGGTATCCTTATTACCGATCATAATGTGCAGGAAACCCTCACTATTACCGACAGAGCCTATTTGCTTTTTGAAGGAAAGCTACTCAAATCAGGTACTGCCGAAGAACTTGCTGAAGACGAACAGGTAAGGAAAGTTTATTTAGGCCAGAATTTCGAGTTTAAAAGGAAGAAGGTACTTTAGGTTTTTTTATCAGTTCATCTGAGCGATATTTCGCTTTATCTGTGCAATATGCCCCGAAATATGGGCCACATAAATATCCAGCCATCTATCCAATCCAACGAGCCCGTATTCAGAGTGGTTGTATTGTTTTTCCCAGTCCGATTCAGACATATTTTTCACCATCTCATAAGTTAATTTCCTGAGCAGACGGAACAATTCCAGGTAATCTGCATATTCGCTGCCGGCATAATTCAAGGTAGAAGCCCATTTGTCCTGGTCATAAGCAAAAATCATGGTTCCAGGCTCGGCAAGTGCCTTACGCATACGTACATAGGAGTTGGCTTCTGCATCGGCAATATGTACGATGATCTCATGGGCTGACCATTTGTCTGGGGCAGGTTTAAAATTGATCTGCTCTTTAGTTAAAGTTTTCATGACTGCTGAGAGTTCAGCATAGTCATTCCCGTATTTTTCTATTTTGGCTTGCCTTTCGTTAGAATCCATAAGCTTTATTGATGTTAATGTTTTCAAAGGTATTTATTCAAGGGTAACCTTTTGTACCACAGTTTCTCCATCTCCGCTAAGTTTAATAAAATATATGCCTTTTGCGATACCACTGGTACTCAATTCTATAATCCCTGTTTGGCCCTCTATATTTACAGTTCGAATAAGTTTGCCATTCTCATCCACCCATTGGAGGTTTTTGAAATGCAAATTTGAATTTGAAAAATCTATGTTTAACATATCACGCACAGGGTTAGGATAGATTGAGATATGATAAACAGGATTCTGATTATCAATACTGCTGTTGTGATTGATAACTTCCTGGCCTTCGGATATTGTGGGTTCTGTCGATGAATAACTTCTTGCCCTGATCCAGTCAACAGATATGCTTCCGGTAGCGCCACACAAATTGCCGATAGCAATCTGAACATTGCTACTTAACGTCCATTGGGTATTGGTAGTAGTAAAACTTCCGCCCGGCCAATTCATATACTGGATATTTGAAGTTGGCCATTCTAACTTCCATATCCCGGTAAGTGTGCCGGGTTTTGAAGTAGAATCAGTGAAATGACCAGTATAATATACACATTGAGGGTTATTAGGCGTAAATATCCATCCTGTCCACATGGTGTTAGGTCCAGAGTTCGTCCCGTCAGAATAATTATAATCCGCCATCCACATTCCATAACCGTCGTCTGAATTGGCATTAAGAATGGCCATACTTTCAAAGCTTCCGGATACAGCAGATATATTGGCTTCTTCAATCAGGGGGCTTGGAAAAGCAGATTTGGAGTGAATATTGGCTTCTCCGGATGTAGAACAAACAAGGGTTCCCCCTGAAAGGCTCACAGAAGCATTTGACCCTGATGTGGCAGCCGTCCATTTAGAGGTATTTAAAGAGCTGGCATTAAAATCATCAAATATGATAAAGGTACTGTCACCATTGCTTGCGGCAGTAGCTGATGGATTGCCATAATACATATTAATGACCTCATTGCCATTCGCAGCAAGAGATGCAAGTTTTACCCAGATTATAGTTGTAGATGAATTGATTCCACTCTCAATCCAGTAATTCAGATTACTACACGTGGTAGGATCAACAAACCTAATATCATCACCAGTGCTGATCATTTTTCCTGCACTAATCAGAATAGAAGTATTTACAACAACTTTAACCTGGTATTTGCTTAACGCAGTTGAGGTGTTGTTGGAAACTGTAACCGGTTGATAGTATTCCCAGGAGGTGATACATTTAGCCTTACTGCCAAAAGGTAAAGAAGCTATAACAATGCAAATTAACAATTTGATAATGTTAGGTTTTTTCATTTTTTTGATTAAGATTAATAAATTAGGAATGTCAAAAATAAATAATCCATTTTAGAAATGGCCTAAGAATTTTAGATTCCGAGGTTGTTAGCGTATATATCCTTTAACAAATTATTAACCATTGATGGCATTATTTTAGCTTAAACCTGCGTATTCATTTGGAACACATTTATATGCGTTCATTTAAACATATTAGAGATATAGGATGTTAAATCATTATCTGACCCACTTGTGCATTGTTTGCCTAATTTTGCACCGAATTTTTATAAAATATATCATCCGGGAACACGTCATAGCCTTGTATCAATCAAGGTAATTTCAAACAGATCTTAGAAAGGTCAACTATGAAGATAAAACGATTCAGCCTGTACATTCTCTTTTTAATAACTTTTTCAATTCCTGATTTGGCCACAGCACAATCTTCGGGTTTGACGTTGCCACAGTGCATCAATGAGGCGATTACTAAAAATATACAGTTAAATATCACAAAGCGGAGCGCGGACCTGAACCAGGTAAACCTTGATCTGGCCAGGAACGCACAATATCCTTCATTGAATGGTAATGCAAACCAGGGTTTTAGTTTTGGAAAATCACTGAACCCTGTTACCTATCAATACGTAAATCAGAATATTCTTACCAATGCCTTTTCTCTCTCCAGTTCGCTTGTTTTGTTTGAAGGCAATCAGTTGGTAAATACCATTAAGCAGGATAAAATCCTGTACGAAGCCGGCAATATGGATGTAGAAACATACAAAAACACCATAACCATTAGTGTTGCCAATGCTTATCTACAGGTTTTGCTTGATTATCAACTTATCAGTATTGCACAAAGCAGCATTGAAACGGATAAAAAACAAATTGACATTACCAACGTCATGGTTACTGCCGGTTCAGTTCCCGAACTGAATTTGTACCAGGTTCAATCGCAATTGGCAGCTGATCAGCTTACCCTTACCAATAGTCAAAACCAACTTGCTCTTGATAAATTAACTCTTGAGCAATTGATGAATAAACCGGCTTCAGCAGGTTTTGATATCGACAAACCTACATTAGCAGATCCTCCGGTGCATATTGATTCGCTCCCTTCATCTTTGATTTATGATCAGAGCGTAGAAAGCCAGCCGCAGGTAAAAAGCACAGAAATGAAGCTGGCAGGAGCTAATTATGGGATTGATATTGCCAAAGGGACCGCTTATCCAAAGCTATTATTAAACAGCAGCATATCCACCAATTATTCCAGCAGCAGAACCGAGCCGAATGGTTTATATGAGCCGGTAGAGATTGGCTTTCTTCAAAGCAACCCATCTTCGCTGGTTTATACAGAGGAACCCAGGACGGGCACGTATTATTTCCCAAAACAGATAAGTGATAATATCGGAGAAGGATTTACTTTTTCGTTGGTTGTTCCCATATTTAACAATTATACCATAAGGGCGAATGTTCAGCAGGCCATCATTAATAAAGACATTGCCAAACTGAATGATGACTACACAAAGCAACAGTTCAGGCAAACTATAGAGCAAACTTATACGGGCTATTTTGGAGCTAGCAAGCAATATGCGTCAACTATGGAGGCTCTGCGAACCGAAACTGAGGCCTATGATGTCATGAAAGTGAAATATAAAAGTGGATCCGCCAATGCAAGTGATCTTATTTTAGAGCAAAACAAATTTGTTGCGGCCGAATCGCAAGTGGCCCAGGCTAAGTACAATTATATTTTCAAACAAAAAGTTCTGGATTTTTACAGAGGTAAACCCATAACACTATAAAAGGAAACATGAAGAGAAAAATCATCATCTGGTCAATAATACTGGTACTTGTGGCTGCAGGAACGATTTATTATTTTAAACGTCCGGCAAAAACAGCGGCGACATCTTACCTGACCAGTAAAGTTATCAAAGGAGACCTGAACGTTACTGTTACGTCAACCGGATTGTTAAACCCGGATTCTGATATTGCAGTAGGTACTCAGGTTTCCGGTATTATTTCCAGGATTTTTGTTGATTTTAATTACAAAGTAAAAAAAGGACAACTCCTGGCATTGATTGATACTGTTCCTTTAAAAGAGGCTGAAAATGATGCACGGGCAACATTGGCCAAGACAGAAGCAACTGTTTTCCAAACGCAAAAAGCTTATGAACGAACCCAGGAATTACTCAAGGGAAAAGCGGCCGCCCAGGCTGATCTTGAACTCGCGCAAGCCAATTACAAATCCGCTTTGGCCGACCGTTTATCTGCGAGAGCCCAGCTGGATAAGGCCATCACCAGTTTTAAATATGCTTTTATTAAAGCACCAATAAGCGGGACAGTTGTTTCGCGTAATGTTGATATAGGTCAGACCGTTGCAGCCAGTTTCACAACTCCAACGCTGTTTATGATCGGAAACGACCTGACAAAAATGCAGGTACAGGCTGCGGTTGATGAAACCGATATTGGCCAGGTATTTATGGGACAAGATGCGCTGTTTTATGTTGATGCCTATCCCAATAGGAAATTTTATGGAAAAGTAACACAGCTCAGATTGCAGCCTACCGTTACCAATAATGTGGTAAACTATACTGTAATTATTGAAGTGCCGAATCCGGATTTAAAACTGCTTCCGGGAATGACTGCAAATATCACGTTCCAGGTTCAGTCGCATAAAGATGTATTACAGATACCGGCCAAGGCGTTGACATTTAACCCGCCCGGCTATGTAAAACAGAAAAAAACGGGAGATTTTAAAAATAAGGGTCAGGAATCGTCAAAAACAGTCTATACAGCAGGACCTGATACTATTCCGGCAAAAAAATCCGGTCATGTATGGATCATTGCCGGAGATAGTTTGAAAGAGTTGAAGGTTACTGTGGGTATCAGCAATGGTACCCAGACTGAGGTATCGGGCGATATAAAGGAAGGCGACCTGGTGGTTACGGATATAAGTTCTGCCGGAAATCCCGATGCGGCAACCGTAAAAAGTCCGTTTGCTCCAAGTTTTGGCGGAAGAGGCAGTGGAGGGAAAGGCAAATGATAAAAATGAAATGAAGACTGTAATATCGGTCAAAAACCTGGAGAAGATATATACCATGGGTGACGTAAAGGTTTACGCGCTCAGGGGTATAGATCTGGATATCTATGAAGGAGAATTTGTAGCCATAATGGGTACCAGCGGCTCGGGAAAATCAACCCTGATGAATATATTAGGCTGTCTTGATCAGCCCACATCTGGATCTTATACCCTTGATGGAATGGATGTGAGTAAAAGCACCAGGAATCAACTGGCCGAAGTTCGAAATAAAAAAATCGGATTTGTTTTCCAGTCATTTAACCTGCTATCAAGGACATCTGCTCTTGAAAATGTGGAACTGCCATTGCTATACAACCGCAAGACCAATGCACAGGAACGTCATGAACGGGCTGTGAAAGCATTGACCTCAGTCGGACTTGCCACCAGGATGAAAAATATGCCAAACCAGTTATCAGGAGGGCAACAGCAACGGGTAGCTATTGCGAGGGCTCTTGTCAATGACCCAGTCATTATTTTTGCCGACGAACCTACAGGAAACCTGGATTCCAGGACAAGTTTTGAAGTCATTGATATTTTTCAGAAGCTGAATGCCAACGGAATTACGATAGTTTTGGTGACCCATGAGCCTGATATTGCCCAGTTTGCTACCCGCAGAGTGGTATTCAGAGACGGAAAGATCATTGATGATTCACCCGTGACAGGCCGAAAAAACGCGATAGAAGAACTGGCAAAACTGCCCCCGGCGGATGATATCGACAATAACCCGGAGGCATTGCAGAAAATTGAAACAGCCGTTGAAACAGAAAATGAAGCATCATAATGGGTATAATTAAAAATATATTAAGGATTTCGCTGCTTGCCTTGCGAAAAAACCTGCTCCGTACCCTTCTCACTGCATTGGGTATTATTATCGGGGTTGCTTCTGTAGTAGCCATGATGGGGATAGGTTCCGGATCAAAGCAAAGTATTGAATCACAGGTAAACAACTTGGGAACCAATATGATCATTATTTTCCCGGCTTCCAACAGCTATGGCGGTGTTGCAGCGGGTGCCGGCGCTTCACAAAACCTCACCTATGCTGATGCGGAGGCCATCCCTGTCAACTGTCCTTCTGTGCCTTATTCTTGTCCGATTGTCAGGAGCAGTTCGCAGGTATTGGCAAACGGACAAAACTGGAGAACAACTATTTATGGTGCTACAACCGATTATTTCCCGATTAAAAACCTTCATACTGTTGCAGGGGATATTTTTACGAATTCTGAAAACAAAAGCGCTGCAAAAGTTTGCCTTATAGGCCAGACAGTTGTAAAAAACCTTTGGGGTGCCAATGCCGACCTCAATAGCATTATCGGGCAGTCTATCAGGATCACAAATATTCCTTTTCAGATCGTCGGAGTACTTGAAATCAAGGGTCAAAACAGCTTTGGCCAGGACCAGGATGACTGTATTGTTGCGCCATTTTATACCGTTCAACGTCGCATTTTATCGATAACCTGGGTAAACCAGATCCTCGCATCTGCCAAAGATGCCAATCTTGTAACAGCAGGAACCGATGAAATTACGGAGTTATTGAGTGAAAGACATAAGGTACTACCCGGTGTGGCCCCTGATTTTACCATACGTACACAGGCTGATCTGAGTAATGCATTTTCTGCCATTTCAAATGTAATGTCGGTTCTATTGCTTATCATAGCCAGTATATCCTTGCTCGTAGGTGGCATCGGCATCATGAATATCATGCTGGTTTCTATTACAGAAAGAACCCGCGAAATAGGTTTACGGATGGCTGTGGGTGCAAAAGGAAATATTATCCTCCTCCAGTTCCTTACTGAAGCTGTTATCATTAGTTTTCTTGGGGGTATCATTGGCGTTGCACTCGGAATAGGTATTGCCATGATTGTTAAAAATGTAATGCACTGGCCTATCGTCATTAGTGCGGCATCCATTATAGTTGCTTTTCTTTCTGCTGCGGGAATCGGGATATTTTTTGGATTTTATCCAGCCAGGAAGGCTTCTTTATTAAATCCTATTGATGCTTTGAGGTACGAATAAATTAAAGTTGACAATCCCGATCTTCGGGATTGACAACTTTCAAACGGCCTATTGCTTTTCTTTGGCATATAATCCGTCAGCAATATTCATCTCTTTACGCGCTTTTTCTGATTCGCCCATCGCTTTATAGCAGAGGCCTTTGCCATAGTGGGCAGCAGCGTCATATGGGTTTTTCAACAAAACTTTTGAAAAGAAACCTATGGCATCATCATATTTTTTTGATTCATAAAGGCAATAAGCAATTCCATAATTGGCATCACGGTTATTGGGATCCATGGTCAGTATTTTCTGATACTCGTCTATAGCTCTTGCAAAACTGTCAATGTCCTGGTAATATTTTCCTTTATCATAAATGGCAGCGGTGTCATGTGGGTTGAGTCTCAGGGCACTGGAATAATAATCCAAAGCCTTCGGGTCTTTTTTGGCGCTGAATAATACACCAAGAATAACATAAGCCTCTTCATAGTCAGGTTTCAACTCAATGGCCTTTTGATATCCAATAATTGCTTTGTCATTTTCTTTCTTTTCCCTATAATAATAACCCATCCAGAAATTGGCTTCAGCACTGTTGCGGTCCAGTTTTAATGCTGCTTCCAGGTTTTTGAAACTTTCATCAAAATCGCCGCTTTTTATTTGTATTTCACCTATTTTGAGGTAAGCATCTTTATTAGAAGGCTGGCTTACAGCAAGCCTTTCAAGGATCATAATGGCACTTTTCACAGCCGGTTTTTCCATAAACAGGTCTGACATATAAAAATACCATGCAGTTTGTGTTGTATCTTTATTTATGGCTTTATCAGCATATTTTATAGCGCTGTCAAGGCTGCCGGTTTCGTTGTATGCCTTCGATTTCAACATATAAAGGTTGGCATTGCCAGGTGTTGTTTTAATGTATTTATCGAGGGCGACAATACGGGCCGATGGATCACTGATGTGGGTAATAGAATCCAGCGTGTTTCCTGTAACTTTTGATGTTTTTTTTGAAGTACATCCAAAGGAAGCAATAGATAATAATGCCATTATCAATACATAATGCAAAAAAGGCTTAAAATAATTTCTCATGCTAAATTCCGTGATAAGAGTTCAAAAGTACGGTTTTCATACTTTAGTTTCTTACAATGGATTTTTTCACCTTTAGCAGTATTTAATCGTTTAATTTTCAATCTTTTAATTTTTTAATATAGTCCAATCAGGCCTGAGCAGTGTCCTTGGGATGGTGAATAGGACGCATATAGATGGGGCCTTTGTCTTTTTCGGGTTTTTTAGAATCTGTATGTTTGCAGGCTGAAAAGCCGGTTAGATTGATGATTAATAGAATGGATATAATAATTTTTTTCATGTTTGCATTGCCATAATGATCTTGTGTCAGCCCATTCCCAAATTCCCATCCCGAATGTTCAGGACCAAATTGACTTTAATTCCCCGAAACCTTTACTTTATACCCTTCCTTTTGAAGTATTTCGGCTATTTTATTACGCTGATCGCCCTGGATCATGATTTCGCCGTCCTTTACACTTCCGCCTGTGCCGCATTTGTTTTTGAGCATTTTACCAAGGGTTTCAAGATCGGCTTCTTTGCCGATAAAACCTGTAACAAGGGTCGCAACTTTGCCGCCACGGCCTTTCACACTTTTTTGGACAATCAGGTTTTGCTGTTTGGCTGGAAGGGTTTCTTGTTGGAGTTTACCGTCTTTGCCGAATTCAATATCTGGATTTGTGGAATATACGAGAGCCATATTTAATTACGAATTATGAATTACGAATTTCGGGGTTAATTGTGATATTCGAAATGGTTTGAACAAATTTCTCCTTTGCGTCTTGGTCCCGAACGCTCGGGATGAAATATTTTGCTCGCAAAGGCGCTAAGACGCAAAGCAAGGATAAACGTAAGTAACTGTATAGCGTTCCTAATTCTTAATTCATAATTGAATCCTCCCTGCCAAAATTTCCGCCTCTTGCAAAAATGTCCTGATTTGTTCTTTGGCACGGATTGTGTCAAATCGGCAATGACAAACGGACAAATTCTTTAATCGTTAATCAAAAAACTAATTTTATAAAACAATGACAGTGAACGTAAAACCATTGGCTGACCGTGTTCTGGTGAGACCAGCCGCCGCTGAAGAAAAAACAAAATCGGGCATCATCATTCCTGATACTGCTAAAGAAAAACCTATGCAAGGCGAAATTATCGCTGTTGGACAGGGCAAAGTGGCAGAAGATGGAAAAATTACGCCACTTCAAGTGAAAGTAGGCGATAAAATCCTTTATGGTAAATATGCAGGCACCGAATTGACCTTTGAAGGTGAAGAATTTCTGATTATGAGAGAATCAGATATTTTCGCTATTATTTAATCTTCCAATCTTTTAATTTTTCAATCTTAAAACTAAATAAGCACAGATATGCCTAAAATGATAAAATTTGAATCAGAAGCAAGGGATGGCCTCAAAAGAGGGGTTGATGCCTTGGCAAATGCCGTAAAAGTAACACTCGGCCCCAAAGGACGTAACGTCGTTATCGATAAAAAATTCGGCTCCCCACAAATCACCAAAGATGGTGTAACTGTGGCCAAAGAAATTGAACTGAAAGACCCGATTGAAAATATGGGCGCCCAAATGGTGAAGGAAGTAGCTTCTAAAACTTCTGACCTTGCAGGTGATGGAACAACAACCGCAACGGTACTGGCACAAGCCATTATCAGCGCTGGTTTAAAAAACGTAACCGCAGGTGCAAACCCAATGGACCTGAAACGTGGTATTGACAAAGCTGTGAAAGCAGTGGTTGAAAGCCTAAAAGCTATGAGTACAGCTGTAGGTGATGACAATAAAAAAATCGAACAGGTTGCTACCATTTCTGCTAACAATGACCCTGAAATCGGCAAACTGATTGCTGAAGCCATGGCTAAAGTAAGCAAAGAAGGTGTCATCACCGTAGAAGAAGCAAAAGGTACTGATACCTATGTAGAGGTTGTAGAAGGTATGCAATTTGACAGGGGTTACTTGTCAGCTTACTTCGTAACCAATACCGATAAAATGGAAGTTGAGGCAGAAAGTCCTTATATCCTGATCTATGATAAAAAGATCTCAGGAATGAAGGAATTGCTTCCAATCCTTGAAAAAGTAGTACAAACAGGCCGTCACCTTGTTATCATCGCAGAAGATGTGGATGGTGAAGCATTAACGACCCTGGTTGTAAACAAAATCCGTGGCGCATTGAAAATATCAGCCGTAAAAGCTCCTGGTTTTGGCGATCGCAGGAAAGCTATGCTGGAAGACATCGCAGTGTTGACCGGTGGTATCGTGATCTCTGAAGAAAGAGGTTTCAAACTGGAAAATGCTGACCTTACCTATCTTGGAACTGCAGAAAGATTGGTTATTGATAAAGACAATACCACGATTATTAATGGCGCTGGCAAAAAAGAAGATATCACTGCACGCATCAACCAGATCAAAGCTCAGATCGAAACAACCACATCTGATTATGATAAAGAAAAATTGCAGGAACGCCTGGCTAAATTAGCAGGTGGTGTTGCAGTACTTTATATCGGTGCAGCATCTGAAATAGAAATGAAAGAAAAGAAAGACCGTGTAGATGATGCCCTTCATGCAACCCGCGCGGCTGTTGAAGAAGGTATTATCCCTGGTGGTGGTGTTGGTTATATCCGGTCACTGAAAGTACTTGATGATATCAAGACCATCAATGAAGACGAAAAAACAGGTGTTAATATCATTCGTCGTGCTCTGGAAGAACCATTACGCCAGATCATTGCCAATGCAGGCGAGGAAGCATCTGTTATCATACAGGATGTGCGCAAAGGCAAAGGATCTACAGGTTACAATGCACTCACCGGAAAACATGCAGATATGTTTGTTGATGGTATCATTGACCCAACCAAAGTAAGCCGTGTGGCCCTTGAAAACGCAGCATCTGTAGCAGGTATGTTATTAACTACCGAATGTGTCCTTGCTGACGAACCTGAAGAAGCTCCTGCCGGTGGCGGTGGCGGAATGCCAGGTGGTATGGGCGGCATGGGTGGTATGATGTAAGCAGCCTAATTCTCTATATAAATTTGTTGAAAAGCCCCGTTTCTGAAAAGAGACGGGGCTTTTTGTTTTTGGGAATCCTGAGTCAGAATTGGATTTTTGTTCGGATGGATCTAATTTCACCAGCGCATCCTTTCTCAAACATTCCACTTAATTTCGCAGGGTAATAAACAATATGCGAAGGATTTGTACGTTTTGGAATTTCCTTCAGCCAACACGTTGTGAAAAAGATATTTAAATTAACCGTTCTCAGTTTTATAGGGCCATTTATTGCCACGTTTTTCGTGGTTTTATTTGTGATCCTGATCCAGTTTTTGTGGACCTATGTAGATGATATGGTTGGCAAAGGGCTGGAGTGGTATGTTATTCTTAAACTTCTTTTCTTTGCCTCCGCATCTTTCGTGCCTACCGCATTGCCACTCGCCATACTTCTGTCCTCCATTATGGCATTTGGTAACCTGGCTGAGTCTTATGAGTTGGTAGCCCTCAAAAGTGCGGGTATTTCACTGGCAAGGATCATGGTTCCATTGATCACGTTGATTTCATTAATAGCCATAGGTGATTTTTTCTTTTCTAACAATCTTATTCCTGTAGCTAACCTCAAATTTCAGAGCCTGCTATGGGATGTAAGAAAGCAAAGGCCTGCGCTTGACATCAAAGAAGGCGTATTTTACAATGGAATAGACAATTACAGTATTCATATTCAAAAAAAGGATAAAAAATCCCAGAAGATAGAAGGGGTTACCATTTATGATCATACCAGCCGCCAGGGCGATGACGTAGTGATGGTTGCAAAATCGGGAGAGATGACTATCAGCCCTGATCAGCGTTGGCTGGCCATAAAACTTTATGATGGTACCCGATACGAGGAAATGCGGGACAAAGAGAATGCGCATCGTAATACGGATCCTGCCAATAGGTTGACATTCAAATCATACGAAATAAAGTTCGATCTTTCAGAATTCAAACTGAACCGGACGGATGAAAACCTTTTTAAAGAAAATTCGGTAATGCTGAATTTAAACCAGTTGCAGTATTATGTGGATTCTCTGAACATAATGAAGAAAAAGAAACTCGATGTAGATGTCAGTTTTGAGAAGCAATACCTGCTGGCTACGAGAGACGCTTCCGCAATAAAACAAAATAATAAACATACAAAGCCATCTGATTCTTTATTAAATAAATCATTCGTTTATTCATTGCCAACCAACGATCCTAAGCATTTCATTGTCAGGGCAGAAAACACGGCCAGGGCCTTGAAGGACATGTATAATAATTATGCTGAAGAATTGAATAATACGGATAAGGAAATCAGGAAATATGAAATAGAATGGCATCGGAAATTTTCACTCTCTTTTGCCTGCCTCACCTTGTTTTTTATTGGAGCTCCTCTCGGTGCCATTATCAGAAAAGGTGGTATTGGTTATCCGACAGTTGTCGCCATTTTTATGTTTTTGATTTATTATGTCATTTCCATAATCGGGGAGCGCTCTGCGCGCGAAGCCGCTATTGGTATTTTTACAGGTATGTGGATATCAACCCTGATTTTACTACCTGTTGGTCTTTACCTTACCTATCGCGCAAACCGCGATTCAGTAACTTTTAATTATTCAAAATATTTCACAGGTATTATATCTTTTTTAAGAAAAAGATATAAGCCTAAAAAAAATCAGTCTACAGTTTAATGCGTATCCTGCAAATATGCAATCGTGTACCCTGGCCGTTGAATGACGGTGGCGCTATTGCCATATATAACATGTCGAAAGGGTTTTACAGTCTTGGGCATGAACTGCATATACTATGCCTGAATACCCGAAAACATTTTGTGGAAACTGACGATATCCCTGAATTATTCAAAGAAATTTCAGGTTTTAAGTCTGTGGAAATTGATACAGATATCCATAAATGGGATGCGGCTGTAAATCTTCTTTTTACCAGTAAATCCTATCATATTTCCCGATTTTATAGCAGAAGATTTGAGCAGGAACTTATTAAATTACTTCAATCCTGTGATTTTGATATTATACAAATTGAAGGTTTGCATATGTGCCTTTATATTGATGTAGTAAGACGATATTCAAAAGCCCGAATATCACTGCGTGCACATAATCTCGAATATCTTATCTGGGATAGGTTGGCAGAATCAGAGCACAATCCGCTGAAGAGAATGTACCTGGAGATATTGACGAAGCGCTTGCTTCATTTCGAAACAAAGGCCATAAAAAAAGTTGATTTTCTTGTCCCAATTACCGAAAATGATGCTGAGCTTTTTCGTGAAATGAGTACAGCTGCCAGGGTTTTTGTTTGCCCGGCAGGCCTCGACATGGAGAATTATGTCATTGACAAATCTAAAAGGGAATGGCCGGGGATTTTTCATCTGGGGGCTTTGAACTGGATGCCTAATGTTCAGGGAATAGAGTGGTTTTTAAAAGAGATCTGGCCTGAATTACATAAAGAGCATCCTGATATCCATTTTTACATTGCCGGAAGGAATTCGCCTGATTGGTTGAACAAACTTGATAAAGTAGGTGTTGTTGCGTTAGGAGAAGTTGAAAACGCCGTTCAATTTATCAATTCCAAGTCAATTATGGTAGTTCCCCTGTTGTCAGGGAGTGGCATGAGAATAAAAATCATAGAAGGGATGGCGCTTGGGAAAACTATTATTGCCACATCTATTGGCGCGGAAGGAATTGATTATAAGGATGGTAAAAACATATTAATTGCAGACAGTCCTGATGAATTTGTAAAAGTCATTAAAAAATGCATTAGTAATCCCGGTTTTGCTTCAAATATTGGCAATTGCGCGCGACTTTTGGCAGAAAGTGAGTATGGAAATATGGGTTTGGTGGCTAAATTGTCAGAATTTTACCAAAGTTATGTGAATGGGGATTAATGTAGTAATATGGATATGTTTATAATAAAGCGATGATAAATTCACATTCAGGCAATTATAATTCTTTACGGGGCTTTTTTTAAGAAACCAACATATGCGGTTCAGATAATTATATTCTAAAATCGAAAAGAGATAGTCAATGAATAGAAATAAACGCACTTTTTGATGACATTACCCTTTGAATTAATAAATTTTCATGGTTATTATCTTTTGGGAAACTATCTTTGCGCCGTACTAAAATCTCATTTAAAATTTTAAATCTTTGCGTTACAAATGTTTAAGCTTTATTGTGGGGCTTGTTTGCCTTATTTTAATAGCAAGTTCGTGTACAAGCTATAAGCACATACCATATTTTGTAGGTCTTAAGGATACGACCTATAAAATGAAACAGCATCCATCGCGGATTTTTATACAAAAAGGAGATCAGCTTTCAATATATGTATCTTGTCCTGATCCAATAGATGCATTGATATTCAACCAACCGAATTTTTCTCAACCAACGCCGCAAAGCCCATCCAATTATAGTATAAATAACCCGCTTGTTGGGTATATTGTTAATCAGGATGGTTATATTTTATTGCCAAAAATTGGCCTTTTTAAAGCCGTTGGGATGACAAAAGAAAGATTACAGGACACACTTCAGAATTTACTAATTCCGTATTTGAAGGAACCACAAGTGAGTGTTCGTCTTCTGAATTATAGAATAAGTGTGTTAGGAGAGGTTGGGCACCCGGGCATTTTTATTATTCCAAATGAGCAGGTTACCATCCTCGAAGCAATTGGATTGGCGGGTGATCTTAGCATTTACGGTAGACGGGATAATGTTCTGCTTATTCGTCAAAATGATTCAGTTGGGGTAGTGCATTACTTGAATTTACAGGACAAATCAATATTGTATTCAGAATATTATTATCTTCAACCCGGAGATGTTATCTACGTGACTCCAAATAAAGTAAGAGCCAATTCTACAGACGAAACATTGCAATTACTTCCTATTTGGCTGAGTATTCTTTCTACAGCAATAATTCTGGTTTCTTATCTGGGTCTGAAAATAACTATACATTAAGATATAAATAAAGCAGATGGAAGAAAGCATAGGCAATATTGGGGCCATACAAAAGATACAGAAGCAATATTTGCCATATTGGCCATTATTTTTGATAATTCCAATTCTAAGTCTTTTGATCGCGTATACCTACATACGCTATACTAACCCTATGTGGGAAATAAAGGCAAAGATTTTGGTTTCAGAACAGAAACAAGGTATTTCAGCCGATGATATTGTTGAGAAAATGGATATGTTTGGCGAAAAGAAAGAAGTTGATAATGAAATTGAAATCATTAAATCACTTCCAATATTTGAGCAGGTTGTAAGCAATCTTCATCTCAACACTGCGATAATGCGAAAGGGACATGTTGCCAACAGGGAAATGTATAAAACCGCACCAGTTGATATAACTGTACTAAACCCTGAAAGTATTATCAAGAATTTAAAAGTGCCTTTTAGACTGGATAAAGACAAAAAAACCATTCAATTCAATAATGGCCCAAAGTTTCCGATTGATAGTACTCTTATTTTACATGATAACGGCACTGTAACGTCAACTGGTACAGGATGTAAAATCAGAGTTGCCTCGAATTTAAATTCTACGGATGATGAAATAAAGGATCTGGAATTCATTCTTATTGTGCTCCCAACTGAGCCCATGATCAGGTCATTATCAAGTTCTTTAAAAGCTCAGGCTACTGCTAAGATGGCTACGGTGATTGAGTTGACATTTAAAAGCACTTCCAGGATCAGAGGATTGGATATTGTGAATGAAGTTTTAAAATGTTATAACAGGGCTGATATTCAGGAGAAAAGAAATGCAGCAATGTTTACCGTTCAATTTATTGACAGACGCCTTGCTGTTGTAGCAAAAGAACTGGATAGTGTAGAAACAGGTATAGAACAATATAAAACCAATAATAATATTGTGGACCTGAGTTCTGAAGCCAATTTATTCCTTGCAAGTGCTGAGGACCAGGATAAGCAATTGACGGAGTTGACAATACAACTAGGTATTTTAGATGATGTAGAAAAGTATGTCCAGGGAAAGGGGCCTAATCCGGGAACGGTTCCTTCACTTGTAAATATCCAGGATCCGCTGCTAATGCAACTTCTTCAGAAATTATACGAATCAGAGTTGCAACTTACCAGTCTGGAAAGAGTAAACGGTGATCGTAACGATGCAGTTGTAGCGTTAAAGGGTGATATCTCCCGAATGAAATTCTCAATTTTAGAAAGTATTAAGAATATAAGGACCAATTTATTAACGGCACGTGATAAGATTGACAGCAAATTCTCTCAAAATTCGGAGTTATTAAAAGGGATACCCAGCAAAGAGAAAAATCTGATTGAAAAAAGCAGGCAACAAGCTATAAAAAATGCGCTTTACACATACCTTCTTACAAAGAGAGAAGATGCGGCCATATCATATGCTTCCACTGTTTCAGACAGTCGTATAGTAGATCCTGCGAATTCGCCACAAGCACCTGTGAGCCCTCAGAAACAACTTATATATCTGATTTCTCTGATTGCAGGATTTAGCCTTGTCTTTGTTTATATATTTGTAAAGGAACAGGTAAACACACGCATTCAATTTCGTTCAGATGTGGAAGAAAGGACAAAAATCCCCATTCTTACTGAGCTTATGTTTACAAGTTCGGCAGATCCTCTCATCATGAGAAATTCCAAACGGAGTATGGCTGCAGAACAATTCAGATCATTGAGAACTAACCTGACATATCTGGGCAGCGATCGGAATAAAAGGATAATCATGTTTACGTCATCCATTTCCGGAGAAGGAAAAACGTATGTATCTGCAAACCTCGCTATTAGCTATGGCCTGGCTGGCAAGAAAGTAATTATGATTGGTGCTGACATGAGGAAACCTACTTTGCACAGACTTTTTGATACAAGTAATAAGGTAGGATTATCAAATTACCTGATAAATGCATCAACACTAGAGCAGGTTATTTTCCCGACAACATTTGAAAATGTAGAAATAATACCTTCCGGCCCAAATCCTCCGAATCCTTCAGAATTACTTATGAATGGCAGGATTAAAGAACTTCTTGATGAATTGTCTGATAAATATGATTATATATTTGTGGATACAGCCCCTTTGGGCCTGGTAACGGATGCACAGCTTATGCATAACTACGCAGATATTACTATTCTTATTGTGAGGCACGATTATACACCAAAAGTTGCTATAGAGCGCGTTCTTAACCCATTATTTACTGAAAAGATATTCCGTGAACTTGGCATTGTGTTTAATGGAATAAAACCCCGGGGCGTTTCTATATATGGCTATGGTGGCTATGGCAGCTATGGTTATGGCTATGGGTATGGCTATGGTTATGGCTACGGCTACGGCAGCAGTGGTTATTATGGAGAAGAAACAAAGAAGAAAAGAAGTATTATCAGAAAAATACGATCTTCGTTGAAAATCTAATTGTATGATACGTGAAAATTTCTCTGCGAATTCAAATAAAACCAGGATGATATGTGTAACCTGGTCTTAATTTGAGGTAGTTTCACATACTTATCTGGGACAATCATGATTAGTAATTTCAATAATAATTATTGCATCTTTGGTACCCGGATTGGCTATACAAGGTTAAAAATAATAATTAAATGTATAGTATTCAGGAATTTGTACAAATTAATTTAGGAAATTGTCACTGAGAAAACAGGCTTTTTCAGGTGTCTGGTGGACATATGCACAGCAATTTTCAACCCAGGGGATTAGCTTTCTGGTTTCCATTGTACTGGCAAGATTGCTGATGCCGGCAGAGTTTGGACTCATTGGAATGATAGGCATTTTTATTGCGGTTGGAACTACATTAATCGATAGTGGATTTACCCAATCAATAATTCGTTCTCCAGATCTTGACCAGGAAGATTACTCCACCGTTTTCTTTTTTAATCTTGGATGTAGTATTGTAGTATATGCTGTAATTTATTTTGCTGCACCCTATATAGCAGATTTTTATCATCAGCCGGTTCTTAAAAGTATCGTGAGAGTTTATTGCCTGTCTTTTATTATAGCTGCCTTTTCTGCCGTTCAAAATACAAGATTGACGAAACTGTTGGATTTTAAAACCCAGATGATCGTGGCGCTTCCTTCATTATTGGGTGGAAGTGTAATTGGAATTGCACTCGCTTATTATGGTTATGGCGTATGGAGTTTGGTTTGGATGAATTTGGCGCAAACATTTTTGAATACAGTTCAGCTTTGGCGAAAATCAGGATGGGTGCCTTCAATGTCTTTTAATATGAAAAAATTTAAAACTCATTTTGTATTCGGGTATAAACTAACTATTTCCGGGTTATTGAATACAATTTTTAATAATATTTATCAGATTGTAATCGGCAGATATTTTTCCACAGCCCAGGTAGGATATTTTACCAGGGCAAACAGTGTGACACAATTGCCTGTTTCAACCATTTCATCTGCTTTAAATAAAGTTACTTTTCCTTTATTTGCAGCCATCCAGGATGACCATGAGCGATTGAAAAGGGCTTATAAAATGATCATGCAAATGGTCGTTTTTTTGATTGCTCCTATCCTCATTTTTTTAGGCGTATTGGCAGAACCAACATTCAGGTTTTTATTCACAGACAAATGGTTGCCTGCAGTTCCTTATTTCCAGATATTATGTTTTACAGGAATTTTATATCCGATCCACGTCTATAATTTAAATGTATTATCAGTAAAAGGCAGGAGTGATCTTTTTTTGAAATTGGAAATAATTAAAAAGGTACTAATTGTAGTTACCGTTGCAGTAAGCATAAGGTTTGGCATTTTTGCATTGCTTTGGAGTCAGGTAGTTGTTTCTATTGTTGCTTTTTATATAAATACCTACTATTCGGGGAGAATCATTAATTATTCTTCAATGCAGCAAGCGCGAGACATTGCTCCTGCTGTTATATTGGCTATGTTTTCAGGGCTCGCTGTTTTTGGCCTCGATTATTATTTAAAAGAATACCAGCAAATTGATATTATAAGAATGCTGCTGGGCGGAATATTTGGCGGAAGTATTTATCTGTTTGGTGCATATATCTTTAAATTTGATTCTTTGAAGGAAATAATGAATATACTATTTAAGAAATGAACATTGAAGTAACAAGACCGTTCCTGCCTCCTATTGGTGAGTATCAGGAATATGTTTCTAATATATGGAAACGCAATTGGCTCACAAATAACGGACCTTTGGTAAACCAGTTGGAACTTCAGCTCAAAGAATTTCTGAAAGAAGAGCATCTGCTTTTTTTAAATAATGGAACGATTGCCTTACAGATAGCCATTAGGGCATTGGAGCTTAAAGGTGAAATAATAACAACCCCTTTCTCATTTGTAGCAACCACCAGTAGTATTGTATGGGAGGCTTGTAAGCCTGTTTTTGTGGATATAGATGAACATACATTAAATATAGACCCCACTAAAATAGAAGCAGCTATCACGAAAGACACAAGTGCTATTCTTGCCACGCATGTTTATGGCAACCCATGTGATATTGAATCCATTGATACGATAGCCCGGAAGCATAAAATAAAAGTTATTTACGACGCGGCGCATTGTTTCGGCACTAAGTATAAAGGCAAGAGTGTATTTTCTTACGGAGACATCAGTACTGTTAGTTTTCACGCCACCAAGCTTTACCATACAATAGAGGGTGGTGGAGTTATCACTAAAGATCCCTTATTACTGAAAAAAATGGCTTATTTGCGAAATTTCGGATTTGATGGGCCGGAAAATTTTGAAGGTCTTGGAATCAATGGGAAAAATTCAGAATTTCATGCGGCTATGGGCCTTGCTATTTTGCCCTATATTGATAAAATCCTGCATTCCCGTAAAGCTCAGAGCGAACGGTATGACAATAAATTAAAGGGTTTAAAAATAAGGAAAATAAAAATAAATGAAAAAGCGGAATATAACTACGCCTATTATCCTATTATTTTTAATACTGAAGCAGAATTGTTAAAGGCACAGACAGCTTTAGCCGACGATCAGATAAAGACCAGACGGTATTTTTATCCTTCTTTAAGTACTCTCAACTATGTAGAAAAGCAACCGGTACCGCATTGCGAAGATATTAGCAAACGCGTATTGTGTCTGCCACTATATTATGATTTGACAAATGAAGAAATAGATTATGTATGTCGGATTCTTTTAAGAGCTCAAAATAATTAGCAGGATGAAAGTAGCAATTATGCAGCCTTACCTGTTTCCTTATATAGGTTACTATCAACTAATTAATGCTGTTGATATCTTTATTGTCTATGATGATGTTGCATTTATAAAGCAAGGGTGGATAAACAGAAACAACTTACTTCTCAACAATAAAAAATTTCTTTTTTTTGTTCCGGTAAAAGGAATAAGCTCATTTAAAAAGATTTTTGACACAGAAATAGATTATAAAATGAAATGGGCTAAAAAAATGCTCATGACCATAGAGCAAGCATACAAGAAGGCACCTTATTTTCAGGATGTATTTCCAATTTTGCAAAGTGTTTTGGAATCTCAAAAGGCTACAATTTCTGAGCTAGCCACCGAAAGCTTGTTGCAAGTATGCAAATATTTGGAGATTGAAACTGAATTTAAATTGAGTTCTGTTTTATACAAGGATACCGAATTAAAAGGAAAGGAGCGAGTTATTGAGATTTGTTTGCATGAAAAAGCTACGCATTACATTAATCCTATAGGTGGGCAGGAATTATATTCAAAAGAGGATTTTTTGATGCATAACCTGCATTTGAATTTTATTAAAACTGAGCAAATTTCTTATAATCAGTTCAATAATGAATTTATTCCTTCTCTTTCAATAATAGATGTATTGATGTTTAATTCGTTAGATGAAATAAAAGTGATGCTGAACCAATTTGAATTGATATGAACAGAGCTATTGGTGGATATTTTGGTCTGGAGACTGGCTCAGGGAATGAATTTCATACGGATGGTTTGAGGTTAAATACAGGAAGGAATGCCCTGGAATATCTTCTTATTTCGAAAAATATAGAAAAATTGTTCATCCCTTTGTATACTTGCGATGTATTGATGGAACCTATAAAAAAGGTAGGGGTGGATTTTGAATTTTACAATATTGACGAAAACTTTGAGGCAGTATTTGAATTTGATAAAATTCAAAAAAAAGATTATTTTTTATACACTAATTATTTTGGTTTAAAAGGAAAATATATTTTAACTCTTGCAGAAAAATGCAATAACCTTATAATAGATAATGCACAGGCATTTTATAATAAGCCGATTAAAGGAACGCACTCATTTTATTCAGCAAGAAAGTTTTTTGGTGTTCCGGATGGAGCCTATCTGTATACAGACAGTATGCTTGATATTGATTTTGAAACCGATATTTCATACCAAAGATTTGAACATCTATTAAGAAGAATTGACATTTCTGCTGAAAATGGCTATTCCTATTTTTTGAACAATGAATTATTGCTAAATAATTTGCCCATTATGAAAATGTCAAATTTAACAAGAAGAATACTGAATTCTGTTAATTATGAACAAGTAGCTATGGTGAGGCTGGATAATTTTAAATATCTGGATGAGAATTTAGGAAATATTAACAGGCTTTCATTTTCAATTGGAAACAATGATATACCAATGGTTTATCCATTTTATTCTATTGACAATAGACTTAGGGCGAAACTTATTGAAAACAAAGTTTACACACCAATTTATTGGCCGAATGTACTTAACTGGACTACAGACAATAGTGTAGAAAGGGATTATACACAAAATATTATTCATTTACCAATAGATCAGCGAATTGGTAAAGCTGAACTTGATAGAATATTAGACATTATTTTGAATTGAAAATTCAAAAAAGGATATACTGAATGGAAGAAAAACGGGAATTTAATAATAAGAATATGCGAAATATCCCGCTCGTGGCTATTTATATGGTAACGTATAATCATGAGAAATATATTGCCCAGGCTATTGAATCTGTTGTATCACAGCAAACCGATTTCGATATCAGGTTAATTATTTGCGAGGATTTTTCTACGGACAGAACACGGGATATTTGCATTTCATTTAAGGAGAAATTTAATGACAAAATAGATCTGGTATTTAACAACCCTAATATTGGTGCAATACAAAATGGCTTACAGGCATTTAAACTTTGCCTGGAAAGCGGAGCTAAATATATTGCAATATTGGAAGGTGATGATTACTGGATTGATCCCTTAAAATTACAAAAGCAAGTAGACTTTCTTGAACTGAATCCTGACTTTGGACTCGTCCATACAAATCTTGAGCGGATTGAAAATGGAAAGATAACAGAGCATTGGCAAGCTGGAAATATACCCTCAGGCTTTGTATTTGAGAAATTACTGACTCAGGAAATATCTATTGCTACGCTTACTATATGCATGCGAAGAGAGTTGCTTGAAGAGTCATTAAATGTATACAGCAAACAGGTTAACATAAGAAACTGGAAAACGGGAGATTATCCAATATGGCTGCAATGTTCGTTAATAGCCAAATTTGCATACTTTAATGATAAAACCGCATTTTACAGAACAGTAGAAGGGTCTATGACTCGAAACAATGATAAAAAAAAGCAATTTGAATTGATAAAATCAGTTTTTGATATTCAGAAATTTTTTATGGATAGAGAAAACGTGGATGCTAAAATTAAAAATAAAATAGAATGCGTTTTTCATTCAAAATCAATAAGATTTGCTTTTAGTCTTGGAGATAAAAAACTTGCACGGGAAGATTATGAATTTTTAAAAGCACATGGTTATCACCCTCAGAATTATAAAGTGGGGCTTTTATTTTTGGCTGTTAAAAGTCATTTTATCTGGCAAATGCTGAAGATATTAAAAAATGTTGGAATTTAAAATGACGTTAAGCTATTTTATTCTTAAACGAATAAGTTAGTGTCTCATAAAATCATTTATTACTAAAAATGATGTCCATTCTATAATTCGATACCGGTAATTCCTGGTTTCTGACGAAACAATGAATACCTAAATTTTCGCTGATTGCTTCAATTTCAAGAGGATTCCACCAGCTGCCTAGCCCATCATTTGTAAGGTCGCCTTTAGCCAGGAGATTATGATAAAATTCTTTTCTTTCCGGTGTATCGTAGTAATTCCATTTCAGCTTTTCATTTGGAACTCCTCTGCACAAAAATTTAAACTCTTTTGAAACGGATTTTATATAAAATAAAAGATCTTTCAGGTCAGATGCAGAAAAATATGCCAATGAATCGTTCATAAGATATTTTGTAGGAATTGCACCAGGCCAGGTTTCCTTAAAAGTTTTCATGTATTCAGTTACACTGCCAAGAACGTATGTAATATTTGGCGCGGACTTAATTTTATTTGCCGTGTCTATAATGTTTTGAGCGAAATCAATGCCTATTATTTGCTTTACATTGTTTTTTAATTCGTATGTAAATAATCCGTTCCCACAGCAGAAGTCAACCAGAATGTCATCTTGTTTAAAATCAAGATCTGAATATATTTGTTTAATAATATTGTCAAATACTTCTTGTGAAACAGGTTTTCGGTTTACTGTTCTCGCTACCTGAAAAAATAAATCCTCTTCTGTTTGTACCTCTTCTTTGCCGTATCGCTTTTGAAGAAAATTGTTCCAGAATTCATGCCAATTATCAAATTGTTCCATTGCACTTTTTTTATTCCTACGGCAAATGTAAACATAAGTTTGATTTCTATGATAAAAGCTTATTTATGGCGCTTATCCATAATGGCACATTTGGCTATTTAATAAAAGAATTAAATATTGGTATTTATTTACGTAAAGTTCTAAGCATAATAAATCATGCATTGCTGAATTGAGAAAGAACGTATGGATTTTTGGAAATTCGAAAAAAATCATGCTTTGGATATTTCTATTTATTTAAGTGATAATTAATTATTTTCTGATTCCGATCTCTTTATATAAAATATTACCAGTAAAATATGATAAGTATTGAGTGTTGAAGGGTTTTGATTTTTGGGCACATAAAACATGGAATATATGCATTATTCAAAAGATACGGCCGGGTTTTGGCTCGGGTTTATATCGAAAAATGTCATAAATTTGCGGGCATAAGAATAAGAGAGATCACAAATTGAAAGTAATTCATATACTTCACTCCCTGAAATATTCTGGGGCAGAAATAATGTATGTAGATGCTGCAGAGCTTTTCAGAAATTTGGGGTGTGAGCTATCTGTTGTAGCAACAGCTACTGATCTTGGTGAATATGCACCTTTTTTTGAGAATGCCGGATATAAAATTTTTCATTTGCCAATACCGTCATTTAAAAATTATTTCAGGCGTCTTCGATATTATTTTTCGATAATAAGATTGTTGAAAGTTGACAAGTATGATGTAATTCATATTCATAGTCATGATACAATGTTTGGGATGGCATTTTGTGGCTGGATGGCTAAAGTGCAGCCTGTTTATACCTTCCATTCGGTATTTCCAACAAAATCTCTTACCTACCCATATCATGTAATAAAACGCTGGATAGCAAAGCAAATATTTAATTGTCGTTTTCAAGCCATAAGTGATTCTGTATACAATCACGAACTGAAATTTTATCATAATAATACAACCAAAATATATAATTGGATCAATAACCGGCGATATTTCCCTGCTTTGAAAGGAGAAAAAAAGGAAATCAGAAATGAACTTGATATGGCGCCTGGTGCGTTTGTAATAATATCAGTGGGTGGGTGCAATGTGGGCAAACAACATTCTGATATTATTAATGCCATGCCAGTGATTTTGAAAAAAATACCTGATTGCTATTATCTTCATTTGGGTAACGGGGATTTAGAGTCTGCAGAAAGACAATTGGCTATTGATTTGCAGATAGCAGATCGGGTTATTTTTTGCGGCAACAGGGAAGACGTACGAAAATATCTCATTGCGTCGGATGTATTTCTGATGCCAAGTCATTATGAAGGGTTTTCATTAACGACTGTTGAAGCTATGGCTTGTGGGATACCTGCAATACTTTATGATGTTCCGGGGTTGCGCGATTTTAACAAACATGGAATACACAGCATATTAATAAAAGAAGATTACAATCTTATTGCAGAAAATGTTCTGTTTATTTATTCAAATCCTGATGATGGTAATGCAATGGCCAGATCTGCAAAATCTTTTGTAGACAAAAATTTCAATATGGAGCAGAATGTGAAACAGATTTATGAATTATATAAAACAAAAACCAGGAGATGATTATGTTAATTCATGAATCGATAAGTATAATTTGTAAACTTAAACATATAATTTGAGAAGACAAATATGAAGCAGATTGGATTTAAGGATTATTTATTGATGGTTGTTCTGATTTTTTTTAGCGGAAGCCCTCTTGTTTTTTTTGTGTTTGGGAAACTGGCCAATGTATACATGTCTCTGATTGTTTTAATGGTTACAGGATTGGGAATTGCCATCTATAATAATTTTTATGCGTTGTATTTAAGAGTTACAATGGTTTTATTGGGAATATTTTTGCTTCAATTTGCTTCGCTTGGTTACGTTTCATGGCTTGGTGCATTTAATTATTTTGTTCTGATATGGCTTGGTGGGTTGGTATTGTGTTATTTTAGCGAAAGGTTTGCGGAAGTCTTCTTTGATGTTTTGTTTCATTTTTGCTACATATCTTTAATATTTTTTGTTTTTGTTACTTTACTGGGAGTTAATTTACCCCATATTGATATGGGGAATGGCCAGTACAATTATTTGATATATAACTTTAATAGCTTGTTGATAGCAAGGAGAAATGGCGGACTTTTTTGGGAACCTGGGGCTTTTGCCGGAATAATTACACTTTGCCTTGCTTTGAATTTTAATAATCTTCAGATTTTATGGAAGGATCACAAGGTCAAACTTATCGTAATGGTTGTGACGCTATTAACCACACAAAGTACGGGAGGCTACCTGATATTTTTTGTCATTTTGATTTTTTACTTGATAGGATCAAGGAACAGGTTTTATGCAATGCTTTTTTTACCCCTGCTTATCGTAGTAGGGCTTTACCTATACGGAGAAGCTGACTTTCTGAGCAGTAAGATTAGCGACCAGACCGGTGAAGCAAGCCAGCAGCGGGTTGGAGAATATTCAAACAACAGGCTTGGGTCAATTATTTTTGATTTACACTACATAAGCAAGCATCCATTTATCGGGAATGGTATGAGCGAAAAAACAAGATATGCGGATGATCCGGATTTTATTGTAGATGCCAGTCAGGTAGGTAGTGGCAATTCATTTTCAGGATACATGGCATCCATGGGTGTGTTTTTTGTTATAGGATATTTTGTGCTTCTGTACAGTGCATTCGCAAAATCCAGTAGAATATTTGCCATTTTGATATTGATCGTAGTCATATTAAACATGCAGGATGAACAATGGTTTAACTATCCGATTTATATAGGTTTGCCATTTATTGGGTTTAAAACTCAAAAGCTAAAAGATTTAAAACCTGTTAATGCCGGCAAAGAAGTAATGGCATAATAGAAGCCGGCTTTAAATCAGATAAAAAATAAATATTATTGATATCGTTTGCAAACACTAAAAAATCGGGCATTAAGTTTCCTTTTATACATCCAGGTCAAAATATCATTTAAGTAGTTTATGCAAGTCATACCACAAATTGCAGTTTTGATTACATGTCACAATCGTAAGGAAAACACACTTAAATGTCTCGAGTCTGTATATTCACAAAGGGGAATTGGTGAGATATTTAAAATAACTGTTTTTTTAACTGACGATGGTTCATCAGATGGAACAGCATCAGCTGTAATTGAAAAATTCCAGGATGTTCATATTATAAAAGGAAATGGAAATTTGTTTTGGGCCGGTGGTACACGGGAGGCCTGGAAGGAAGCCATACGAAGCAATATATCAATAGATTACTATTTATTGCTGAATGATGATGTAGTCTTATTTGATAAAGCAATTGAATCTTTACTTAAGGATAAAGAATATATAAATACTGATGAGATTATATTGATTAGTTCCACAGTGGATGCCACAAACAATACGATTAGTTATGGAGGCCGGATATTACTTAATAATCATAACATGAAGACTAAAAAGGTAATACCAAATAATAAATCTCCTCAACTTTGTCATATGGGAAATGGTAATATCATGCTGATATCTGGAACAGTTTATTCAAGGATTGGTATGTTATCCGAAAGATACACACATGGTATTGCTGATTATGAATATACATTAAGAGCAAGAAAAGCAGGAATACCAACATATGTTGGATCTCATGCCGGTGGAAAATGTTTTAACGATCATGGCAATAATTGGGAAAAATGGAGCAATGTACCCCTTAAAAAAAGGATTGCTCAGTTATATGATGTTAAAGGATTTGCGTACAAAGAGTATCTGTATTTTATTAAATCTTATTTCCCTGTATATTTACCAAAAGCATGGGCTTTATCATGGCTCAAAACTTTTTTCCCTTTTTTCTGGAAGTGGTTTAAAAAATAAATTATATTAATATAGAATAATGAAGAAAAACCTGATAATATTTCATCAAGCATTATCTCCATATAAAATTGATTTATGGAATAGCCTGAATGAGCTATTTAATTTTAAAATTTTCTTTATAAATAAAGCCATAAAAAGCCAGAATTTTGATCAGTCTGAACTGGAAAAGAAGCTAAGATTCAAGTGTAATTATCTTACAAGAGGATTTAATATTAAACATATTGCAATCAGGTTTGGTATTCTTTCTGTTATCAGAAAAAACAATCCGGGAATAATTATTTCGTACGAATACAGCCCGATAACCATTTGGGTCTATTTTTTAAAACGCATATTTGGATTTAAATACAAGATATATTCAATATGCATGGATAGTTTGCTGATAGCTAAAACATGCAGGGGGTTTCATAAACTTTCAAGAGATTTTCTGGTTACGAAAATTGATGGGTTAATAGTTGTAAACAATGATGTGGCTAAATGGTATAACGGACGATTTGCATTAAAAAATGATTGTATTGTATTGGGCAATATCTATAAGGAATCGGATTTTCAGGATAGGTTGAAGGCCGCATTACCTCTTTCTAATCAATATTTAAAAAAATTCGATCTGATTGGTAAAAGATGTATATTCTTTGTTGGAAGATTAGTCGCAATAAAAGGAGTGGATAGATTATTAAATGCTTTTAACAATATCAGAGCTGATTATCCTGATGTAAAACTGGTTATAATAGGCGATGGCACAGAAGAGAATAAATTAAAGAATCAGGCAAATCAATACGGCCTTGGCGATGCAGGAATATTTGTCGGCCGTTTAGAAGGGCCTGAATTAGATGCCTGGTATAATATAGGACAAATATTTGTTTTGCCCAGCCATTATGAACCATTTGGGGCTGTTGTAAATGAAGCATTGCTTGGCGGCGCAGATGTACTATGTTCCTCTTATGCTGGCGCCACAAGTCTGATTCAGCCGGCTAAGAATGGAGAAATATTCGATCCTTATGATATTGAATTGCTAAGCAAGTTATTAAGAACCTATCTTGACAAACTTTCTTCGTTAGTTTTGCTTGAGTCTATTCGTGCTTCGCATATGGTAGTTACATTTGAAGAGCGTATTAATAATTTGTATAATAGATTATCAAACACCTGATTAGCCTTATATTTACGAATGGATAATATTTTTGAACTTTTTTTCTCAGAACTGAATCATTCTCGAATATGCTATGCAATAGTGGGTAGAACGGAAGAATATCCATTGAATATTGATAGCGATATTGATATCATCATTCAAAAGAATCAATTTTCTGATTTCTGGATATTTATAAAATCATTGGAGAAAAAAGGATTGACCCTGATCCAGGTACTTGCGCATGAAACTACAGCCCGATATTGTATTTTAATGCTTTCTAACGGTACAAAGCATCAAATGTTAATACCTGATGTATGTTCTGATTATTACCGCCATGGGAGTTTTTTCTTATCAGCTTCGTTTCTACTTCAAAACAGAATATTGGATGCGAAGGGTTTTTACATCCTGTATCCTGATAAGGAATTTATATATTATCTGATAAAAAAGATTGATAAAGGTTTCATAAACGATGTGCAATTCAACCATTTGTTAAAACAATGGAAACTGGATTCTTCAGGTTGCTTTTCAGTATTAAAGGAATATTTTGATTCCCTTAGCCAAACACAAATTGTTAACGCTTTTGAATCTGAACAATTGCAGGTTTTGGATCAGCATCTCCACGACTTGAAGATATCCTTACATAAACATATTAATTACAACACTTTTGATATCGTTTCCCGGGTATCAAACCGTTTTAAACGAATATTATACCCTACGGGTTTGGTGATAGCATTTATGGGGCCGGATGGCGCCGGGAAAACAACTGTAATTAATCAGGTAAAAACTGATCTTGGAGGAGCCTTCAGGCAAATCAGGCAGTTTCATCTGTTCCCAAAAGATTCTGATCATTCAGTTCCGGTGTCGAACCCTCATGATCAGAAACCCAGGGGCACATTTGGCTCAATTGCAAAACTTTGCTATTTTGTCGGTTTATATTTGCTGGGATTTATTACTAAAATATTTCCTCTAAAACTGAGAAGTACTTTTGTTGTTTTTGATCGATATTTTCAGGATATATACGCAGATCCATTGCGTTACAGATATGCATCCGGTATCCTATGGTTGAAAATAGCCGGGTTATTTATTCCAAAACCTGATATGTGGATATTTTTAGAAGCGCCTGCTGAAGTGATTCAAAATAGAAAATCGGAAGTTTCCAGGGATGAGACGGAAAGACAGCTGCTTGCATATAGAAATTTGTGTTCAAGTTTGAAAAATGCATATCTAATCAATGCAGATCAAGCACCTGAAAAAGTTGTATATGATACCGAAAAGGCAATTATAGATCATATGAAAGAACGCATTAAATCTGTTACTAAAATTATTAATTAATGCGTTATTACTACTTTAACCCGATTAGTAAACAATACTGGTTTCCGGAGGGTTTTGAAAAATTTCCCTTGTTTAAATCATTTTATCATCCTTATAAATTTAGTGCAAGGATATTGTGGTATATCTGGCGAAATATTGGGATAATCAGGCGTTATTTTGTTGAGCAGCAGCCGGGAAATATTTTACCTGAAAAGTGTATACGCAATTTCGTTTCTGCTGATGACCTTTTGGCCTATAATTTAGGTTCCCGAGGCGTGGAACAGAAAACTACAATTCTGGGTATAAATCCAACAACCGGAGGCGAATTTTTTATCAAGTACGGTGAAACTCCAGTTGCCCGAAAAAATGTCAGTAACGAAGCCAATATTCTTTCTCAGCTAAAAGATCTCGATTTTGTGCCACATCTACTTTTATATAAGTTTACCTCAGAATATGCCTTTATTAAGACAACTATTTTGAAGGGCGACCGGTTTTTAATCCAACTCGAAGATCAACAATTGATTACCGTATTGGAAAAATTGGGCCATATTAATGTTGAATCAATAATAAAATTTGGGACGGGTTTACAGGTCGGTTTTGCGCACGGTGATTTCTGTCCGTGGAATATGATGAAAGATATCGCGGGCAAAATTCTTATTTATGATTGGGAAATGGCTGGTGAATATCCTTTAGGATTTGATTTGTTTACATATATTTTTCAAACCTCCTTTTTAATAAGTAACCAAAAAAGCATTGATCAACTTTTAAAAATGAATGAATCTGGTATCAGAAATTATTTTTCCCGTTTTAATATTGAAGATTGGCAGCCTTATCTTCTTGCCTTTGCAGAAATTAAGTTTAAAATAGAAACTGAAAAGCAGGATAATTTAGCTTCGTCATATAAATTGCTCAGATCTCATGCCGAAAAAATATAACATACTTTTATCGGCATATGCATGCGAACCAAACCGGGGCTCAGAACAAGGTGTGGGATGGCACTGGGCCTTGGAAATTTCAAACAGGGGGCACAATGTTTGGGTATTAACCCGCCGGAGCAATAGCACCGAAATTGAAAGCTATTTTGAACAAGTTAAAAAACCTGATAACCTCCATTTCATATATTATGATGTGCCAAAATGGATATCATTCTGGAAAAAAGGAAACAGGGGTGTTCACCTTTATTACCTGCTTTGGCAAATAGGGATTGTTGGAATAGCTTCAAGAGCCAATAAAAAGTACAAATTTGACTTTGTTCATCACATAACATTTGTTACGATACACTTGCCAAGTTTTTTATTTTTATTAAAAAACGTATCTTTTTTTTATGGACCCTGCGCTGGAGGAGACCTGGTTCCAATAAGATTTCTTAATTCATTCCCGTTTCGAATCAGATTGAAAGAACTGCTTCATTATCTGCAGAATAATTTACTTGTTTTTGACCCCGTACGTTGCTGGATGTTTCGGAATTCTGATTTAATCTTTTGCAATTCACCGCAGACATTATCCTTCCTCCCCAAAAAGCAATTACCAAAAACGCGTTTAAATTTAGCAATCGGGACTTCTTTAACCAATAATCTTGCAGCAATAAAACAGACACAAGGTTCATTTCAAATTTTATTCGTTGGTATGTTTAATTATTGGAAAGGAATTCATCTCGTGATTAAAGCATTTAATCATATTTCAGGTAAAATTCAGGCTCAGCTCACATTGATAGGTAAGGCCGGCGATTTAAAAAATATTGAAACGATACCAGGTTATTCAAATGATATTAAATGCATAAGCTGGATGCCCCAGGACAAAATATTGGAAATATACCGTAATTACGATTTGATGCTGTTTCCAAGTTTCAGAGATTCAGGAGGCATGGTTGTTCTGGAATCTTTGGCAAATGGTTTGCCTGTTATCTGTCTTGACTATGGGGGCCCCGGACAGATTGTTAATAACGAATGTGGAAGGGTTATAGATGCGGAGAATAAATCGGAGCAAGATGTAGTCAGCGCAATTGCAGATACGCTTATTGAATTGCAGCAAACCCCTGAAACTTTGAAAAAATTGAAAGAAGGGGCAGTTATCCGGGCATCTGAATATACATGGGAGAAAGTTGTGGCAAATGTGTATAATGAAATTGAAGAGTTTATGAGCTCAAAAAAGGTTAATCTATAAAATTCAGATATTTATGGATCCGGATTGTTTTTAATTAATCAATTACAGCCATAGTAACTTAATTAAATTTTACATGTGAATGATGTTCCGATTATGGTAAAGCAAAGCTTATGGAAGCTATTCTATCTTTCCGGAAGAGAAATTTGATATTTGCTTTCAATAATATTGTTATCTTTGGTACACAATTGAGTGATTGCAGGGAGGGCAAATTATTATTCAACGGTTTGAGGATTGAAAGATTCTCTTCAGGTATTGCTTTAAAATACGGTTAATAAGGTACTAATCTTATTGGTTTGATTTTTCTAAAGCAAAAATTCATAATATTCTTTCCTACAGAAACTTGAGATGTTATTTATTATGTATATACATAGGGATACAACTTTGATATCATGATTCAGATTTTACAGATAAGAGAAAGGTGCAGAAATGAAAAAGATGCCGGAATTAGAACATGTTTGCTTTGATGAACAAAAATGCATATGTATTGTCAGTAGGTTTCATTAATCAGACCAATCATAAATTGAAACTCAATTAATCATAGTAAACACATTACATTTTGAAGATTCTTTTGGTACATAACAGATATCAATCAAAGGGAGGAGAGGATACTGTTTTTGATGCAGAATATAAGATGCTGATAAATAATGGCGATGATGTGCAGACTCTTATTTTTGACAATAAAAAAATAGTTTCTTTCGCTGATAAAATTTATACAAGTTTAAATTCTTTTTACAACAGGAATTCTGCCAGAAAGATGGAAGATGCAATATTAAGTTTTCATCCAGACATCATTCATGTACATAATTTTTTCTACATAGCGTCACCGTCTATTTTCTTTGTTGCCCATAAGTATGCCGTTCCTGTTGTTATGACCTTGCATAACTATCGTTTAATTTGTGCCAATGGGCTTTTATTCAGGAACGTTCAGGTATGTACACTCTGCACAAAAAAGGTGGTTCCATTTGATGGTATTTTGTACAAGTGTTTTCAAAATTCAAATATTGGCACAGCATCTGTAAGTTTGATGACTTCCTTTCATAAGATAATTGGGACGTGGAAGCATAAGGTTGACCGCTATATAGCATTATCAGAATTTGCACGCAAGATATTTCTTGAATCTTCACTTCAACTCGCACCAGAACAGATAATAACGAAAGTAAATTTTGTAGAAGACCCTGGGCCTGAAATATTAGAAAGGGAAGATTATTATCTTTTTGTGGGACGTTTATCTGAAGAAAAAAGAATTCAAACAGTATTGAAGGCTCAAAGCAAATATAAATTCAAAATAAAAATTATTGGAGATGGACCTTTTCGATATATTGTAGAAAATGCAGCATCAGAAAATGAAAATATTGAATTTCTCGGAATACAAAGCAGAGAATTTATTATCGACATGATGAAAAGGTCGAGAGCTCTTTTATTTACTTCTTTATGGTATGAAGGTATGCCCATGACCATTCTCGAAGCTTTTTCAACAGGAACGCCTGTTATTTCTTCTGATAAGGGGATTCTTTCTACATTAATTAGGGATAATGTCAATGGATTTCTGTTTGAGTCAGGCAACAGTGAAGGGCTTGCCGAAAAAATTGAATTCTTTGATACGCATATCGATGAGCTAAAGGATTTTTATAAAAATGCAAGACAAACCTATCTGGATAATTATACTCCTGAACTAAATTACAAACTTTTGATAGGAATTTATGAAGATGTAATCAAACAAAAGAAATCACAACTAAAACTGCCGTGAAAATCATTACTACAAGCTGGGATGATGGTCATCCACTCGATTTCAAAATCGCTTCATTACTTGAATATTACGGCTTAAAGGGCACTTTTTACATCCCCAAATCAAATCCTGAAAATGAAGTAATGAATGAAGATAATATCATCAGACTGGGAGAAAAATTTGAAATAGGAGGTCATACTATTCATCATTCATCACTAAATAGTAGCGACTCTGATTTTTTGAAATCGGAAATTATAGAGGGTAAAATATGGATGGATAATTTATTAAGTATGTCTACGATATGCTTTTGTTATCCCAAGGGTCTTTACACAACACTGGCTGTAAATATTGTAAAAGAAGCCGGCTATAAATATGCAAGAACTGTAGAATTACTTCAGACAGAAGTGATAAACCACCATCTTGCGCCAACTTCGCTTCAATTATATAAACATTCAAATTTAGTTTATTTAATTAATCCAATAAGGAGAAGCGGATTCATTGGTTTTCTTAATTTTTTGAAGAATAACAGATTAGAAAATAAATTGGAATCCTTGACAAATCTAATGCTGGATAATATTGAAGAAAACGATGGGATATTCCATTTATGGGGTCATTCATGGGAAATTGAGAATGAAAATTTATGGAATGACCTCGAAAAGGTGCTGAAAATTTGCTCAAAAAGAGATAATTTTAGCAAAATGAGCAACAGTGAACTTGTTTAATACTAAAAAATATTGCGCAGCAGAGTCCTTCTGTTATTTATAAGGGGGAGTTTAATACCGGCAATGTTTTGTACTATTTTTGCACTATTATATCCTTATTGCAAATGGACAAAGTACACCTCCTGAATTTTGGCATATCTTCCGGAAAATTATCCGGGTTTCTATCGGAAATCTCTCGGTCAGCTTCTTTACATATATCTTCTTACACTTGTGTAGCAAATGTTCATATGATGATTGAAGCTCAATTCGACAAGTCATTTGCAAACATTGTAAACAATGCGGATATTGTAACGCCTGATGGGAAACCTTTATGCTGGGCATTAAAGCTTTTATATGGCATTCGCCAGGAACGGATTGCAGGTATGGACCTGCTTCCGGTACTTTTAAAAATAGCTAAAGAAGAAAACATATCTGTATATTTTTATGGAGGAACTCAGGAAATTTTGAGTCATACAGGTCTTTTTATATCAAGATATTATCCTTCTTTGAAAGTTGCAGGGATGTATAGTCCCCCATTCAGGAAATCTACTATTAGGGAAGATGAAGATATAATTGAGGAAATTAATAATTCGGGGGCTGGTTTGGTATTTGTAGTATTGGGTTGTCCGAAACAGGAAAAATGGATGGCGGCCATGAAAGGGCGCATTAATGCCATGATGATTGGCATTGGTGGCGCACTGCCAGTGATAATCGGGATGCAAAAAAGAGCCCCACACTGGATGCAAAAATCAGGTTTGGAATGGCTATTCAGACTTATGCAGGAGCCTCGCAGGCTTTTCAAAAGATATTTAGTTACAAACAGTATTTTTTTGTACCTGCTACTTAAAGAGTTTATAAAAATTAAACTGATTAAAAAAAAATACCCGGGGTTTAATATGTAAAGAGCCCAATCATGAGGAACTAATTCTGGTATCTACCTTATTGAGCTGCTGTATTCTTTATATACGGCTTCTATGCCTTCCTTGAGGGATATTTTCGGAACAAAACCTAAAGATTTAAGCCTGTCTATATTTAGTAGTTTTTGTGGGGTGCCGTCAGGTTTAGTGTGGTCCCAATGTAGTTCGCCTTCATATCCTACCAATGATTTAATTAACAATGCAAGATCTTTGATACTAATGTCTTCTCCGACGCCTATATTTACAAATTCCGGCTGGTTATAGGTTTGCATGAGAAAATAACTGGCAGCTGCGAGATCATCCACATGCAGAAATTCACGTCTTGGTGTACCACTACCCCATAATTCTACAGATGGTCTGCTTTCAGTTTTTGCTTCATGAAACTTACGAATCATGGCCGGCAATACGTGAGAATTTTGAAGATCGTAATTATCGTTAGGTCCATAAAGATTGGTAGGCATTACAGATATATAATTGCAACCGTATTGATCCCGGTAGGCTTCAGATAATTTTATGCCAACAATTTTTGCGATAGCATAGGGTTCATTTGTAGGTTCTAGCGTGCCTGTAAGCAAATGCTCCTCTTTCATTGGCTGCGGTGCAAATTTTGGATATATGCAACTGGATCCCAAAAAAAGCAGCTTTTTCACCTGGTTTAGATAACTATGATGTAACACATTCGCTTCAATCATCAGATTATCATATAGAAATTCAGCCCTGTAAATATTATTTGCCATGATTCCGCCAACTTTTGCAGCAGCCATGAATACATATTCAGGTTTTTCAGATTCGAAAAATTTTGATACTGCCTCCTGGTTTCGCAGATCTAATTCGTTTGAATTTCTGACGATAAGATTGTTAAATCCTTCGGCATTGAGTTTTCTGATAATTGCAGAACCAACCATTCCCCTGTGGCCTGCCACATAAATTTTTGACGATTTATCCATAGTATTGATAATACGCGAACTTAAGTTTTCTTAATGAACAGGAAATTATTCAAAATAATTCAAGGTAGTAAAACCGGATTCACGAAGAAATTTTTCCTTTTTAAAGAGGTTTAAATCAGCAAGTGCCATCTCATTCACAAGGCTCGCAAGATTATATTTTGGCTTCCACCCAAGTTTTTCCTTTGATTTGGTAGGATCCCCTATCAGCAGGTCCACTTCGGTAGGTCTAAAATACCTGGAGTCAACTGCTATTATTTCATCACCCTCTTTTAGTTTAGTATCATCTACCCCAAGTTTTCTTAGTTGTTCAGAATCGATATTTTCAACGATACCTTTTTCATTTAACCCTTCGCCTTTAAATTTTATTTGTATGCCAAGTTCATTGAATGTCATTTTTGTAAAATCCCTGATTGAAGTTGTTTCGCCTGTTGCAATAACATAATCCTCAGGGTTTTCCTGTTGAAGTATCAGATACATTGCCTCTACATAGTCTTTGGCATGCCCCCAGTCTCTTTGAGCACCAAGGTTTCCCAGCCAGAGCTTATCTTGTAAACCAAGTACTATTTTTGCTGCTGCCCTTGTTATTTTCCTCGTTACAAATGTCTCTCCCCGTATGGGTGATTCATGATTAAAAAGGATACCATTGCATGCGAACATATTATAAGCTTCACGATAGTTAACCGTAATCCAATAGGCATACATTTTGGCAACCGCATAAGGAGAACGCGGATAAAATGGCGTTTTTTCGGACTGAGGCACTTCTTGCACCAGCCCATATAGTTCTGATGTTGACGCCTGGTATATGCGTGTTTTTTCAGTTAAATTGCAGATACGTACAGCTTCAAGTACACGTAAGGTGCCAATGCCGTCTGCATTTGCCGTATATTCAGGGGTTTCAAAACTTACTTTGACATGACTTTGGGCGGCAAGATTATAAATTTCGTCCGGTTGGGTTTCCTGGATAATGCGGATAATATTGGCCGAATCCGTCAAATCACCATAATGCAGGGTTAGGTTAACCTTTTTCTCATGAGGGTCCTGATATAAATGATCAATTCTATCTGTATTCAATAGAGAACTTCTTCTCTTTATGCCGTGAACAAAATAGCCTTTTTTCAGAAGCAATTCTGCAAGATAGGCGCCATCCTGCCCAGTAATACCGGTAATTAATGCTGTTTTAGTCATTTTTTAATAATGAATGAGGCGCGAAATTACAAAATTTAGCGGGTTTTGAATTTGCAATCTATTTGAAACTGAGTTTGGAATTTACCGATTCTTAAACTCCGCCCATTTGAGATAATTACTTGTTAATAATGAAGTATTTGGTATCGGCTTTCATGGTTTAAAAACGCATTTGGTTGTAAAACATTAGGCTATGCATACTTTACTAATAATTTTTATGCTAATTTTGAAACTTAAATATGGCTATTCCCTTGTGGCATTTTAAAAACGAACCATCCGGGCAAACCAAAATTAATGTAAGATCGTATTATATAGTATCCTTTAATTTGAAAGCATTTTATTCCTGATTGATAATGCGGATAATAAGGAGCGTAAATGAATAACAGAATTTGAGGTCTTCATTTAATACGAATTGAAGAGAATTCAGGAAAGAAAATATGTTTAGCGTACCGGGAAGATGTCGCTAAATGTATAAAGATTAATAGTTTGTGAAAAACAAAATAGATACTTTTCTTAGGGATTTTGCCTTAGTATTGGATATTTCGCTTATCAACCTGGTATATTTATTTCTTTTCCAGGCAGTTAAATGGAATCTGCACTTAAAGTTTTACCCACATTATTTTTTTCTGCTTGGTGTATTTAATATCTTTTGGATTATATCTACCAGGGTTTTCCATGTATATCAGAAAGACAGGATTTATAGATTTGAGGATTTTGGTGCCAATACTGTAAAGGCTTATACAGCACTGGTTACCATGATGCTTTTATATATTTTCTTATATATAAAGGATTCTTTTTCAAGAACATTTATTGTTTATGTGTTTATAGGCGTGGTGGTTGTGTTGCTTATAAACAGGTCTTTTTTTCTCTTCATTAATTATTATCTGAAAACAAAGACAAGCCTCAAAAAAAGGGTTGCCATATTGGGGTATTCGAGAAATGCCCGCGGCTTATCACATCATTTTATCAATAATTCCGGCTATGAGTTTGTCGGTTTTTTTACAGACAGGGAAAACTGTCCTGATGATATGCTGATTGGCGATCTTGAAGATATATTAAATCGCTCCATTAATCTCGATATTGGGGCTATCTACTCTACATTATCCCCTGAGCAGTATCCGTATATATATGATCTTGCAAATGAATGCGAGGGGAAATTTATCAGATTTTTATTTGTGCCGGATTTCAATATGTTTGTTAACAGAAAAACGCATATTGATTTCTTTGGTGATATTCCGGTTCTCTCTCTCAGGCGAGAACCGCTGGAAAGCTTTGGAAACAGAGCGGTAAAACGATTATTTGATCTGGTTTTCAGTGTATTGATCATTACGCTTATACTCACTTGGCTATTGCCAATTATAGCTCTCATAATAAAACTTGATTCAAAAGGTCCAGTGTTTTTTATGCAGAAACGATCTGGTAGAAATAACCAGGAATTCATGTGTCTTAAATTCAGGACCATGTGTATCAATTCTGATTCACATTTAAAACAGGCTACAAAGGATGATACCAGGGTAACCCGGGTCGGGAGGTTCTTAAGGAGAACAAATCTTGATGAAATGCCTCAGTTTTTCAATGTCCTTTTTTCACAAATGAGCATTGTTGGTCCCAGGCCCCATATGTTAAAACATACAGCCGATTATTCAAAACTTATCAGTAAATTTATGATCAGGCAGTTTCTAAAACCGGGAATTACGGGCTGGGCACAGGTAAATGGATACCGTGGTCAGACTGAAACGCTGAACCAAATGGAAAAAAGAGTAGAATTTGATATTTGGTATATGGAAAACTGGAGCATATTGTTGGACTTGCGTATCATCCTTAAAACAGCCTTTATGTTTTTTAAACTGGATAAAAATGCATTTTAATTAAATAATACAAATTGCTCAATATTCAAATTCAAAGCCCTGCAAATGATTTTTAGCATATACAAAATCCCGCGTATGACCCGAGCATTGGAATTAAAAAATGTTTTTTTACGAAGCCTGGTTTTTATTATTTGTTTTACAAGTTCATTTATATCCATAGCACAGTATCAACCGGTTGATCCCCTTTACAGGGAATGGATCAGGCAGGCTGATGGCGATAGTATTACTCCTGGAATGGGTTACTGGCCACTTGACCCACTCACGGCCTGTAAGCTTATTACAATTGATACTCCTAGACATACCGGATTGTTTAATGGAAAAACCCGTCCAATGTTATGGCAATATCATTCTAATGATCTAAATTTTACAGTTATACCAATTATTAATTTTACTTATTCCAAGGGCAATAACAGTTATTCACAGCATGAGGATTTAAGAGGGTTGAAAATTCAGGGAGATCTTGACAAAAAATTAATATTCGGGGTTTCATTTTATGAAAATTCGGCATTGCTTCCATATTGGGTCGATTCTATTGCACGCAAGCACAGCTTTGTTCCCCAGGAAGGACTTGGGGTGCCATATCCGAATGGCACCTGGGATGTATCTTCAACTGAAGCATGGCTTCAATATTTGTGCAGTCCTCATTTCAGCGTCATCGGGGGATATGGCCGGCAATTTATCGGATATGGGTATAGAAGCCTTCTTCTCGGAGACGGGATTTCAAATTACCCTTATTTGCGCCTTGACTGGCATTCCGGCCCATGGCGGTATGAGGTTTCTTATAATCAATTTTTAAACCCGGGATATCAGATTCCTTTTGCCTACGGCAGTGCCACTTTTCAGAGAAAAAATAGTGTGATTCATTATCTTAGTTTTACAACCGGGAAAAATTTTGAGATAGGACTATTTGAACAAATTTTATGGGTTGCCAGTGATAGTAATTACAATCGTGGAACAGAATTACAATACCTCAACCCAATTATATTTTTGCATCAGGTTGGTTATGCGATCGGGTCTCCTGACAATGATCTGATAGGTGGCCAGGCCACATATAAAATCGGGAAAAACACAAGAATATACTCTCAACTTGCCATTGATGATTTTAGCATCTCACAAACTATTTCGCATCATGAATTAAATTTAACTGACAAATACGCTTTTCAGCTTGGTGTAAGTAAAAACAAGCTTTTTAATCAGGATGGGCTAAATACAAGGTTAGAGTGGAATACTGCAAGGCCCTTCATTTATGGACATCGGGATATTTCTTTAAATTATACACAGGGAGATCAATCCCTGGCGGACCCGCTTGGTGCAAACTTCCATGAATTTATTTTTCAGTTGTCTTATAAAAAAAACAAAATGTATGGCTTATTTGAGCAGCTGTACGCAATTCAGGGCAAAGATGAACCGGGATTTTTGTCCGGACAGAATCTTTGGGGTGGGGAAGCCAATGTGCCTTTTTATGGCGATTATACCTTGCAGGGACGAAAGTGTAACCTATCCTATACAAGCTTAACAGCTGGGTATATTCTAAACAAAGCAAACGAATTATCTATAGAACTGAGCGCTATATTCAGGTATTACAAAGAAGCGTCTGACATTACTGATCCTGCCTTATCCCAGAAGCAGGTTATTGTTCAACTTGCCATAAAATCATTATTTATCTCAAGATACCAGGATTATTGATTTAATCGAAATTTCCCAGTTAATTGCTCGTCTCACAAGTGTTCTCTATTTTGTCAGATTAACGTAATGCCACCTACCTTTGTAGAATGATTTTATATAGGTTCGTCCGCTTCCTGCTTTTCATGCTCCCTCCGGAAACTGCCCATTACTTTACAATGTGGCTTCTTAAGTTGCCTTTTGTAATTGGTATATTCGCAAAGGAGACAAAAAATGATGAACAATTAAGCCGGAAAATAGCTGGTATCAGGTTCCCAAACCCTATTGGCCTTGCCGCAGGATTCGATAAAAATGCAAAATGGATTCCGATACTGGCAAAACTCGGTTTTGGGCATATTGAAATCGGGACCGTTACTCCAAAGCCTCAGCCTGGAAATCCAAAACCAAGACTGTTTAGGTTGCCAAAGGATCATGCATTAATCAATAGAATGGGCTTTAATAATGATGGTGCAGATGTTATTGCCAATAGACTTTCGAAACTAGATCGGAAGAAAATAAATGTAATCGTTGGCGGCAATATTGGAAAAAACAAAATTACACCGAATGAAAGTGCAGTGGATGATTATTTATATTGCTTTGAAAAACTCTTTGAATACGTTGATTATTTCGCTGTTAATGTAAGTTCCCCAAACACACCAGGGCTTCGCGAATTGCAGGAGAAAGAATCATTGACTAAGATATTAACTTCATTACAAAATCGTAATCTAAAAAAAACGGCGTCGAAGCCCATTTTTTTAAAAATAGCACCTGATTTGAATTTTGATCAGATTGATGAAATTGTTGAAGTAGTATCTAAAACAGGATTAGCGGGTATAATTGCAACAAATACAACCATATCAAGAGAAAATCTTATAACAGGCAGGCTTACTGTAAATAACGTCGGCGCAGGGGGCCTTAGTGGTGCCCCATTATCAATAGTTTCACAAAGCATTTTGCAATACCTGAAAGCGAAATGCCCTGATAATATTATATTGATAAGTTCGGGGGGCATAATGAATCCTCGTCAGGCTGAAAGCAGACTCAAACAAGGTGCTGCTCTTGTTCAGATATATACCGGATTTATATATGAAGGCCCGGCTTTTATAGTAAGAATCAAAAAGCATCTGAAGCTGATAAGTCATTAATTATCATACAATGACTGCTGCCCGAAAAATAAAAATATGCCATCTGACATCAGTTCATCAAGCTTCAGATACCCGTATTTTTTATAAAGAATGCAGAAGCCTTGCTGCTGAATACGATGTTTATCTAATTGCCCCGGCAAAAGGTAATTACATCAAGGACGATGTGAAAGTTATTTCTCTAAAAAGACCAAAATACAGGATAATAAGATTTGTATTCACTGATATATCTTTATTATTCAAGGCAATAAAGCTGAATGCTGTTTTGTATCATTTTCATGACCCTGAACTGATATTTGTCGGACTTTTCTTGCGGGCGCTCGGGAAGATCGTTATTTATGATGTTCATGAAGATGTAAATGCCGATATACCAAATAAATCATACCTTATATTCAAATCCTTTCTGAAGGTCATTTATGGCTTCGCAGAGAATCTCGCCATTAGATATGGTTTCCATTTTGTACTTGCAGAGAAATCATATGTTCCAAATTACATCCATAAGACCAGGGATTTTATTATTGTTCAGAATTTTGTTCCTTTGAAGGAGCTTGAGCCTGCCCGTGTTCCATATAATGAAAAGAGTTATTCTTTTGCATTGATTGGTTATCTCAGTGCCAGGCGCGGATTGCCATTTATAATTGAGGCTCTGGCTATTTTGAAAAAGAAGCGTATATTAGTAAAATTAATTTGTATAGGTGAAATAAACGAAGGTGTGAATTCAATATTAAAACAATCAAAAGATTGGAATGAGGTTAAAGACAATATTGAATTTTTGAATTATATTCCTTTTCCGGATTGTCTTTTGGTTATTCAGAACTGCCTTGCAGGATTTGCACTTCCTGAAAATATAATGAACCATTATTATTCTTATCCTACCAAAATGTTTGAGTATTTGGCGATGGGATTGCCTGTAATTTCGTCTGACTTTGACTTGTATAAAAATGTAGTAGAGAAGTATGAATGCGGGTTGACTGTTAACCCGGAGAGCAGTAGTGAAATAGCAAATGCCATAGAATATTTACTTGAACACCCCGAAAAAGCAAAAAACTTCAGTAAAAACGCGAAAATTGCAATAAAAAATTTCGATTGGGAAACGGAAGAGACAAATTTGCGAAATTATTATCGCAGAATCCTAAATTAATTTTTATTGAAAGTATTTATATTCAGTGCATTTGATGGCGTACCCTGGGCGGGAGAAGTATCTATGCGTTATGCAGCACTTACAGAGGAATTTATCAGGAATGGACATGAAGTGATTTATATTACCTCTTCCTTTTCGCACATTCGCAAAGAATTCCGAAAAGTTAAAGATACTCCTTCGGGTTTGAAGGTAGTACTTCTTAAAACAAAATCTTATTCAAAGAATTACAGTATAGACAGGTTTTTGAGCTATCAATATTTGGCTGTGTCTTTAAACAATTGGCTGAATACTGTCAGTGCAGAGCCGCCCCCGGCATTGGTTATAGGGGCAAGCCCTCCTTTAGAGACAAATTATGTCCTCGCCAAATATTGCCGGAAAAATGATATTCCTTTTATATATGATATCCAGGATTTATGGCCGGAGGAGTTTTTAAAATTCCTGCCCGCGAAGGGCGTACAAAGGATTATTTTAAAGCCATATTTTTCTATGGCAGAGCGGATTGTCGAGATGTCTACTGCCATTGTGTCAATTTTGTCAGATTTTCTCGATTATTATAAAACTCAAATTTCAGATAAACCCAATTCTGTTTTTCATCTGGGTACTGACACCACGAAATATCAAAATGTGGCGGACATATTTCTTTCGGACAATAAAATGAAGACTGTTATAGCCATGGGCAATTCCAGCTACGGCAATCACCTTATAAAACTGGCCAGGGTAGTTCAACATTTTACAGATTTAAAATTGATCATTATTGGACTTAACGAAAAATCGGATCATATTAAAAAACGAATTGAAAAGGAAAAGCTGCATAACATCGAAATTATTCCCTGGATGGCTGAAACTGAAAAATATTCCGGTATTCCAGCATTCAATGCTGGAGTTATCTTGTTCGCGCCAGGTTCCAAATATGCATTTCCCAACCGGGCTTTTACATATTTCGCGGCGGGCTTGCCGGTTATCAATACCATCAGGGGTGGTGAACTTGAAAAATGTATCGCAGAAAATAACCTCGGAATTTCCGTTAATTTTGGAGAGGAAAATCAAATGAAGGATGCCATTGAATATTGTCTTAATCATTTCCCTGTTCAGGAGCACCAGAGAATTCAGGATTATGCGAAAGCAAATTTTGATAGAGCAGACATATATAAACAATATTACAAGTGGGCAATAGAAATTGCCAAGGATCAATAATCAATTACGAAATATGAACAATGAATTTCAGGATCCAAAAAATTTGCATTATGGTATCGTTGGTGGCGGACTTGTCGGCGCCCTTCTCGCCGTTGTTTTAGCAAAAAAAGGATATAAAACTGATGTATTGGAGCGTCGTGAAGATATCAGGAAAACCATTCTTGAGGGCGGTCGCTCTATTAATCTTGCTTTGTCTTATCGTGGGTTGAAAGCATTGGGAATGATCGGGTTGGCAGATGAAGTCAAGAAAATGTGCATCCCGATGTATGGTAGAGCCGTGCATGACACCGGGGGTGAAGTCCGGATCATGCCATATGGTATCAATGGAGAAGCCATCAATTCCATTTCAAGAGACGGGCTGAACAGGATGTTGCTTGCCGAAGCTGATAAAAGCGAGAATATCAATTTGTACTTTCACCAGAGATGTGAAAACCTTGATTTGAATAAAAAGGATATTACACTAAAGGATGAATTATCCGGTGAGATAACTAAAAAACATTATGATATTTTCTTCGGTGCTGATGGCGCTTTCTCTGCCGCAAGAATGTCACTGATGAAAACCGACAAACTGAATTTTACATATAATCAAAGCTATCTTAATCATGGGTACAAAGAGCTTCACATTCCGCCGGCAGAAAACGGCGGCTGGCTTCTTGAAAAAAATGCCTTGCACATATGGCCGCGTAAAAGCTTTATGATGATTGCTTTGCCAAATATGGACGGAAGTTTTACATGTACATTGTTTCTTTCACTCAAAGGAGAAGTTTCTTTTGAAAAGCTCCATTCAGATGCAGAAATATTAAGTTTTTTCGGACAATATTTCCCTGATATGATTTCGTTAATGCCTGATTTATTATATCATTTCAATAAAAATCCTACTTCTTCCCTGGCTACTATTAAATGTCATCCCTGGTCGTTTGAAGATAAAATGACCTTACTGGGTGATGCGGCACACGCTATTGTTCCTTTTTATGGGCAGGGTATGAATTGCGGATTTGAAGACTGTTATGAAATGAGCAATCTTATTGACATGTACCCAGGTGATTGGAGGACTATTTTCGAAGAATTTACAGCCCATCGCAAACCCAATTCCGATGCTATTGCAGATATGGCCATTCGTAATTTTGTGGAAATGCGCGACCTGGTTGCCGACCCTGAATTTATCCTGAAAAATGCCATCGACAAAACCATAGGAAAACTCTTTCCTGAAAAGTGGACACCGATGTACACCATGGTCAGTTTCACCGAAACACCTTATGCCGAAGCAAAAATGGTGGGAGAGGCGCACGATAAAATACTTGATACCATTGTTCGGAAAGAAGGCCACGATATAGGTGATCGGCTTGCAAACGCAGACATCGGGAAAGTGCTGGAAAAGTATATAAGTTGATTCAGCCCTTTTATCGTCGCTGGTTCGATTTAACCTGATCCTGTTCAGGCTTCAAATATTTGGAGGTTTCGGGCAATATTTCAATAATATTTACTAAATTTGATTTATTGAGCGTATTGTAAATAGGTAAAGCGGTAAACCAACATTGAAATGTTTTTGAATAAAATAAAACGGTACTGTTTCGTTGTCAGTGTTGTTTGGGTGCTTGTTTTTCCTGCCATTTCCAGTGCCCAGGCCTTGTCGGGAACTTACACGATAGGCTCCTCTTCCGGTTCAAGCTATGCCAGCTTTACAGCTGCTGTAAATGCCCTTACAAGCAAAGGGATTAGCGGCCCGGTGGTTTTTAATATTGCACCCGGTAATTACAATGAAACCATAGCTATACCTGCAATAAGCGGTTCTGATTCTGCTAATACAATTATTTTTAACGGATCTGGAAGTAGCAGCAGTGGAACCCGCATTTATGCATCACTAACAGCATCAGGAAGTTCGGTCATTTATCTTAACGAATGTTCTTATGTCACAATTCAGAATATGACTGTTGAGAACACCTCTGTTTCTACCTCAAATTTCACCGATTACCCTGCGGCAATTGCAACAAATCTGGATCAGCATAATACGATCAATAACTGCAGTATTAAAGTTGCCGTAAGCAGCAATGCTCAATATAATGTGGTGGGAATAAACCTGAATAATGCCATTCATGATTCCGTCAAAAACAGCCATGTTTCCGGTGGATTGTTTGGTATTTACAATATCGGACAGTCAAGTACTAAAAATGTCAGTTATGGCTATTCTTGTATTATAAACAGCCGATTTACAGGTGCTTATTATAATCATATCTATGGACTCAGTTCCCAGTATGGTCTTGTGCATGATAGCTATATAGGCAATAGTTTTGATTCGTCAAAAAGCCCCTATATCTCTGCCCTTCAGTTGTCTTATGAAAATGGCGCCACCGTTAAAAATAATATTACAAACGGGAATGTGGCTTCATATCTTCCTATTGAAATAGACTATCCAAATTATGGGTTCGATAGTATTCCTTTTATTATTTATAATAACATGATCGGCAATTTCGGTAATACAGGCATTTTCGTCGATGCGGATTCAATCCCGAATATGAATGTCAGTATTCTTCACAATACTATTGATGAAGAAAACAATTCACCGGCAAATAACATGTATGTTGATCTGGTGGCTTGTGATGGTATTGTCATTGAGAATAATATCATGAGTACCAACTCGGCCATCGTGCCGTTTTACATTTCCTATACAGGTGTTCCTTCAAACATAAAAGTGAATGGTAATGACTATTATAACCTCAGCGGAGCATTGGTGAGTTTGAACGGAACAGGGTATGCAAGTCTAGCCAATTTTCAGGGTGCCGTATCTAACATGGGCTGGTCATTATATGACAATAATGTGAAACCAAATTATGTTTCCCTCCGTGATCTTCATTGCAACCAGTCAGCCCCGAACCCTTCCGGTATTTATGCAGGCATTAGTGTTGACATTGATGGCGATCCAAGATGTCTTTCTTTTCCTACGACAGGTGCAGATGAGTCAACTTATTTCTCGGGGAATCCGGTGGTTTCTTTTACAATTCCCGCGAAGATATATCCAAACAGCCCAACTTACGTTTACCAGAACGCCAAAGCCGGAGATCCGAAACGATATGCCTGGTATCTTAACAGAAAACTGGTGAGCGATTCACTGGTGTTATTTACCAATAAATTTCTGCTTGGTTCTGATACTTTAAAACTGGTGGTCTTTACCTGCCACGGCTCTGATTCACTTACTAAAATTCTGACAGTTACAGCCCCAACTGCCGTGCCGGTAGTTAATTTTGTTTCAAATAAAAACCTCATCCATTCCGGAGATATTGTTACGTTCCTTGACTTGTGTACCAATGGGCCTACCCGCTGGTTCTGGAATATTACGCCCGATTCTTCACTGGTGAATGGGGTGAATACGGCCAACTATAAGTTTGTTTATGGCAACGATCAATTTCAGGAACCACAGGTTGAATTTTTTAATGCCGGTAAATACAAAGTATGCCTCAATGCAGGTAATAGTGTGGGCAATGGCTCTCCATTATGCAAAAGCAACTATATCGAAGTTATTCCATCTTATAACCTGGGCTCTGCCGCAGTTGTACACGATGCTTCGGGTTATTTGTTTGATAATGGCGGCCCCAACGGGAATTATCATGCTGACCGGAATGTGGAATCCATTCTTATCGCGCCCTGTGCAGATAGTGTTTACCTGACTTTCAGTTTGTTTGATCTTTATTGTGGATTTGACTATCTACGCATATACCAGGGCGCAAATGCCAAAGGAAAAAATATTTCAGGCAATTGCACCCGAAACGGCTCTTATACCGGCTATGGACCAGGATTTACAGGAGGCAAAGCTTTTCCCACCTGCGGATTTCAATGCATGCCGAATGTGACCAAGCCTGATACTTTTAAAGCGAAATCAGAGATGTTTATTGAAATGTATTGCTACGAAGCCGTTCAAAGTGCCGGTTTTGCTGCTTATTGGTGGAGCAAACCCAGAACATCCATTACAAAACCGGCAGTATCCTTTACAACCTCAAACCCTGGCGATTCTGTTTGTATGAATGGAACGCTTACTTTCATAAATACAACCAAATATGATTCTTCAGATCCTGCCACTTTTCTATGGGATCTCGACGGCGATCTATCGACTTTTGAGTGCATTGGAGTATGCGCTAATGCCACCTATTTATACAGCACACAGGGACAGGTAACAGTAACACTGATTGCAACAAATTGTGCAGGTTCTGATACAGCAACCCAGATGATCAATGTGGTATATCCTGATAAACCTAAGGCAAGTTTTACAGTTGACAATCCCCGGCCTACAACAGGGGATAATGTGAATTTTATGCCTGATATGCTCCAGTGTGTAGATCATTACAGATGGACCATCGCTAAATCGAACGGGGGTGGTTCAGGTGCCGTGTTTTTTGTAAATGGCACAGGAACTTCAAGCGCCAATCCCCAGGTAAATTTTTCAGATACAGGATATTATGATGTTAAATTATATGTAGACAATCTTAATGGGAGCCAAAAAGATTCCGTTACCTATTCAAAATATATCCATGTACACCAGCCTTATTGTATCCCTTCTGTTAATACATTAAACTCGAGTATTGGCATTTCAGGAGTTGTGTTCAATACCATAAAAAACGGGCCGGTACAGGCCATCCAGGGATATACCAATAATGTCGGCGACAGCAGCCTGTCCACCTCTCTTGCCAAAGGGGTAACTTATAGCCTTAAGGTTTCACGTAACCCGAATCTGCTATCTTATCCGATAAACAGGACGGTTTATATCGACTGGAATGAAAATGGTGTTTTTACGGACCCCGGTGAAATTGTCGGCTCAGATTCTGACAGTTATTCCACTTCATGGACAAAGAAAATAACAATCCCAAAAACAGCTGTGGCTGGCGCAACTGTGATGCGGATTGCCACCAACCTGGGAACATTAAGCAACAAACCCTGTGGCGTAAATGAGTACGGTGAATACCAGGATTACCGTTTGTATATTACGCCTTATAACATACTCCCCGTTATATATCTCAATGGAAAACAGGGTTTTAATGATACGATCAAGCTTCAGCTCGGTAATGAATATATTGAACCAACCGGAGATTCTGCCACATCTGTTTTATACGGCAATATCAGTAAAAATATTATCAGGACTTCGATAAAAGCCGGGAGCACCAATCCTAAAGATACTTTCAACCGGCTTGTATTGGCGACTTATATTTTTAGCTATAATGTCACTGATTCTGTCGGTAATAAAGCCATTACAAAATACAGGGTTGTGACCTTAACCAGGGATACGACACCACCGAATCTTATTGTTGCCTTGCCGGATACGGTGTATTATCCCGTTACGGCCAAACAGCATTATCCCTTACCTATACCTAAGGTTATCAGTTGCATAGACCTTGTAGATGGGAAAGAACCTGTATTGATAGACAGCAGCAAAGTGAAAACAAATGTCGTTGGAATCTATATCGTAAGCTATACTTCCAAAGATAAGAGTGGAAATAGAATCACGGTTTACAGGTATATAAGAATTGTGGATTCTATAAAACCCGTTATGACCCTGATAGGAAATGACACCCTGAAAATGGAAGTGAAAACCCATTTTAAAGATCCCGGCGTAAAAATTACGGATGCCTATTATCCGTTAGCAGAACTTGATACCCTTCTCATTGTCAAAACAAATTTGGATACTGCCCGCCTTGGAACTTATACCGTCTATTATTATCTTACCGATCCATCAGGAAACAAAGTTTCCCTGACCCGTACGATTATTGTTTTCGATACGGTGAAACCCTCGATCATCCTCAATGGATTTAACCCTGACAGCGTTGCTGTTTTTGGGAATTATAAAGATCCGGGCGCCATTGTCTCAGACAATTACGATACACTTACCCATTGGGA
>JABDBQ010000002.1 GCA_013288555.1 Bacteroidota bacterium | reverse complement strand
AATGTTCCACGTGAAACATTGGTAAAAATTCCATTTGTAAATCCAGGAAAGTATCACGTGAGACTCATAAAAGATGGCAACAGAAATGGACGATGGGATGGCGGAGATCTTAAAACAAAACGCCAGCCGGAAGAAGTGATCTACTACCCCAAACTCATAAACATGAAGGCGAACTGGGAGATGACCGGTCAGAAATTTGACCTCAATTCAAAGCCGGTTAAGAAACCATAATAGCCTTTTTAGCGAGAAGTTTTTTGTAGACATCTTCGTACTTTACTATGATATTTTTCAGATCAAACTCTTTCGCTCTTTCGAACGCTGCAAGTTTAAACTGCTGATGTATGGCAGGGTCACTCAGGATTTTCAGGGCGTTCGCAGCCATCTCTTTTACGTTCCCGATTTTACTTATATAACCCGTAACCCCGTCAATATTTACTTCAGGAATTCCCTCGGCATCAGATGAGATAACCGGTACCTGGCAGGCCATAGCTTCGAGTGCTGCGAGTCCGAAACTCTCCCTTTCTGATGGAAGCAGAAACAGGTCGGCTATCGATAGTACTTCTTCTACCGCTTCAATTTTTCCAAGGAAACGGACGTCCTGTACCAGGTCCATTTTCCGGGTTAATAGTTCAAGCCTGCTACGGTCTGGGCCATCACCCATAAGGAGCAACTTGGATGGTATAACTTTGTTGATTCCTTCAAAAACATGAAGCACATCGTCCAGCCTTTTTACTTCCCTGAAGTTAGAGGTATGTACAATGATCTTTTCCCCGTTCGGTGCAATAGCGACCTTGAAATGGTTTTTCGGTTTCTTGTTAAAGCGTTCAAAATCAACAAAGTTCGGAATAACACAAATGTCTTTTTTTACTTTGAAGTATTTAAATGTCTCATCCTTAAGGAATTGAGACACGGCAGTTACTGCGTCCGACTGATTGATCGAAAAAGTAACCGTTGGTTCATAGGTGGCATCCCTGCCTACAAGTGTGATATCGGTTCCGTGAAGTGTAGTTACTACCGGAATGTTAATATCCTGGCTTGCAAGGATCTGCTTTGCAATAACGGCAGCAAATGCATGGGGAATGGCATAGTGAACATGCAGAATATCAAGCTTTTCGTATCGAACCACATCTACAATTTTACTGATCAGGGCCGATTCGTAAGGGGTGTATTCAAACAGGGGATAGTTCAGGACATTTACTTCATGGAAAAAGATATTGCTACCGATGGTATCCAGGCGAACCGGGAGACTGGTGCTTATAAAATGGACTTCATAACCTTTATGAGCCAGGGCCTTGCCGAGCTCCGTTGCCATCACACCACTTCCCCCGTAAGTCGGGTAGCAAATCATTCCTATTTTCATAATTTCTTTTTAATGTTGAGGAGCATATCGTGTACCATTTGCTCGAGGCTGAAATCCGGTTTCCATTGCCAGTCATTTCGCGCCCGGCTGTCGTCAATACTACCCGGCCAGCTCTCGGCAATCGCCTGCCTGAAATCCGGTTTATAACTTATCGTAAATCCCGGCAATTGTTTTTCAATTTCTTTGGCCAGTCCCGCCGGATCAAAACTGAAGCCGGCAAGGTTATAACTCGACCGTATCTTTACTTTTTCTGCAGGCGCTTCCATCAGTTCAATAGTAGCTTTAATGGCATCGGGCATATAGAGCATGGGCAGCATGGTATCTGCCGTGAGAAAACATTCATAGCTGTTGTGTTTCAGGGCTTCATAAAAGATATGAATGGCATAATCCGTTGTGCCTCCTCCCGGTTCTGCCTTATAACTGATAAGGCCCGGATACCTGATACTGCGTACATCCACACCATATTTTTCATGGTAATATTCACACCATCTTTCACCCGCAAGCTTGCTGATTCCATATACCGTATTCGGATCCATTATCGTATCCTGGGGTGTATTTTTCTTAGGAGTTCCGGGACCAAAAACAGCAATCGAACTTGGCCAGTAAACCTTGGATATATGGTTCTCTTTGGCGATGTTCAGCACATGCAATAAACTGTCCATATTCAGCTGCCAGCCAAACATAGGGTTCTGTTCTGCCGTAGCGGAAAGCAAAGCGGCAAGATGATAAACCTGTGTTATTTTATATTTTTTAATCACCTCAAAAATGGCGTCCTTGTCCATGACATTGATGGTTTCATAGGGACCGTTAACATTGGCTTCTGCGGCAGGTTTGATATCACTCACCACAACATGGTCGTTTCCATATAGTTCCTTTAACCCTGTTGCCAGCTCGGTACCCACCTGTCCGCAGCCTCCTAAAATCAAGACGTTTGTATCTGTCATATATTTTGAAAATTGTCGTCAAAATTAGGGGTTTTTCAGGGAACAGTTAGCAGGGAGCAGTCAACAGTTTGTAAGAGTGAGAAGTGAGAGGTAAGAAGTGAGAGGATCATTTGGGAATGAGGCAATGTGATGATGTGCTAATGTTGATGAATCCCGAAAAAGTCCTATCGTGTGGACACAAGTATTTGGATAATTTAATCATCAATGTATATTTGGATTTTAATGGATTTAGACAACATGTTGTTTTACAGATATTTATAAATAAAGTTTTTACTTGGCTGTTCAACCCACTCCGGGGTTGGGTATAATTGCTTGCCCTTTTCCGCCGGTTTTGCCGGCGGTTATTCACATTCAACCCTTTCTGGGTTGGTAGAACAGATTGGTTGCCAAAATCAGCAAAAGATCTGTAGGTAAGCCTGAAGGGCTTAAACAATAATAACCGTGGGTGAAACCCACGGAAAGATATCAGGCAGCCAACAACCCCGAAGCGGGTTGAACAGCCGATTATAACAAAAGATGTGTCCACACGATAGGAATAAGGCGGGACAAGTCATGTTAATTAAAACGCAAATGTTGTAAGATGGGAATCCCCCTTTTAAGGGCCTGTCCCGCTTGTCCCGTTTGTCCCGTTTGTCCCGACTTATTCGGGAACTTATTCGGGAACTTATTCGGGGACTTCTTCGGGGGGCAGGGGGATTTTCTCCAATTACAACATGACAAAAAACGCCATTTCCAGCAAACTGGCTTGTTAATTTCCCAAAAACGCCATTTCCAGCATTCTGGATTGTTCTTTCTGTTTTTTTATTTTTTTCATTTTATATCTCATTGATTTTAAATTTATTACACGTAACTCTTTGACAAATAACAGGCGATATCAGTCCCGAGTTCTCGGGATCAGGCCAGAATGGGTAAAAACAACGGTTTATCTTTTTCATTTTGTGTTTTTAATTTTCTTGCGCAACCCAATTTTCAAATTTTCTCATTTTCAAATTTTCTCATTGTTTTCCTTACCCCTTATGCCTAACGCCTTTTTATAGTACATATATAGTGAGATGCCAAAGTGGGTGGGTGTTTTCGAAAAATATTTTTTAATTAATATTTATTCAAAGGATTACAAGCGAAAATATTTTCGAAAATGTTTTACTTTTTGTAACAAGGTGGTTTTCATCTGTTTCACAAATAATACTATCCCGAACAATCCGTTTATATTTTTTTATTCTAGGTTGGAATGGCTCCATGGAGAATTGGCTTTCTTTAATGGGTCTCCTTTTTCAAAACCATTTGTAAGCAATCCAATAACTGTAGTCATCTCATATTTTAATATGTCCCGACCAAACGAGAGGCAAAAGATCGCTTAAAAGGCATATTTATTTTAAATAAAAATCTTAGCTTCGTTTGTAACTTAAACCTGGAAAATGTCGCCAAAAAGAATAAATAGTTTTTTATTTGTAATTAATGTGTTTGCCATTTTTATGATGGTATGCGGATCAATTTGTTACAGCCAGTCGAAAATCAACCCTGAAAAGGTTAAAGAAATTTCGGTTAATGAAAAGGAATGGAGTTTTGTTGAAAACAAAGGACAACTAACGGGTTCTGATGCAAAATTTTACGGACAGCAGGACGGAGTAACCCTGTATTGCAAACCGGGCTCTATTGGCTTTTCTTTCTGCAAAACAGAAAGTCAGCCGAACGTCAATAATAATCAGTCTGTTACAGGCAAATCAAATCTAAGGCTTCCAAAACAAAAAGATATTCCTGTTAATTTAAAAACATCAAATTGCAAGGCAGACCTTGTATTTCTGAATGCGAATCCCAATGCACAAATTGAGGCTTCAGACCGACAGGCTTTTTATGAGAATTTTTATCTTTCAGGTTTGCCGGAAGAGGGCGTTACCCATGTAAGAACGTATAAAACAATTACATATCATAATATCTATCCTCAAATAGACCTCGTGTTGCAACCCAAAGGACAAGGATTGAAATATAGCTTTATTGTAAATCCCGGAGGCAATCCGGCTGTTATACAAATAAAATGGAATGGCCCAAAAGACGTTGATCTTAAGGATGATGGCAGTATATTATATTCATTTGAGACGAACAATGATAAAGGGGTTCAAAGCTTTGATCTGAGTGAAAATGCACCGGTATCTTACCAGGGAAAATCAACGATACAGGGGAATTTCAAAATCAGTAATGAAAAAACAATCAGCTTCAATATCGGAAATTATAATAAAACAAAGACGTTAGTCATAGATCCCTGGATTGTATGGGGCACTTATTTTAACGGTTCAAATGGCGGTTCAAACGGATATGCCGTGGCAACCGATGCATCAGGCAATATATATCTGGGGGGCGCTAATTCCAGCACAAAAGGACTTGCCACAAGTGGTGCATTTCAATCAACAGGTGGCGGCGGGTTTTTTACAAAATTCAGGCAAGATGGAACCCGGGTATGGGCCACTTACTATGATGCAGCAGTAACAAATATGGTTACTGCCAAAGGTTATATATATATTTCAGGCTTAGCAGGCGGTTCTTCAGGAATTGCAACCTCTGGCGCCTATCAGATATCCTGTGCAGGAGGCGTTGATGATTTTCTTGCTAAGTTCGACACAAGCGGAACCCGCAAATGGGGTACTTTTTACGGTGGCAATAAAGATGAATATAATGGTGGGTTATCTGTTGATTCAAGCGGAAATTTATATTTAGCCGGAGCTTCAAGTAGCAAAACCGGGATTGCCACGAGTGGAGCATTTGAAACTTCAATAAAGGATTATGGAGCTTTTTTGGCCAAATTCAACAACTCCGGATCGTTGCAATGGGGAACCTATTTAAAAGGAAACTACTATGAAACTGGTTATGGAGTGGCAAGTGATCTTTCCGGCAATGTTTATTTATATGGCAATACAGACAGTGATTCAGGAATTGCCACCAGTGGTACCTATCAAAGTACCGGTTCGGCAACATATTTTCCTGCTTTTATTGTCAAATTTACCGGCGATGGCAAACATCGCATCTGGGGAACGTATTATGGTCAGTATTATATGTATTGTGGCGGAATAATATTAGATAAAAACAGCAATATTTATATATGCGGGCAAACCACCAGTTCAACAGGTATCGCGACCAACGGAACCTTTTTAACAACATATCTCGGGGGATCTGATGGAGACGCCTTCCTGGCTAAATTTGATACCACAGGCTCATTATTATGGGGCACCTATTACGGCGATACCACAACTTTTGGTACCAATATTGCCGAGAGCAAACAGGGGAATATATACATGACAGGATCTACCGAAGGCAAGTCATATATCTCTTCTGCAGGGGCATATCGCGCCAATTCGAATGGAGGGGATAATTCATTTCTTGCTTCGTTTAGCAGTTTGGGACAAAGGTTATGGGGTACTTATTATGGGGGAAACTACACTGAAGGCGAAGATGTGGCAGTAAGTGGAACTGAAATATATATATCAGGGTACACCGGATCCAGCAATGGAATTGCCACCCATGGTGCTTTTCAATCAAGTTATTTGGGATCTGTTAGTGCTTTTCTTGCAGATTTCGGTGATCCGGTTAATGATGCAGGTATCAGTTCCATTCTGATTTATTCATCAAAATTTTGTCCGGGTACCACGCAACCTGTAAAGGTTATATTGCAAAATTATAGTCATACTCAACTGGATTCGGTTACAATACATTGTAACATTAATGGCAAACTGCAGACACCCTATAAATGGAAAGGCAACATTGATTATTTTGGCAACGATACTGTAACTATTGGCAATTTTTATTTTCCGGCAATCAACAATACAATTACTGCCTGGACAACGAATCCAAACGGCGTACACGACAGTGATAATAATAATGACACATCGATTGTTACAATTGCTACTTTTCCTTTACCCACGGCATTTGTGGGCTATGATTCAGCAGTTTGCATGGGTGATTCAACTTTTTTGGGTACTGATTCCATAAGAGGGCATTCTTATACCTGGAGTTCTAACCCTGTGGGTTTTAGTTCATCAAAAAGTAAAGTAGCAACAATCCCTCATGCTGCAACGACCTATTATTTAACCGAAAAAATAAAAGCCACAGGATGCACGAGCTCTGATTCCATAAAAGTTGTCCTAAAACCATTTCCCAAAGCAAGGTTCAATGTGAACGATACCGTAGCATGCCTCTATGGAAACAGTTTTGCTTTTAAAGACAGCAGCACTGTTTCTGCGGGCAAAATCGCCACATGGATATATGACTTTGGAGATGGTTCAGGATCAGGAACTTCAAATAAAAACCCTTCGCACACCTATCTCAGTGATGGGACACATAAAGTAATCCTGGCAGTAAGTACTATTTATGGATGTATAGATACAACCTCAAAAAATGTATCGATCTACCCGGCATCAAAAGTCGCATTTGCTATCAATAAAGATACGCAATGTTTATCGGGGAACAGCTTTGTTTTTACGAGCAAAAGCACCAATTCTTTTGACAGTATTTTAAGCTATAAATATGATTTTGGAGACGGTGCAACTTCCAATTCTAAAAACGCAACTCACACATATACAAGCCCCGGGAAGTATAAGGTCATTTTGAATGTGACCACTGACAAAGGATGTGTGGATACCGGTTCAAATACGGTTACAATAGAATATCAGCCTGTTGCTTCCTTTAATGTAAGTGGTACCAGACAGTGTTTCGCCTCTAACTATTTTCAGTTTACAAATAAAAGCTCTATTGCGGTAGGCACCCTCGTATCACAGGTTTATGATTTCGGTGATTATACGACTACGAGCTCTGCAAACCCGGATCATACTTATACCAAACCAGGCACTTACAAAATAAAACTTGTTGCAACTTCAGACCATGGATGCGTGGATTCTTTTATCAAAACTGTATTTGTTTATCCCACACCAGTTGCATCCTTTAAGATCAATGATTCTTCCCAATGCTTAAGTGGGAATAATTTTTTGTTCACAGACAAAACTACTTCTGTAGATACAGTTATTTCCTGGTCATGGAACTTTGGAGATCATAATACATCCACTTCACAAAATCCCGCCCACAGTTATAGCCAACCGGGAACTTATACTGTATTCCTGCAGGTAAAGACAAAATCTGCATGTACAGATACGATTTCAAAAACAGTAGAAGTGCATTCAGATCTTTCGGCCGCTTTTCAACTTGTTGACAGCCTGCCTTGCCATAATGGAAATAATTTTCATTTTAAAGACCTGAGTTCGTCAGCAGACCCTATCAGTTCTTGGACTTGGCATTTTGGAGATGGTGATAGTTCTGCCGTTGAAAATCCCTCACATTTATTTAAAAAAGACGGCACCTATCATATATCGCTTACTGCGGCTACAAAATTCGGTTGCAAATCCGGTTCCGCTCAAACCAGGACGATTACGACAAGTCCCGTCGCTTCATTCAGCATCATAAAAAACACACAGTGCTTGACAGGTAATAAGTTCATATTTACAAATAAAAGTTCCGCATTAGATTCCATTGTTTCAGCGATTTGGACTTTTGGCGATCCTGCCGGCAACACTAAGAATCCCGATACTGTCAATACCCAAAATGCGTCTCATTCTTATGGATTTCCAGGGACATATCCGGTTACATTATTCGTGAAAACCAAAGCCGGCTGTACAGACAGTTTTTCTCTACCTGTGAAAGTACTTTCAAATCCTACAGTATCGTTTCACAGTGAGGGTACGGAATGTTTTAATAGCAATAGTTTTACTTTTCAGGATCTAAGTTCCGGTGGTTCCCAGGTCATTGTGAAATGGAAATGGTCTTTCGGTGACGGAGATAGTTCTTCGGTGCAGAACCCCGCACATGTTTATAAAAGCGCTGATCTGTTTCACGTACAATTGACTGCCACAACTAAAGAGGGTTGTGCTGACAGTGCTAAAAATACTGTGACGGTAAATCCTTCTCCCGTGCCGCAAATATCAGGGGCTATCAAGGTTTGCCTTAACACAAAAGCAGTATATAAAACTACTTTGGATACTGGGACTTCATATTACTGGGTATTTTCGGGGGCAAATATTATTTCACGTTTAGATTCAAATAACATTATTTTAGATTGGACTGATACCGGTAGGGGATATGTTTTAATATCTGAAACAAATTTTTTCGGTTGCCAGGCAAAAGATTCTATTTTAGTTAAGGTGAACCCGTTACCTGTAGCTCTCTGGAAAGAACATCATGCAGACAGCACCTACATATTCCAGGCCCTGGATAGCAGCCTGAGCCGCACAGATTATTCCTGGACATTGGGAGACGGCAGCCCATTGGTTAAAGGGTATCACGCTATTCATATTTTTCCGAAAAATAAAACTTATACGGTGAAACTATCCGTAAGTGATACAGATGGTTGCAGCAGTGAACTGGACTCAAACATTAATGTTACCATTTCGGGAATTGCCGGCTTTATAACCGGGGGATTAAATATTAAAGTTTACCCGAATCCTTTTGATGAAAACACGATCATAGAATGCAATACAAGCAGCAATACAAACCTCAGGATCAACCTTTATGATATGAACGGAAAACTAATAGGAAACATCATCGACAAATATATTCAAGCTGGGATATACCAATGGAATATCGACGTTGCAAACTACCAGTTAAAAAAAGGTATATATATCCTGAAAGTTATTACACCGCAAGGGAAAACCAATTATAGGCTTGTGAAGATGTGAGAGGCACATAGGCTGTGGTCGGCGGGAACGCCAATGACGGACAGCGTATATTATTTCCGGCCTTACGCCTTATGCCTGTTGGGTAGCTGGAAAAATTATTTCCCCCATCCTGTAACTTTCCCTACCCCTTGCCCGTCTTGGATTCAGAACAAATCGAAACCCGCTGCCGGAAGCCGGCATTTTAAAATTAAAACATTATGAAAAAATTTATCCTCCCCCTCCTGATCTTTTCGTTTCTGTCTGTGACCCTGTTTGCGCAGGTGCGAGCCAATCCTAAAAACCTGCCTCTTGTTTTTAAGATGCTTCAAAAGCCATCTTACCGGGCCGTGATGGCACAGGTGCAGGCAACCGTAAAAAGCAATGCTGCCATGCATAAGCAATCTGTGAAAGAACCTTACCTGATCTATACCCGGCTTTGGGATACCGTGGGCAAGACCTGGGCAGATACTTTTGAGAAATATACGATCACCTGGGACATAAACAAAAACCCGCTCACGATATCTGACGAGAGTTGGGATTCGGTTTCCAATGGCGGGATAACCAAAACCATTGAATCAGGCTTTGTAAAGATTCCGGAAGCTATGAATATTGATAATAACGTGACGATCAATTACTTTCCGGGAAGTCTTGTTTTCCAGGAACTCCAGCTTGGCAAATGGGTAAATATGGAACGTGAAACGGTAACTTTTGACAATAACAATCGCATAGCATCGGCGGTTGCGCAAATGTGGTCGCAAAATGCCTGGGTCAATTACATTAAGTATGATATCACCTATGATACCCGGGGAGACTTTACCAGTCTGAAAGCTTATAGCTATGCAGCAGGGAGCTGGATACTTGTAGAAGGAATACAGGAAACATTCAGTTTTGATAACAATGGTTTTATAAACGGTATGGTACAGAGTGTGAGTACCAGCGGGAATTATGTCCCAGATCTGAAGGAATCGTTAACACTTGATAGTAAGGGCGCTGTGACCAATGCCTTGATAATGACCTATGACACTTTGTTGCAAAAATTAACCCCTTCTGATAGTTTTTATAACATGAGCTGGTTGTATTTTGATCCTATCCTGAGAATTGATTATCAGACTCTGGGTACAAAGGGTATGCTTGGCGTAGGCGGTGACAAATATCTTGGATATACCGATATGAAATTTGATTCGGCAACAAATAAATGGGGTGCACCTGAAAAAAATATTTATACCTATAACAGCGACAGCTTACCCACAAATATCATCGTCCAGAACTGGCAGAACAATGCCTGGGTAAACAATACAAGTGACAGCACATCCTACTATACCGGAGGTGATATAAAAACATATCTTCCAAGGTATTGGGCGGGTGGCTGGTACAATACTTCATTAGGCAATAACAATATAAATACCTATGATGCGGATGATGATATTACGGAATGTATTGCTCAGAATACAGACCCGAATGTGGCAACAAAATTTGATAATTATTCCAAAACAGAATACCTTTATACACATAACAGCGGAATCGAGACGGCCTATTCTTCAGACTTTAAAATATATCCAAATCCTGCGTCTTCAAGTTTGAATATTGACCTGGGTTCAAATTCAATTCATGGTCTTCTTACCATAACAGATATAACCTGCAGAACAGTGCAATCGCAGACGATAGGGAATGGAAACATAGAGCAAGTGAATGTAACCTCTTTGCAAACAGGTATCTATTATCTGACCATCAATACCGGAACATCTGTTTCTACTTCTAAGTTTGTGAAGAACTAAGTTTTATAAAGTATTATATTAAAGCGATCATATTATTGTTTGTCAATATTTTATGCTTGTTTTTTAAGTGCCGGAAACTATTTATCTTTGTGACATGTATCTTTGTACAGGATAATATTAAAACAGCATGGATATAGCTTCAGAAAAAATAGAATTGGTAAAGAAAATCTTAAACACAACCGATGATGAAGTAATTAATCATATCAAAGCTGCATTTGATTCTTCTGCAGATGATTGGTATGAGCATTTACCGGAACAGATTAAACTATCAGTGGCAAAGGGGCTGAGCCAATCTGCTAAAGGACAAACCATTCCTCATTCTGAAGTTATGAAGAAACACGAAAAATGGTTAGGGAAATAAGATGGACAGTTGAGTCTGTTGAAACATTTGAAAAAGTCATAGAATACTTAGAATTCAAATGGACTCCCAAAGAAGTTAAGCATTTCATCGTTGAAACAGAAAAGGTTCTCAGGTATATTTCTTTAAATCCGAAAATGTTTCGCAAATCTCATGTATTAAACATCCATGAAGCTGTAATTACGCCACACAATATGCTTGTTTACAAGTTATATCCAACACATATTGATCTTATTACATTTTGGGATACCCGCCAGAATCCTGTTAAAAGATAAGTTTAGTTTTCGTATTAATAAAACTTATAAGGTTAAACACACCTTATAGGTTTTATCTTTCAAAGACTTAAATTGCGCCAATTATTTAACATCCACCTGTAAATACCAGTACCATGTCATGTGATCCCGTAACTTTTAATAATGTTGACACAAAGGTTTTTAACGCCCTGAAAGGCAAACTCCAAGGGCTTGGATATGACCTCGAAGGAACCAAAGGAACGATTCATGGACCGATGAGCATTACTATAGATTTTGAGTGGAATGAGCCTGCTGCTACGCTATTAATTCATGTGCTGTCTAAAAACATGCTGATCCCATGCAGTCGTGTGAATGCAGAGTTGGAGAAGGCGATTGCGAGTTGCAGGGAAGGAAATTAGTGAATTGGTGATTTTGTGAATTGGTGGCCTGAATTAATTTCGTAATTGCTATCACAATCATTTCGGTTCGTAATTCTCAAGATATTGGATTTAGTTTGACGATATACACCGATATCGTATTCATATCCCTGCCGTAATAAAGTTTATCGAGCGCGCCGTACATGTCTTTCGCCCGGAAATACGACGTATGTAAATCATTGGAATCTACCGTTGTCCACTGAATGGTATAACTGTTTTCTTCTTTGTATTTTTTCTTTACATATTCCCGCATTTTCTTCAGCGCATCAATCTTGTCAATGCCTTCGGAAGTATGGAAAAGAAATGATTGGTTATGGCGGGGATTTACTGTAACCAGATCAAGTTTTACGGCATTGTTTCTTGTCCCGAATTCGAATACGAGATTTTCTGTTTTCAGGCCAAGCATATCCTTTATTTCTTTCTGATAGCGGGCCACTTCTACTCTTTCGTCAGTATTTAGCATTTCCTGAGTTTATTATTTGGTAATTAAAACTTTTAACCCTTGAATTGTTTCAAAGATTCAATGGTTCTACCTATCATTTCATCATTGATATCCAGATGCGTTACCAGCCTTACAGACTGCTTGCCCATGGGGCTGATCAATATATTCTGATTCTTCAAAAACTGTTGAAAATCAGGTACATTTATATCATCTTTCAGTTTAAAAATAATAATATTGGTATCTTGTGGAAACACGGAATCCACATAGCTTAAACCTGAAATTGTTTTGTGAAGTTTTTCAGCCCTTATATGATCTTCTTTCAGCCTGGTTATGTTATGATCCAGGGCATATATTCCGGCAGCTGCGAGGAACCCGGCCTGCCGCCAGCCACCTCCCATCACCTTACGGATGCGTCTTGCTTTTTTGATCATGGCTTTTGTACCCAGCAAAAGAGATCCGACAGGAGCACCTAATCCCTTAGAAAGACAAACTGAAATGGAATCAAAAACGGCTCCGTATTCCTTCGGACTTTCCCCGGTTTCGGCAAGAGCATTGAAGATGCGCGCACCATCAAGATGCAGGATCAAACCATGACTATCGGTTATTTGTCGGATCTTTTTTATTTCATTCAGATCATAATAACTGCCTGCCCCACGGTTCACAGTATTTTCAAGAGCCACAAGTCTTGTGATCGGGTTGTGAATGTTATCGGGATTGATATTTTCTTCAACCTGGTTTGCATTCAGTCGGCCCCTGTCTCCATCAATTAACCTCACGGAAGCCCCTGAATTAAAGGCAATTCCACCACCCTCATGTGAATAGATGTGCGCATTTTTATCACAAATCACTTCATCTCCCGGCTGTGTATGCACTTTAATAGCGATCTGGTTGGTCATGGTACCCGAGGTGCAGAATAATGCCGCCTCTTTTCCAAACATCGACGCACCTTTTTCCTCAAGTTCATGAATTGTTGGATCGTCCTCAAAAACATCATCGCCAACTTTTGCATGGAACATGGCTTCAAGCATGGCGGGAGTTGGACGTGTTACGGTATCTGAGCGATAATCTGCGACGGATAAAATGGGGTTCATGGTATTTTTGAGGCAAAATTAAAGGAATTAGTGTCAAAACCCCTGAATTTTCATTCAACAAAGCAATGACTTTAGCGAAGATTGTTAAAACTTTTTTAATTTGCAGGTTCAAAATACAACATTAAGCGATTAACGATATGATAAACTTAGCATCGACACTGGCGGCGATAACCATAGCTATTGGAACTATGATTATGCCCGGCAATCATTTATCTAAAAATATTAAAATGGAAAAAGGACATGACATTGCAACTTTAACCATTACAAGTCCGGCTTTTGAGCCAGGTACAATGATTCCTGATAAATATACCTGCAAAGGAGCCAATATCAATCCACCTATTCATATCGAAGGGATACCTGAAGGAACCAAGTCGATGGCATTGATATTAGATGATCCGGATGCACCAGTTGCAAACGGGTTTAACCATTGGGTGATGTGGAATATCGACCAAACCATGCCTGATATTCCTGAAGCATACCACGGTGCCGTGCAGGGATTTAACAGCAACCACAAAAAAGGATATATAGGACCATGTCCGCCTCAAGGAACGCATCACTATCATTTTAAAGTATATTGTCTCAATTCTCTCATAAACCTACCGCCTGACAGTTATAAAGACAAACTTGAAAAAGCAATAAAAGGCAGAGTGATTGCCCAGGGAGAACTTATCGGGCTGTTTACAAAAATGAAATAAGCGGCAAAAGCCTTTGCCAAATATTCAGACGGTGATCTTTTCTTTCTTTTTATGATGAAAGTCATTTTTTTTGCTGGTTATAGTGCGTTTCTTTGCATTTGGAAATAGCCTGCTCATTTTTTGCAGGCATGTACTAAATTCAAAGATCATTGCGAAACCCGAAAGCCTTCGTCCCCAAGATCTTTACAACCCTAAAAACCTATACACGTAAACAGTTTTATGCGGATGTAATTGCCGGGATTGTTGTGGGAATTGTAGCGCTGCCGCTCGCTATTGCATTTGGAATTGCTTCCGGGGTCTCACCGGAGAAAGGATTGATTACCGCCGTTGTAGGAGGCTTTATCATTTCTGCACTGGGTGGGAGCAAAGTTCAGATCGGCGGACCAACAGGCGCTTTTATCGTTATTGTTTACGGTATCGTTCAGACCTATGGCATAGCTGGGTTGACGATTGCTACCTTGATGGCTGGTTTCATGCTCATTATCATGGGTTTTGCGAGGCTTGGCGCCATTATCAAATACATTCCGCATCCATTAATTGTAGGATTCACTGCCGGTATTGCCCTTATCATCTTTTCTTCTGAAGTCAAGGATTTTTTTGGTTTAACCATGGACGCAGTTCCTGCCGGTTTTCTGCAGAAATGGATCGCCTATTTTGATCACTTCAATGTAGTAAATATTTACGCGCTTCTTGTTGGCCTGGCAACGGTAATTATTATCGTATTCATGTCAAAAATTACCCACAGGATACCGGGGGCCCTTGTAGCCATACTCGTTTGTACAGCAGCGGCTGTCATTTTTCATCTTCCTGTCGAAACCATAGGTTCCCGCTTCGGGGCTATACACGGTGGGATACCCAAACCCATCGTCGATCATATTGACCTGGCTGTAATTCAGCACCTGGTGCGGCCTGCCTTTACTATTGCTCTTCTGGGCGCCATAGAGTCGCTCCTAAGCGCCGTTGTAGCAGATGGCATGATAGGAGGCAACAACAGATCAAACATGGAACTGGTAGCCCAGGGTGTCGCAAATATCGCGTCTTCCATTTTTGGAGGCATACCCGTTACAGGTGCTATTGCAAGAACTGCAACCAATGTAAAAAATGGAGGACGCACTCCTGTAGCCGGTATGATCCATGCGGTTACGTTATTATTAATCATGCTGTTTGTAGGGCAGTGGGCTAAGTTGATCCCTATGGCTTGCCTCGCCGGAATCCTGGTGGTGGTAGCCTATAATATGAGCGAATGGCGATCTTTTGTAGGACTGCTGAAAGGCCCCAGAGCTGATGCAATGGTCCTGGTGGCAACATTTATACTAACGGTACTGGTTGACCTTACCGTTGCTATCGAAATCGGGTTGGTACTGGCAGCATTTCTATTTATCAGCAGGATGGCTAAAGTATCTAAAGTTGATATGGTTACGGGTGAAACATCAGACGAAGAAGATGATAATGATCCCAAGGCTATTAAAAATTATACCGTTCCGAAAGGCGTTGAGGTTTTTGAAATAAAGGGCCCGTTCTTTTTTGGCGCCGCCTATAAATTTAAAGAAGCCATTGCAGTTATGGAGAACCCACCGAAGACGATTATTATCAGGATGCGTTTTGTACCCATCATTGACGCCACAGCAATAAATGCGTTGGAAACGGTATTTAAGGAATCGAAAAAGCAGAATATCAGGTTTGAACTTTCAGAAATACAGCCTGACGTTTTCCGTGAAATTGAAAAATTCGGATTGCTTGAAAAAATAGGTGCCGAAAATGTGTTTTCAAATATTGAAGACGCTTTGGTTCAATAGTTGATAATTATTCGGCAATCAACATTTATTCAATGGATTCTGTGGTTGCCACTGAATGATAAAGAGGAAGCGAAACTGTAAATACTGAACCTTTATCAACGATACTCGTAAAGCTGATATTTCCCCCTGCCTGTTCGATAATGGCTTTTACAATAGCTAAGCCAAGTCCTGTGCCAGAAGATTTAGTACTGAAATTCGGAATGAATATTTTTTTACGAAGGAGGTCTGGAATTCCGGAGCCATTATCTTCAATGGATACGATCACTTCATCTTCGTTTTGCCTGCTTCTGATGGTGATAATTCCCCTTCGGGTTTCCGGTATTGCCTGAACAGCATTATTGAGCAGATTGGTAAAGACACGATTGAGTTTATTTGCATCTGCAAATACCAAAAGATCTGATTTTGGATCAAAATCATGCCTGATACTGAGTGAAGCATTATGACTGAATAGATCACTGATCTGCTGGAGCAATAAATTTATATTCAACGGAACAGGATTTCCGATTTTTGCCGAATCATTAAAATCGGTTGCAATAGATGACAATGTATCAATTTGCCGGATGACGAGATTGGTTACTTTTTCAAATAAAATATCATAGTCGGCCGACTTGTTTCTGTATGCATTTTGCAACTGCTGGACACCAAGTTTCATTGGCGTTAGCGGATTCTTGATTTCATGTGCTACGTGTTGCGCCAATTCTCTCAAAGCGTCCTCTCGTTCAGATTGTGCCAGCCGGTCCACACTTTCTTTTAGTGCTACGATCATGGTATTATATTCACTTACAAGCTTGCCGATTTCATCATTGGTATTCCAGGTAATAAATTCATTTGACCCACTTAAACTCGTATTTTTCAAATGGTTGCGGATAATATTTAAAGGTAGCGTCAGTGCCCTGGTCATAAAAACACCGAGGACCACCAATATGAGGAACAGCAAAAAATATAAATTAACCAGGGTGACAACAAAAGAGGAAATACGATCTTTAAGTTCTTGTTCTTTTGAAAAATAAGGAAGGTTAAGATATCCAATGACCTGTCCGGTTAGGTTTCGAAGCGGGATATAGCATGAGAGATATTTCAGCTTGCCGATTCGTTCTTCATTGATAACCTGCGATGTCTGTTCCTGTGAGAATTTCTGGAAAGCAGAAGCATCCATTTCGGGGGCAATAATTCCTTTGTCAAAGATGGCATTTTCAGTAGAATTAACAAGATTGCCTTTCACGCTGAAAATATTAATGTCAGCCTGGTAGTTATCAGAAAGTGTCTTCACCATCAGGGGCAGATCAGGGCCTCCAAGTTCAGGTTGTTTTTCATTCTGCTGCAGCTCATCACTTAATTTTGTTGCTATAAGCCTTGTCTTTTTTCTGAGGTTAATCAGCTCATCATTATTGTATTGTACTCTTATATAACTCACAGTAACAATGCCGATTAAAATGATGGAAAGTGTCATTCCCGTAATTACCGTAATAAGAATTTTATTTCTGAAAGACAGGTTTTGAAGTCCGAATATTTTCCTGATTAAATGCTGTTTATGGCGAAGAATTACGTTAGAAATCCGGTAGAGAAACCTTGTCAGAATTCCGGACAGAAACCCAATGACAATAAATAAAAAAACAAAAGCGAAAGAAGAGAGATAATAAACCCAGCCTTGTGATCTGGCACTTACAATAACGAGAAGATCGGGATGTGGCTGGTAAAGAAGATGTTCAAAACCATCTTTGTTGACGGACGCAAAATTATTGCTATCAAGCTGCACCTTAAAATTCTGAAATCCGGGATATGCATATTCCCCTTTCTGGTTGAGCAGCATTCCATTGCTGTATACTGCATATGAATATTTTTCCTTAATACTGTACTTTCGCAGATTTTCTGATACCAGAAGCTCAGGATAGATACTTTCCTCATAAAAAGGTTTTTGTTGAAACTCTATCAAAATAATACCAACAACCCGGCCTTGCACACTGATTGGAATTTGGGAAACATATGTAGGAAGACCTGTATGCAAATGCAGGAAATACAGGCGATCAGACCCTACCGGAGTTCCTTCTTTTTCAAGCAACGCACTGTAAAAAGACAAAGGTTTGGCCAGAATATTTTTATAGGAACTTCCATCCGGATTGAAAGTGTTTACCACAACTTCATATTTGCTGAAATAGCCAGAAAGATAAACCTGTTTTATCCGGCTTTCCAATACCGGTTCTGATATAACAGGCAGTGTGAAATAGTTTTTTAAATAGTTGTCCTGCTCAATACCATCGTAAATACCTGTAAATAGATATTCGGCAAAATAATCCCTTTCAGTAATGATACTCGTAGCTATCGTTTGTCGGTCATCACTTTCGTTAAGGCCATTGTATTTACTTAAAACAATACTGAGAAACACACTGGTTGCGGTAATACAGGCCAGTGTAAATGCAACCAGGTTAAACCTGAATATTTTTGTTTTATAATAGTATAATAACACAGTAACAGTATTGAAAGCGTATGCAATATAATAAGTGCCTGATAGATTGGACACTATAAAACCTACAATAACAAATGCGAAAAAGGCAATCAGGAGAAACAAGGGTGTGGACTTTATTTTCCCGAAAACAGATCTTGAGAAATAATCGAAAAATAAAAAATAGCAGGCGACAAGGATGAGTATAATTACGATACCTGAAACGCTATATAAATCCAGGCTAAAAATATTCCCAAGGTCAAATGAAATGATCGAGTCGAGGATCAGGCTGCTTATTAATTTGACAATTCCCACACTGAAAAAACAGGAAATGACTGTGAACAGAAATAAAAAGAAATAATTCAGAAAATCAGGGAAATGCAACCTGATCCTGATTTTCCGGATGAAGACAAATGCAACTCCGATGATCAGACTAAATATCAGAAGGTCTCCGAGTGATGAAAAGAAGGCAGAGCTTCCATAATAATGAGAACTGAATATAGGAAACCTATAGAGATTATCCGGAAGTCTTACAATTTTCCAGCTGTATATGAAAAAAGCGTTTGCAAACAGGTAAATACTTGACGCCCATAGCTTTTTCTGGTGGGTTATCAGGTCGGAAATAACTTTGGAGCAGAAGGTAAAAAAAAGAACCAGGCCGGCGATGAAAAGAAGAGCTATCCACCCAAATGGCTCAAGGGCAGTTTTGGCTGAAAGACTGAATAGATACCTGTGTGATAAATCGTACACCGGATAGCCCTGTTTCTGATTTCTTGACAATGTAAAATCATTGTTGGTTTTCAGAAAAGGAATAGTGTTTTTAAGATATTCATTTTCAATAGTATACTGATATTGAACCGGCACCAGTGCAATATATATCAATCCGTTTGCCAGCAGATTATTTTGAAGATAATAGCCGTTTGGCAAATGTTGAAGTTCACTGTCGGTGGCTGAAAACACAACGGTTTGAGGGAATACCGAATTGGAAGAATAATAAACAAAGCCTCCATCTATTCTTTTGATATATAATAATATATGAGCACTATTACTATTATCGTATAGCTGATTATAACTGGATTGCAATTTATTTAACGGAATAGCAGCTACAGTTTGTAGCAGATTGTCAGCCTCTTTTTGTTTTTCAAGCAAAGAATGCTGCACATGTTTAGCCTGGCTTTTTGCATAGGCTTGCGAAATATTCGGATAGAGCCAGGTGTCAGATAATAAAGATATTACAAGAAGTAATATACCTACGATACCGCTTATATATTGCCATTTTTTTAACATGTGCATCTGATGCCGATGAACTTCATGTTCAAATCGCCTGCCAAATATATCCAATTCTGTGCCGTAAAATTGCTAATCGCTTATTTTACAATATTTATATAAAAATGATTTATAGATCGCATCGTGAATATCAGTGCGAACGTTCATTTTAAGCAGATTGTTGTTAGAAGCATCGGGATATACCCGGTTGGAAAGAAAAACATATATCAGGTTATATTTCGGATCAGCCCAAATGCATGTTCCCGTAAATCCTGTGTGACCGTAGGCCTGGTCTGATGCATATTGAGACGCCGGGGAGAGTTTGCTGCCAGAGGCAGGTTTGTCCCAGCCCAGGCCGCGCCTGTTGGTATCATATTGTTTTCCGGTGAATAATTGAATGGTTTCAGGTTTCAGGTATTTTATTCCTGCATACTGGCCGCCGTTCAGCATCATTTGCATCAGGATGGCAAGGTCATTGGCATCTGAAAATATACCTGCGTTACCACTTACCCCACCCAGCATAGCGGCTGCGGGGTCATGCACATCGCCGTGTATTAGCTGGTGCCGGAAATAGGTGTCCTGTTCTGTAGGAATAATTTCCGAAAGGGGAAATTTTTCTCTCGGTTTATAAGTCATTGTTCCCAGACCCAACGGCTTATAAAACACACTGTCAACATATCTGTCAAGGCTTGTTCCCGTTATTTTTTCCACAACGTGCTGCATGAGTATAAAACCAAGATCACTGTATTCATATTTTCCCCGGTTTTTCAATGGAGAACGGATAATGATATGATAAATACTATCTTCATAATTTTTGTTAAGGTATAAGCTGTCAGCGACCCTTACAGTAAACAATTCGTTGGGCCAGTTGCAGTAATAATTTGTATCGGGTCGACTTCCTTGTATCAATGTGTTTTTGTAGAAAGGTATCCAGCTTTCGAGCCCTGCCTGGTGGGTCATTACTTCCTTAATCTGCAGATCTCCTTTGTCTGTGTTTTTTAATTCTGGAAGGTAGCTGTCAAGTGTTGCGGAAGGATTTATTTTTCCTTGTTCATATAATTTCATAACAGCCAAGGTAGTAGATGCTACTTTAGTAACTGAAGCAATATCATATAAATCATAATTCCGCACTGGGTCTGTTTTGCCATATACCTGGTTGCCAAAACTTTTATCATAGACCACTTTGCCGTCTTTGGCAACCAGAACCTGGCAACCCGGCATATCTTTTTCTTTTATGGCTCTTTTTACGATAGAATCAATATTGTCAAGGGTTTCCGATGCCATTCCGGCTTCCTCTGGCCTGGTATACCTGAATCTTGAAATGTCTTTGGTTATTTTATCAGGAGCCGAACAATATTCTGTGCATGCTGAAACAGGTAGACTTGCCCGGGTTCCTATAGCTCCGAATAAAGCCTCTGCCGCAGCGTATTGAAATGATACATCATCCTGGTATCCTTCAATAATGGTATTAAAATCCGGAAAAAACTTCAGGGCATAGGGTGTGCCCATGTTAACGAGGATCAGCGGCTTGGTCCTGTTGATTTCATTGATCACCGCAATAGCTTTGTCTCCTATTCCATATGTATCAGTATGCCTGTTGCTTACATTGTGCAAACTTATTACAACCAGGTCAAATGTTTTAAGGGTGTCTTTTAATTTTTGCCAGTCTGAATCTTTGCTCCAGAAAGAATAATGGAAACAGCTTGCTTTGCAATAATTGCGCAACATGTCCTGGAACTGTGGCTCCATTTTAGTGCCTATTGCAACTGCAGCAATCCGGAAATTGCCTGGATTTTTCAGGGGGATGAAGTTATTTTCGTTCTTAACAACGGTTATACTTTGTTCGGCAATATGTTGTTTCAGTATCTGGTCAGTCGAAGTATTTAATTCGGATGTAATATTGTCAAGGTCAATATAATGACAGGTATCAAGCCCGGCCCACTGTTTCATTTCCAGTATTTTTCGCACTTTGTCATCTATATAGGATGAATCGATACATCCACTGTCAATGGCAATTTTTATTGCTTCAATGGCTTTCGGAACGTCTTCAGAATAAAGGAGAATATCATTCCCCGCCAGCAATGCTTTTACTTCGAGTTGTCCTGGATTGTAATATTTGCTAACCCCTTTCATGTTCAGGGCATCAGAGAATGCGAGACCTTTGAAATTCAGGTCATTTTTTAATAATTGGGTGGTGATAAGTGGTGATAGTGATGCACCCACGTGTTGTGCAGTATCATACGCAGGTATATGAAGATGTGCCGTCATAACACCTCCTACACCCCTGGCAAACAGATATTTAAATGGGTATAATTCAAGCGTATCCATTTCCGCTTTGCTCTGGTTAAGTACAGGAAGATCGAGATGTGAATCCACATCCACGTTCCCATGACCCGGGAAATGCTTTGCTACGGCAAGTATGCGCTGATCCTGCAAAGCCTGCATATACATGGTTGCTTTACGGGCAACATCTTTTTTGTTTTCCCCGAATGATCGTAAGTTGATGATTGGATTTAATGGGTTATTGTTCACATCTACGACCGGGGCAAAATCTATATTAATCCCAAGTCTTTTACATTCCAGAGCGATATCGTGCCCCATTTTATAAACAATTGAATCGTCAGAAATGGCGCCAAGAGGCATCTGGTATCCGAAATTTATGGTACTGTCAAGACGCATGGCCAAACCCCATTCGGCATCAATTCCAATCAATAACGGCACTTTTGCTATGGATTGCATTTCATTTGTAACATCGGCCTGTTTACACGGATTTCCTTTGAAGAATATAACCCCTCCGATATGGTATTGACCCACCAGTTTTTCGAGTTCAGGGATGTTTATTTTATCCTTGGTAGTGAAGGCCGCAACCATAAAAAGCTGTCCTATTTTTTCATCCAGGCTCATGTTATTTATCACAGAATCTACCCAATGGCTGTCCTGGTAAATGTTGTATTTTTTTACGGGTTTCGGTATTGGGTCTGCATTGCATAAATTGCTGAACACCATAGAAAATAAGGCACATAAAACAACAATATAATTAACTGCTTTATTCATTCTGTTACCCTTGTAAAACAATATTCCTTCTGAAATCATTGATGCAAAGGTAAGATTAATATCATGGGCTTTGCTGCCGCAAAATGTCGGCTTATCGCGGATGAATGTGATTTTCAGGCTATTCTATGCTTATCAACAGAAATATCAGCATTTATCAGGGTATTGTATAAGTTAATCCACAAATAGGTGCATAATTAAAGGCCCCATGATCACCACCATTCCTGAAAATAACATTAGTTTGGCAGTATGATATTCAGGAGGAAAAATGACCCAAAGCACTTTTAACCATACACGATTTATAAGTTTTATCCTGGCCGGTTGCTTCATGGTTTCGTGTTCTTCGCTGCGTAAACAACCTGTGGTTCAGGAAAATAAGGGACATTTTTCCGAAGTTGAAAAAGATAAAGAGCTTATAAGTAAGTATGAACAAATTATTGGCGAACCCATAAATATGCGCAAAAGTCTTTCCTTATATAAAGCCATTGACTCATGGATGTGCACACCTTATTGTTATGGGGGAATGAATTGCAAAAAAGGAACGGATTGTTCAGGGTTTACCTGCAGTATCTATAAAGAAGTATATCATATCAGCCTGGAGAGGTCTTCTGAAGATCAGTTGGCAAAAGATGTAAGGCGGGTTGGAAAGGCAAGGCTGAAGGAAGGCGACCTGGTTTTTTTTAAGATCGAGGACGGTAAAAAGGTCTCGCACGTTGGGATATATCTTGGAAATGAAAAATTTGTGCACGCTTCCACTAAAACCGGTGTTTGTATTAATGGTCTTGATGAGAAATATTACAAAGAACACTTCAGGACCGGTGGAAGGGTAATTGCCAATGCCGGGGCGGATAGAAACAGAGAATGATAAAGGTTAATTATTATAAAGTTTTGGGAATCAAGGATCATGCATCGGTAACGGAAGTAAAAAAGGCATACAGAACCATGGCTTTCCGATATCATCCTGACCATAACAAAAGCGGACAGAGTGGCGAAGAAAGATTCAGGGAGATAAAAGAAGCTTATGAAGTATTGACAAATCCAGTCCGTAAAAGGCAGTTTGATGCCGAACTAAGTTCTTTTCATTTTTCAGCCCCTGCTTATGGAAGAGGTAAAATTTATAGCGAAAACACGGCTAATGAGTCTTTTTCGGGTGAAGAAACCAATAAGGGCACAGCAAAGAAAAGTACTTATGCAGTTTTTTTGAAGCCATTGGTATTAATATTGATTACTATTGCATTAATGTACCTGATCATGGAACCGCCCCGGTGGCTGGCAAATATATTTGGAAATAAGTAGCATAATATCGTAAATTTGCATAATCTGATAACTGGATGGAAGAATTTTTTAACGGGTATGATGAAGAAGGCAAAGATTTGGCTTTACTCTATGAACAACTTGAAAAAGACAAATCGCATATCTTTTTCGAGACAGACGAGTATGAAAACATTGTCGACTATTTCATAAATACAGGTCTGTACAAGAAGGCATTCCATGTCACTGAATATGCCATGGAACAGCATCCGTTTTCTGCTTCACTAAGGATAAAAAAAGCCCAGCTTCTTTGCCTGGACCAAAAACTGGACGAAAGTCTGGAAATACTGGAAGAAGCCCTTCTGTATGAGCCAACCAATTATGAAATATTCATGCAGATAGCAACCGTTTACGATGAAATGGAGCGTTATCCTGAAGCCATTGAGCAATTTGAAAAGGCGCTCAATTATGGCGTAAATGAAGATGAAATATTGCTTTCTCAGGCCTACGTGTACGAAAACTGGGACAAGTTTGAAAACGCGGCCCAGAGTCTCGAACAGGCATTAAAAATTAATCCTGATAATTTCCAGGCAGTATATGAGCTCGCCTATTGCTATGATTATCTGGAACAACCTGATAAAAGCATTTCACTCTATTTAGATTATCTGGACAATAATCCTTATTCGTATAACGCATGGTTTAATCTTGGTCTGCTTCATGCCCGCATGGAAGATTACGAAAAAGCCATAGAAGCATACGATTTTGCAAAAATCATCAATGAAGACTTTAGCCCGGTATATTACAATATGGGCAATGTTTATGTGTTGATGGGGGATTATGAAAAAGCAGCAGAAGCATTTGAAAAAAATGTGGAACTTGACGGCACCAATGCAGCCGTATTTTGCCAGTTGGGCAATTGCTATAAATTCCTTGATAAATATGACCTGGCCCGTAAGGCATTTTTAAAAGCATTGGAGCAGGATAAGGACAGTGCGGATGGCTGGGCAGGCCTTGGAGTAACCTATTATTTTGAAGATCAACCGCAAAAAGCCGTCAATTTCTTAAAAAAAGCTATAAAAATAGATCCTAACCAGGACATGTTCTGGTCAGACCTGGGGCATTGCTATCTGGGTATGGACGATTATATCGCTGCTGAAGAGGCCTATCACCATGCTTTAATGATGGATGGTTCAAATCTTGAATATCTCAGCGACTATATATACGGGCTGTATATGAATGATAAAAATGAGCAGGCGCTCAATCTTTGCAAAGAGCAATTGCCCAATTTTGATAACAGCCCTGAACTAATGATGATGATGGCAGGCTTGTATTATGAAAGTGGGCAGGTGGGTCTTGCAGAAGATTATCTGATTGCCGCATTATCTGCTGATCCCGAATCTTATAAAGTTCTTTTTACTTATTTCTGGGAACTGGAAAACAATACCCATGTGGGTCAGATTATCCAGTTGTATAAACACGAATAATTGATTGCATGAATTTTCACCTTGAACAAATTCCGGTACGCGCACAAAAGCCCAGGGATTCAGGTATTACCATGGTTATGGATAAAGGCCTGAGCGTAAGGGAAACGGAAGATTTTATTTCTGTCGCAGGACCCTATCTCGATATCGTAAAGCTCGGATTTGGCTCAGCTTATGTGACACCACATCTGGGGCAGAAAATAAAATTGTACCAGGAGGCCGGGATTCCGGTTTACTTTGGAGGCACATTACTTGAAGCTTTCCTGGTAAGAGGGCAACTTGACGAGTATAAACGAACCATCGACAAATATAAGATCACACATCTTGAAGTCTCGGATGGCGCTCTTGATATCCCACACGAGGAAAAATGCAAATTAATTGCGACATTTTCCAAGGATTATACCGTATTGAGTGAGGTAGGATCCAAGGATGCTGAAATCATTTATGCTCCTTATAAATGGATCCAGCTTATGAAAGATGAATTGGCTGCAGGCTCATGGAAAGTAATTGCTGAGGCACGCGAAAGCGGCAATGTCGGCATATTTCGTGGAACTGGTGAAGTGCGTTCAGGCCTTGTGGATGAGATACTTACAGCGATACCGGCAGAAAAAGTACTATGGGAGGCTCCAAATAAAACCCAGCAGGTATGGTTTATTAATCTCCTGGGTTCAAATGTTAATCTCGGCAATATCGCCTACAACGAAGTTATCCCTTTGGAAACAATAAGGATTGGCTTGCGGGCGGATACCTTTTTCAATTTTCTGGATATTGAAAAATCGCTTTATAAACCACAGGAACCAAAGAAACCGCATCAATAATTGCGACATTTTGTCCTTTTTTAATGATACTGGATTCAGTATTTTACTGTGATAGTTTTCAGACCTTGTTAAGCGACTTTATGCGATCTTAATTCCATTAAGGCTTTGGTCCATAGCACCAGTTCATCAAGCATCCCATAAGCAGATTTTTCCAGCCCTTCTTCAGGAACGAATTGGTCAGCATCATTTATGAATCTGGTAAAGAAAGGAACATTAACAGATTCCGCCACCGGCATCATTTTTTGAGCTGTCACTACCTGTTTCAGCATTTGTACGGCTCGGGTTCCGGCGGCCACACCTCCATAACTCACAAATCCTACCGGTTTATAGGTCCATTCATTATAAAGAAAATCAAGAGCGTTTTTTAAGGTCGCAGGATATCCGAAATTGTATTCCGGGGTTACGAAGATGAATGCATCAGCCTCATTTATTGTTTTGCTCCAGGCTTTGGTGTGCTCATGTTCATATTTCTGAAACCTTGGATGATTAGGTTCATCGATAAAAGGGAGATTGATTTCCGCCAGATCCAATACTTCCACATCATAAACGCCATGTTTGCGCGCAATATCAGTGATCCATGTTCCCAGTATCGGGCCTTTTCTACCGGGACGGGTGCTTGCGATGATTATTTTTAATTTCATAATGTTTTTTATTGCACAATATTAAATACCGACATGCCGGGCTGTTTCAGCAAGGCATGCCAATATTTATTTTGATAACAAACAACGCGACAGAATGTTATGCTGCCTGTAATTCTGCTTGTTTTACAAATTCGGCATTTGCCAGTATTTTCACCTCTTCTCCAAGCAATGCTGCTCCTGTTTCAGAAGGCATGCCAAATTTTACACCGTAATCCATGCGGTTTATTTTGCCGGAAATTGAAAAGCCCAGTCTTGTATTGCCCCAGGGATCCTGAGTTTTGCCACCCAGTTCCACGTCAAGTGTAATAGGATTTGAGTTTCCCCTGATGGTAAGAATTCCATGGGCTTTGTAATTTTCCTCGTCCAGTTTTTCAAGTGTGGTGCCTTCGAAAGTCAATTGAGGGTGCGTTTCTGCATCAAAGAAATCGGTTGATCTCAGGTGCGCATCACGTTGCTCATTGTTGGTAGAAATTGAAGACAGGTCTGCCGTTAAGTGAACTTTTGCTGTGCTAAGGTCTTCACCGTCAGTTTCGATGGTCGCATTAAATTGTTTAAACTGGCCGGTTACGGTAGAGATCAGTAGATGTTTGACTTTGAATTGAATTTCAGAGTGAGTAGGGTCTAAAGCCCATTTGGTAGTTTCCATTTTGAATTAATTAATTGAATTGTGATTTGAAATTGTTAGTATCGATATATTATATAACAGTGTTAGCATTGGGCAAAAAAAATTAGTTTTTCAATCCTGTAATAAATACGCTGATAAAATCTTTTAGGACCATTTTATTGATCTCCTCCCTGCTCATATCTTCACGGGTGGTTTCAGGCGCCATAAGGTTGATAGAAACCAGACCATGCAGCATAGACCAGAAGGATTGTCTTTTAAGGAACACATTAAGCTCGGTATTGTTTTCCTCAGCAATTTTGGCAATGGTAGATTCAATGACTTTGGTAAACTCTGTTAGTTCGGGCATTGTCCTTGCCTGTTCGCATGTGGGCATTCCAAGGCCAAACATCAGCTGGTAATATTCTTTATGAGCGAAAGCAAAATCCCAATAGGAAAACACGATGGCTTCCAGCTGTTTGGAAGGATCACGGTGTTTTGATATGGCTTCGATTAGTTTATCGCTTAGTAATTTATAGCCAAGTTTATTGAACTCCAGCAGGATGGCCTCTTTGTTTTCAAAATATTCATAGACGACAGGAATACTATATTCTATGGCATCTGCAATTTTGCGAATGGAAAGCGATTGCCAGCCCGAATGCAGCACCTGTTTCCAGGCGGCGTTCAGGATCGCTGAACGCATTTCCGTTTTTTGTCTTTCCTTTCGTTCTACAATTCCCATCGGGGTTGAATAAGTTATCTAACACTGTTAACAAAAGTAGTGCCACTAAGTTCCGGAATGGAAATATTTTTTTTGAGGAAGATGAAATGGGATATCACAAGTGTTTATCAATGGTCAGTATTGCGCGGACGTTTTTTCGGTTTCCTGATATTTAATTTGTCTTTAAGAATCAGCTTATTGTTTACAAAAACTGCACATATCCAGCCGTCGCCATAATAATCTTTCAGAAGCGGGTTCCGGGTCCAAGACCAATAATAATTATACCATTCGTCCTGTTTGATGATCATTTGAAAACTTGACCATAGTGTAAGATCAGGTTGATACCATTCGGTACGAAGCATGTCATTTTTATGAAGCCCTGAAATTAAAACCCAATGGGTGATATAAGGTTGATGTTCATCAAAATTAGATTTTACAGATATGCGTTCTGACAGGGAATCAGAATGTTTTGGCGCATAAGGTACAAATCCCGACTCCATAACCCTGATGGCTGTGTCATAAGCCGGTTGATTGACCCATATGCTTTTAGAACTTCCACATGGTCCTGAAAAAGGGTCAACAACATCGTTGTTTTTGTATTTGTCCCTGACCTCAAAATGTAAATGAGGCCCATTTGAATAACCACTGCTGCCAACATATGCGATAACTTCTCCTGACCGCACACTGTCTCCGGGCTTCACAGTTACCGAATATCTCTTCAACCCAGCATACAATGTAAAGAGACTGTCTTTATGATTGATAACTACATGGTTCCCATATTTTGTTGCTGACCATTTCAGATTATAGCCAAAGTCCCCGCTAACACGTTTATATTCGCTGTTCCATGTATTTCTGTCATATAATGAATCCACAGTAAAATATACTTTTCCAGCGGCAACTGCATACACAGGTACCAGGCTGTCCATTTGAGGGAAGCTTTTTAGCATATAATCTGTCCCTTCATGGTCTTTTTGTGTTTTATGGCCGCAATACGAGTCTTTGGGATCTCCATCAAACTTTCCATGATCAACATAATGGTATATGAAATAATCCTGCAGATAGATGCCGCCAATGGGGCTTACGAATTTGATGCTCTGCCCATTAGTGGTGCCTGTGTATGTAAATAAAAAACCTATGACAATTGTGTATTTCCAATGCATAATCAGAAGCATCTTGTCAAAATTAATTAAATTAAATTGTCAAATCATTCGCCAAAGATATTGGTTATGATCATTCGATGATGCAATTACATCCCAACTTTCAGTTTTTGTCCAGTAGATATACTATTGTCCTTCAAGCCATTCCAATCGATAAGCTGCTGAACGGTCACATTTAATTTTTTGGAAATCGAATATAAAGTATCCCCTTTGTTTACGATATAAAAATTACCGGAACTATCTGTTGAGCCAGTATTCTGTTTAATATACGGTTGATCTTGTTTGTTATCAAGAATATATGTAGGCTTCATAAAATTCTTTGGTTTCAGGAGATAAATTCTCTGTCCTTCGGAAATATGACCCATTACCTGGTTCCATTTGATCAAAGAATCATAGCGCAAACCATTGTTTTTGGCGATGCCATATATCGTTTCCCCTTTTTGAGCGATATGAAACCTGCCATTAGAATCTGTTCCATCAATAACAGGATAAGTCGGTTCCGTATGCATCATTTTCACAACTGTATCCTTCTTTATTTTATGTTTTGAAGGAGTAAAAGTTAGATTGGAATCCCTTGCCTCGTTAAAGTTATTATTGATCGTTTTTTGCTTAGACGAACTTACCGTATCAGAATCTTTCGGAGGCAAACATTTGTTTTCGAAGTTGGGCTTTGGTCCTGTTTCAGGTTCCTGTATCAGCATTACTCCTTTACGCGGAACAATAGTGCCAAGCGCCAATAATTCTAGTGGAGTTTCTCGCTTTTTCTGAAGATTAAGTATCGCCCCTGGGGCCGGTTCCTCGCCTTCTTTCATCTGGTTCAATTTATAGAGCAGTCGCAGTTTAATTCCTTCATCCTGTGAGATATAATACATGCCTTCTCCTTCTTTCACTTCCCGGGTTGGTTGCTTTCCTTTGCGGTGTTTCGGTTTCAGGTAGATGATGGTATTGGGCTTCAGAACTTCACCCATTTTCAGATCATTGTATTTACGGATCTCCCAGCGCATCATGTCATGATCGTTTGCTATTGTCTGATAATCATCTCCAGGCCTCACCACATAAGCCGGAATATTTCTGAATGTAAAAGAATTGTCAGTTTCTTTAAGTGATAAAGGAATCTTTACTTCTGGCTTGTTATTTTCTGGAACCAGTGGAACGCGCTTATTGCCAATATCGTATTGGTAGAGATTGTATTTTTCTATTTTTTCGATCAGCTTTTCAGGGTATTTTGGATTGGTTGCATAACCTGCCGCTTTGAGTCCGTAAGCCCATGATTTATAGTCGGTAGGATCCAATTTAAATAGCCCGGCATACCTGGGCTGACAGGTGAGGAAATTGGAATGATCCATATAGGAATCTTCGGCACGGTCATAGGCCCTGAAACATTCCTGGAGCTCATCATCATCCACTTTCACGCTTCTGCCGGTCCAGTCGTTTTTGCATTTAATACCAAAGTGATTGTTGTATGGAGGCTTTGCAAGAAAGCTGTTGCCATTACCACTTTCAAACAACCCTTGCGCGAGCGTAATGCTTGCGGGGATTCCGGTGCGATTCATTTCTTCAACAGCCAGGTCCTTATATTTTTGGATATATTGTTCAGGAGTCATTATTGTGTCCTTCGGAATTGCAAATGCGCGGGAGCTCAAGAGCAAAAGCAAGGATACTAATATGACGGAATACCTAATCTTCATCCAGAATTTTACAGTTTTCGCATTACCATAAGCCCGTCTCTCACAGGTAATAACACATTTTCGACCCGACTGTCGGCCTGTACCTTATCATTAAAGGCCATTATCGAGCGGGTTTCTTCATCCGGGTTTGCTTCTACCACTTTTCCGCTCCACAAAACATTATCTGCAATAATGTATCCGCCCGTCCGAACTTTGTTTATTACAAGGTCAAAATAATTGCTGTAATTTTCTTTATCGGCATCAATAAAGACAAGGTCAAAAAAAAGATCCATGGTAGGGATAATTTCCAATGCATTGCCAATATGATATTTGATCTTTTCTGACAATCCGGATTTTTCAAAATAATATGAGGTCATGTTTTGCAATTCCTTATTAATATCAATAGTGTGCAGGGCCCCGTTCTCGTTAAGCCCCTCGGCAAGGCAAATGGCTGAATAACCGGTAAATGTTCCGATTTCAAGAATGGTTTCCGGTTTTATCATGATTGATAACATACGCAAAACCTGTCCCTGCACATGCCCTGATAACATCCTGGGTGACAACACTTTTTGATATGTTTCCCGATCAAGATCTTTTAGTACTTGTCCTTCGTCGCGTGTATGGGCCTCAACATAGGCTTCCAGTTTTTCCGGTAAAAATTCCATGGTATTATTTTATTAATTAAGGGTTATTTCATTTTACTTAAAATCGCCGACTTTTTAAAAGTCAACTACCTTCGATTTTTTTCGTTTCGAAATTTAGCTTTTTTCCTGTTCATATACGAGGCTCGAAACGCGTTCCGGGGCAAAAACTTCGTTGCTTATTTCCATCAATTCAGAGGCTGAAATTTTTTCTATTTCTTTGATGTAATCTTTGAAACCGATAATCTCACCATAATCGAGGACACTTCTTGCCTGGTGCTGGGCATGCATGCTGTTGTTTTCAACGATCTGGGCCATCTGCCCGACGAGCTGTATCTTGGCCTGTTTCAGCTGTTTATCAGTCAATTTGATGTCCCGCATTTTTTTCAGCTCCCGGTAAACAATATCCATACATCGTTTCACATTTTTATCATCAGCGCCGAAGTAAATGGTAAAAACCCCTGCATCCTGGTAAGTGGAATAATGGGTGCCGATATTATATACCAACGCATTTTTTTCGCGCACTTCCATGTTGAGTCGGGCACTCATGCCGCCTGCACCCAGGATATTATTGATGAGCGACAACCCGAATCTCCTTGAATCATGACTCGAATAGGCCCTACTACCTATGATAACGTGCGACTGGGCAAAATCTTTTTCTTTACTTATTGCAAAACGCGGCTGCATAATAGGGACGGCTCTCTTGCTGTCATCCGCGAGGGGAATATTCATTTTTTCAACGAATCTTTTTCCAAGGTTTTCAGCTTCTGCTTTGCTCAGGTCGCCAACGATTGTAAGAAGCAGTTTATCAGCAGTATAATGGGCTTTTATAAAATCAAGTATTTTTACCCGGTTCAGGGCATTCACCGTATTTTTATCCCCTAAAATATTGTATCCCAGTGGATGGCCCTCAAAAATATATGTGTAAAACTCATCATATATACTTTCGTCAGGACTGTCTTCATACATATCAATTTCTTCCAGGATCACCTTCTTTTCCTTTCCGATTTCTTTTTCAGGAAATATGGAATTGAAAGTAATATCGGCTAGTAAGTCAACTGATCTTGCGGCATATTGTTTGAGGCTTGAAGCATAATAGCAGGTTTTTTCGCGGGTGGTATAGGCATTGAGTTCACCGCCTACATTTTCTATCCGCCTGAGGATATGATGTGATTTGCGTTTGGAGGTGCCTTTGAAAACGGTATGTTCTATAAAGTGCGCAACACCATTATTGTCAGCATTTTCATCTCTGCTGCCTACATTAATCATAAAGCCACAATGCACAATCTCAGAATGTTTTACCTGCATATGGACAATCCTTATTCCATTGGCCAGGGTAATAATATGCTGGTTTTCCATCATGAATTGGTCTCTCCTGCTAGTTTATCCATTATTGTGGCCAGTTTATGATCGCGTTCGGTAACGATATCACCCGCGTCATGAGAATATAGTTTTACATCCACCCGGTTATAAACATTGGTCCATTCTGGGTGATGGTTCATTTTTTCAGCAGCGAGGGCAACACGTGCCATCCAGCCGAAAGCTTCAGAAAAATTTTTGAACTCAAAAGTTTTGTGAAGACTGTTATCTTTTTCTTCCCACATGTCTTTAATGCGTTTAGGGTGTCAAAGGTATGTATTTGGCCTGAATTAGTATTTTGATAACAATCGTACTGTGAAATGGATTTCAGGCTATTTCTCAAGCCTTATGGCAAGTTAATGTGAATATGTCGAAATAAAACTTATACCAAACTTTGGCCGGAGTTGCTTCGGTTTAGTACTTTTGCATGTTTGCAAATTGAAACCCTTATCGAATGGACAGACTTATAAATATTGATACAGCCTCAGATATCCCTCAGGAATATCGCGATACACCAATCGGACTACTCCTGGAGTACCACAATGAAATAAGGCCGCTTGACGCATACAGCAGCGCAAAATTGCTTATCGGGATGTGTATGGACAACCGCAAACATTTGCATATACCGGACAATTTTGCATTCATCATTCGCTCGGGCGGTGCCAACCTGAGGTATAGTGAGTTTAAAGTTTCTTATGCCATTTCAGTAGGGCATTTAAAACATATCGCTGTTATCGGACATAACAATTGCGGCATGGTGAACCTGATAGACCGAAAAGAAATTTTTATCCAGGGACTTGTAGATCAGGCCGGTTGGGATCGTGGTCGTGCAGAGGCACAGTTCATGCGCTTTGAGCCGATGTTTGAGATCCATAATGAGATCGATTTTGTTTTAAGTGAAACAAAAAGACTTCGGCTGGAATATCCCGGAATACAGGTAGCGCCTATGCTATACCTGGTTGAAGATAACAAAATATACCTGATCGAGGAGAAGTAAAATCAGAAGAGGGCTAATAACGCTTTCGGAACAGTGGCGATATGAGGATAACCAGGCCCAGAACGATCAATACAATACAGGCAACCGCGATAAGGTGTAATAGAAATCCCAAAAGGCCTCCTGCGATAAGGATAAAGCCGGCTTTATTAATCTGGGGATAACCTCTGTCAGCAATATGTGTTGGCGAAAGAACCGGGTTGCCAGATTTACCTGTTGCTATCATTATGACTTTTCCTGCCTCCTTTTTTGCAAATTCAGGAATATGCATCCTGGCAAAAACGGCAGATCTCTTTGTTTCTGAAACCGGAGTTTCGTTAACAGGTGTAAATGCGTGATCTATAATAACTTCGTGGTTGATATTAATAATAGTTCCTGTCGCTGGTTTTGATCCAAATACAGATGCCGTCTGAAGTTGTGATGTTGATTTCAGGTTCGTCATCTGGCGACTGCAGGAAGCAGATAATAACGTCATAAGAACTAAGGAAATAAATATGAGATTAGGCTTCATGGTTATTTTTTAAAAGAATCCGCGCAAAAACCATGCAATTTAGTTCCCAATTCCATTAAAAACATCGTGGCATCTTGAAAAACTCTTTTTATCGCCTCATCCTTAGTCCTTCTCCTTAAGGAGAAGGTAAGCGGTTGGTTTTTAAAGATGCCAATAAGCAATACTCAAACCAGGATAAAATATTACGCTTTTATCATCCAGCCATATTTATCCGGAACAGTAAAATTCTTAATACCTCTCATCGTTTTCTGAAGCCAGTTGGCAACTTCCCATTCTTCTACGGGCGGCAGCACCATATCATCTTCAAGATGACCGATGGCGCTGATATAAGCGATAACGGCTGCCGTACCGGCTCCGAACACTTCTTTCAATTCTCCGGCATGATATGCTTCTACAACTTCATCTACGGATATCGGACGCTCTTCTATTTTATATTCGTTGTCACGCAACAGACGGAGTACAGAATCGCGGGTTACGCCTTGTAGGATTCCCCCATCAAGGTTAGGCGTAATCACTTTATCACCGATCACAAAAAATACATTCATCGTACCCGATTCCTGAATCCATTTATGCTCTGCTGCATCTGTCCAAAGCACCTGCTGGTATCCATCTTTCTGGGCGCGACTGGCTGCATATAAAGAAGCGGCATAATTGCCACCAGTTTTTGCTTCGCCAATGCCGCCTTTTGCGGCACGAACGTACTCCTGTTCAATCTTCACTTTTATGGGTTCGGCATAATAGGCATTCACCGGGCAGCAAAAAATGATAAACTTGTAATTGTTTGACGGCCTGATGCCTACATAATCATCTGTAGCAATCATAAATGGACGGATATAAAGCGATCCTCCTTCTGTATCCGGTATCCAGCCGCGGTCAAGGGTTACCAGTTCCCGGAGCCCATCCATAAATATTTCCTTAGGTATCTGTGGCATCACCATCCGGTCAGCTGAGATATTAAACCGCCTGAAATTTTCATGTGGTCTGAACAGATAGGCATTGCCTTCAGCATCGCGGTAAGCTTTCAAACCTTCAAAAATTTCCTGGCCATAATGCAATACCGTAGTAGCCGGACTCAGCCGCAATTCCTGGAAAGGCATAATATTCGTCTCCTGCCATTCGCCATTGATATAATCAGAAACGAGCATGTGGTCTGTAAAAACCCTGCCAAAGGGAATATTGGTAAAATCAACTTCCGGCAGACGGGATTTATTAACCTTTTCTGTTTTAATTTCGTAATTCAGTACCATAGCAGCAGACAAATTAAGATTGCAAAATACGAATATTATATCAAAAACGAATATGACAAAAATCAGTAATCACGACATTCTGTTCTTCAAGGAGCTGTTCAGTGACCAGGTTTACCGGATCGGGGAAAAGAAATATCCGTCAAACCACGATTCCAAACAAGGGAATGTTGTTCATGAAGAAACGGCAGATTACCAATCATTACCTATAAAATTTAATGGAATAACCTCATCCACACTCATATTGTTCAATTACCCTGGTGAGGATAGCTTATCATCTACTGATAAAGTTTTTCTTGACCAGGTATTAAAAGCAGCAGGTCAGAATTTTGAAAATCTTTCCTGGCTGAATACATCAAGCCTGCCCCGGGAAACCAATTGGACTGCCATTGCGAAACAATCTCCTTCTGAGAATGTTATAGCTTTTGGTGTGGATACCCGTTACCTTCCGGATAAAATAGCAGATGGCTGGATTAACCATAGCAATGGCAAAAAAGTAATTTGTGCGTCCTCACTGACTGAGATATCAAACGACCCTGGAAAGAAAAAACTGCTTTGGCAGGGACTTAAAGAAATATACGGATTATGACAAAACATACCCTTGTGTTCGCGACGCACAACCAGCATAAATTGACGGAAGTCAAAGAACTTATGCCGCGATGGATTGAACTGAAAAGCCTTAACGATATTGGCTACGATAAAGAGATCCCCGAAACGGGAACAACTCTTGAACGCAACGCCCTCCAGAAAGCATATACCATTTTCAGCAAAACCCGGTTCGATTGCTTTGCCGACGATACCGGCCTTGAAGTGGAAGCTTTAAACGGTGAACCCGGGGTTTATTCCGCAAGGTATGCGGGTGCTAATGCAAGCTTTGAAGACAATGTGAACCTGCTGCTCAAAAACCTTGAAGGAAAAGAAAACAGAAATGCATGTTTTCGTACGGTTATATATCTTATTTTCAATGGCAAAAAATGGTTGTTTGAAGGCGTGATAAATGGCACCATTACCAAAGAAAAACATGGCAGTTCCGGATTTGGCTATGACCCTGTCTTTCAACCCGAAGGCTATGATAAAACCTTTGCCGAAATGAGCCTTGAGGAAAAGAATAAGATCAGTCACCGCGGCCTGGCGATGATCAAAATGCTCAACTATTTCGAAGGCCAGGAAGAAGGGTTGAGTTTAGCAGGGCAGGGGGAGTTTGCGTGAAAATCAGGGGTTAGGAGTCAGGGGTTAGGCGTTAGGAAGAGTAGCTTTCAACTTATCTTCAAAAACTTATTAAACAAAAGCATTTCAATACTATATAAGGAAAATGTCTTTTTCAAAGATAAGATTATATTTGAACGAGTTAATTCTTGTTGGTGACAACGCTTACAAAGGCGAAAATTCTCATATGGGTTGTTGCTAACAACATTAAAAAGAGCTTGAAAATCTTTTGTTATTTATCACATTGGTCAAAGCAATATATTTCAATTTTATATATATCACCGTTTAAACTAAAATTTGATGTTTTTTCATCCGGAGAGAAGTTACGGTACTTGCCTAATCTTTTTTCCTTACTTGAGCCTACATATATTTGAAATACGGTTAAAGGATTTCCATTTTGATCATTGGTTTGGTACTCTTCTGGTTCGAAATATTCTTCTTCACCCTCAATTGCATCTATCTGTAGTTTCATTTTAGGGAATGCCCTTTTTAAACTCTTCAATGTTGTACCGACTTTTATACCATTCTCCAAATGATAAAGAGAAGAATAAGAAGTAATCCCCGTTAATTTATTACCAGATTTACTTGAAAAGCCAACTAAAGGTTTATTTTTTCTTAAAACTAAATAACCCAATTCAGTATCAAATTGGATTGAATCTTTAGAAAAGAGTTTTTTAGCATCATTCAATTGCATTCCTAAATAAAGTGGTCCGATACTGTTTTTAGTTATAAAATTGATTTGATTATCATTGCCGCCGCCTATATTGGTTATCTTATCTTTACCAATCTTTTCAGCAATTTTTTTGCGGTTATCACCTCCTTGCTTACATGAGATTATTAATAGAATGACACAAAATAAAACCCCATTTTTTACCATACTTAATAATATTTCCCGCCCTTGTTGGTGTTGTCACCAACAAGTCTACTTATCCTCAAAAACTTATTAACCGAAAGCATTTCAATACTATATAAGTAAAATATCTTTTTCAAAGATAGGAATATATTTGTATGAGTTAATTCTTGTTGGTGAAAATAGCAACGAGGGAAAAATTATTTACTCCAGCTTTTTTCTGAATCATGATTTGCAGAATTTTAGGATATTCAGGATACTATAGATTCTCAAAAATAATGAGTTATCCTGTTAATCTTTTTATCATGAAAATCCTGATTCAGATTTAGCTTCGCTGAGCCTTCGGGTTCTCTCCCGGGCGTTCGGGATCGAAATGACAGCTACTTTCAATCCACTTCTCACTTCTCACTTCTTACCTCTCACTTCTCACTCTTACAAGTGTATCACTTCCCCGTACGCTGCGGCGGCTGCTTCCATGATGGCTTCGCTCATCGTTGGGTGTGGGTGAACTGATTTGATGATCTCATGTCCTGTGGTTTCGAGTTTGCGTGCTACCACTGCTTCGGCAATGAGTTCGGTAACGCCGGCGCCTACAAAATGTGCGCCCAGCCATTCGCCGTATTTCGCATCGAAGATCACTTTGATAAATCCGTCAGGTGTACCGGCAGCTTTCGCTTTTCCGGAGGCGGTGAATGGAAACTTACCGATCTTTAATTCATAGCCAGCTTCTTTGGCCTGCTTTTCGGTCATGCCTACAGAGGCCACTTCCGGCTGGCAATAGGTACAGGAAGGAATGTTGCCGTAATCCAATGGTTCCGGGTTAATTCCCGCTATATTTTCAACACATATAATTCCTTCAGCAGAAGCCACATGCGCCAGGGCCGGGCCTTTTACGATATCGCCGATGGCATAGATGCCTTCCACGTTGGTGCGGTAAAAATCATCAGTCGTTACAATGCCTCTTTCCACTTTAATGCCGAGTTCTTCAAGACCTAAGTTTTCTGTATTCGGCATGATACCTGTAGCCGAAAGAACGATCTCACATTCAACCACTTCGATGCCTTTTTTGGTTTTGATAGATACCTTACAAAGATCCCCTTTGGTATCTACTGATTCTACAGAAGAATCGGTCATTACCGTGATGCCTTGTTTCTTGAAAGAACGTGCCATTTGTTTAGATACTTCTTCATCTTCCCTTGGCAGTACATCCGGCAAAAATTCCACCAACGTTACTTTGGTGCCAATGGCATTATAGAAATAAGCGAACTCAGAACCTATCGCTCCTGAACCGATGACAACCATAGATTTGGGCTGGTTCGGCAATACCATTGCTTCGCGGTATCCTATTATCTTTTTGCCGTCGGCTTTGATGTTCGGCAGGTCGCGGCTGCGTGCGCCGGTAGCCAGGATAATGCTTTTGGCTTCCAGGGTTTGTTTGGCACCTGCGCCATCGGTTACTTCTACTTTTTTATCTTTGGTGAGCTTTGCCGTGCCCATGATCACATCAATTTTATTCTTCTTCATCAGGAAGGCCACGCCCTTGCTCATGCCGTCAGCCACCCCGCGGGAACGCTGCACGATAGCCCCGAAATCGGCACTGTATTCAGTGACATTGATACCGTAGTCTTTGGCATGGTTGATATATTCAAAAACCTGTGCTGATTTGAGCAAAGCTTTGGTTGGGATACAACCCCAGTTGAGGCAGATGCCGCCCAGCGATTCGCGTTCCACAATAGCAACTTTCAAACCCAGTTGTGAGGCCCTGATGGCTGCGACATACCCGCCGGGACCGCTGCCTATAATGATAAGATCGTAATTCATGGCACAAAGATAACAGTTATCAGTTAACAAGGAACAGTTAGCAGAACAGTCATCAGTTAACAGGGAGCAGATAGCAGTGCGCAGGTATCAGGGAACGGTGTACAGGTTGCAAGGAGGAAATTCAAATAAGCAGTTATCATATGACTGTGGAACTAAATTCTTTTAACTGTTATCTGCTCACTGATCCTTGTTAACTGTTCCTTGCTCACTGCTCGCTGTTAACTGTTATCTTTGTGGTATGTTTCGACTGGATAGAACAAAAGGCAAAGGCTATAAGCATGAAAATGCTGAAAAGGATTCTGCCTATTGGAAAACGAAAACCGTAGATGAAAGGCTGGAAGCAGTAATGTACCTGAACAGCATCGCTTATAATTTCGATATCAACAATCCGCCCCGAATGGATAAAACCGTTTTCAGTATGCGGAAACACAAAATAAGATGAATGTAAGGCTGAATGATGATTTGATTTACTAATTCCTTACCACTTATCCCTTACCCCTTATTCCTGTTTTTCTTATCTTCGCCCTTTAAATTACAATGGCAGACTTAAAAAATTTTATCGCTGAACTGCGCTGGCGTGGCATGATCCATGACATGATGCCCGGTGCCGAAGAAAAACTGGCTAAGGAAATGACTTCGGGTTATATTGGTTTCGACCCGACATCTGACTCGCTCCATGTGGGCAATCTTTTCCAGTTGATGATCCTTAAAAACTTTCAACTGGCAGGGCATAAACCTATGGTGTTGGTTGGGGGTGCAACAGGTATGATAGGAGATCCTTCAGGAAAATCAGCAGAGCGAAACCTGCTCGACCAGGCTACCCTGGAGCATAACGTCAAAAGCCAGCAGAAACAGCTCGAAAAATTCCTTGATTATGATTGCGGCGCAAATTCCGCAGAGACGGTAAATAACTACGACTGGTTCAAAAATTACAATGCCCTGGATTTCCTGCGTGATGTGGGTAAACACATCACTGTCAACTACATGATGGCGAAGGACAGCGTACAAAAACGTCTGGAAACAGGGATCTCATTTACAGAATTCAGCTACCAGTTGATACAGGGTTATGATTTCTATTGGTTGTATAAAAACAAAAATTGCCGGATCCAGATGGGTGGCAGCGATCAGTGGGGGAATATCGTGACCGGTACCGAGCTCATCAGGCGGATGGCAGGGGGTGAGGCCTATGCACTCACAAGTCCGCTCGTAACAAAGGCTGATGGTACCAAATTCGGCAAAACAGAATCAGGTACGGTATGGCTGGATGCTTCCAAAACTTCACCATATAAATTTTACCAATACTGGCTGAATGCTACGGACGAGGATGCCGCCAAATACATTAGAGTGTTCACCTTGATGACCAAAGAAGAAATAGAAGCTATGGAGGCAGAACATGCCCAGGCTCCCCATCTAAGGATATTACAAAAAGCACTTGCAAAGGATGTAACGATAAGAGTACATGGTATTGAAGCAGTTGAGAGCGCTATAGAAACCTCTGATATTCTCTTCGGAAAAGGGACAGCTGAGTCCTTAAAAAAATTGTCTCCTGATAATCTTTCGTCTGATTTTGAAGGTGTTCCACAGTTTGTAATTTCAAAGTCGGAACTTGAAGCCGGTATTAATGTTGGAGACCTGCTAGCTGTAAACACAACCATATTCCCATCAAAGGGAGAATTGCGCAAAATGGTGCAGAACAATGGCTTGAGCATCAATAAAGAAAAAATAACCGATGGCGGTATGATGATTGATATCACACATCTGATCAGCGACCGGTTTATGCTGGTGCAAAAAGGCAAAAAAGACTATTACCTGATTTTGGCGGAATAGAAAAATTCACTAATCTTGCGGAAAGCTCAAAGTATTTGAAACTAAAAATTAATCGTAAAAATAGAATGAAAAAGTTATTATCTCTCCTGTTTATATTTATGGCCGGTGCCGGATTAAAAGCTGTAGCACAGAACTTTCCAATAGATAGCCTTACAAAAAAAGTTTCATTTGTAGAGGTTGTTCAGGCGCCCGGTTATACCAAAAGCTCAGGGTTCGATCGCGGGCTGGTGGTATTGCACCGCATGTACAAACAGGCTGATACCAAAATCAAAGAAAGCGATAAAGACAATGGAATTATTGTGCTGAACGGGTTTACCCAGCTTATGATGAAAGGCAAAGGCGGCATCCTGGTTCCGGATCCGGATCTTGTTTTGTATAAGTTGACTATAGCATTTAAGAATGGCAAATACCGTTATGAGTTTACCGATTTCCAACAGAACCGTTCAGGCGTTCCAATCCATATGGAAAAGTGGATAGAACATAATGTACCGGGAGATAATTTCTACACCGCCAAAGATCATATCCAGGCAAACCTTGATTTTGTATATGATGATATCCATAAAAGAATTAATGAGTTTAAAACCGGGATGCTCGGGGATAAGTCAATAGAGAAGAAGGACTGGTAAAAACTTAGGCGTAAGGCATAAGGAGTTAGGCGTAAGTGGCTGGCGCCAGCAATTCCCGGCCTCAGTTGAGGAGGGGTGCCCAGAGGGTAGCCTGTCCCGACTTTTCGGGAGGGAGGCGAAATTAAACTCACATTAAATCAATTCAATGCCATCAAACCGGGAAACAGGAAATGCAGGTGAAAAGCTTGCTGCAGCGTATCTTATAGAAAAAGGATATAAGATTCAGCACCTGAACTGGAGAGGTGAAGGTTGTGAGATTGACATCATTGCGAACCATAACAACACCATCATTTTTGTTGAAGTAAAAACCCGCAGCGGGTCTTATTTCGGCTGGCCGGAGAAGGCGGTGAACAAAGTCAAGCAACAACACATCGCCCGTGCCGCGAACCTATTCATTGAAGCAAACAAAATCGAAAATGAGATACGGTTTGATATTATCTCAATTGTTAGAAATAAAGATGAGAACGAGATTTATCATATTGAGGATGCGTTTGTGCCGTGAGGGTTTTACATTTTTGCGGGATGATCTATCCATAGACGTACCAGCATCATATGATTTTCATCTTTTTCTATTCTGATAACTATTACCCACTCGACTATGCCAGAATATTTTTTATTTTTCACGCTTTGTAAATTATAACTGAATGATATACTTGGTGGATCATCTTCTGGGTATTCTTTGTAGGATTGTACAATTGTGTACGGAATACAGTCATTTATTTCGTTTCGAAGCTTTCTGAATTCACTCATTGCCTGTGTACTATCCTTTCCAATGAAATAATCCGCAGCGTATTCAGCATCACTCCAGGAAATATTTCTTAATATCTTTGCACTATCAAATCCTGGTATTTGGATTTTTGATGCATAATCTTTTTCATATTTGTTGGGTTGCGAAATGAAATCTCCTTGAATAGTTTTAAAACTGTCAATTGTTGATTTTAATATCAAATCGAATTTGACGCAAAAATTATCATTTTTGTCCGGCACAATAACATTCTCCCTTTTCATCACAAAATCCATTTGTTTACCAACTCGGTCGATGTTCAGGTCTACCTGGGAACCAATCCTTCCGCGCAGTTTATTGGCAACCTGTTCCTGCGATTTGCCTTTTGTATTCCAATGGTTTATGGAGATGATATGATCACCGGATCTGAGCCCGGCCATGGCTCCTGGTTTGCTTGAAAGAATGTCAACGATATAAGGCCGCATGACAGATGAATCAATATCAACGGAGACACCGATACCACCAAATTTATTCGATTGAGAATATGATGTTGAACTGAAGAATAAAAGAAAACCCAAAACATTACCGCAGAGTAGCAAAAGGCTTCGCAAAGGGAACAAAGTCTTTTCTTTGTGTACTCTGCGATACCTTAGCGTCCTTTGCGGTTTGCTTTTGCTTTTCATCTATTCGCCACCACCTTTTTCGCCGGTGAAATAATCTTCAGGTCTTTTGAACAACACATTGAATGAAGTCAAACTGCCATAGCATTTGGTAATATATTGCTGTATCGAAACCTTTTCTTCATCAGTTAATGCACTGGCATTCACGCGCTGTTCAAGGGTTCTCATGCGGTCGCGGATCATCACAATTTTATGGAAGAGTGCATCAATAGGCATCTCTTTCGGTTTGAGACTTTTATCACCCGGCTGCATAATAAGCACACCTCCTGTCCATTTGGCGCCAAGCGGTACAATTTCCTGTACATCAGCCCATTTGCGAAGGATATTTGTCAGGCTGCGTTCCACATCTGCCAGGCTTATTAGGTCGTCCGCAGGCTCTTCTTCTTCAATGATCTCGAGCGGATAAGAATGTGATATTTCCTTACGGCCAGATGCCATAAAGGTGATGATATATGTAGCAGATTTTACACCGATAACGACGCCATCTCCGAACTCCTTATGTCTTATGCGTGAACCGATACCGAGAGTTGTTTCCATTTAGTGAGAAGTAATATATGAGAAGTGAGAAGAAGTTTTCAGGTTAAAAGTTCAAAAATAAGTTATTCGTTTTACATGTTATCAATAAAAGCAGGAGCTTATTTCTCAAAGAAGGCTGTCATTTCGATCCCGAACGCTCGAGATCGAAATGACAAAGAAATTCATAATTATCTAATTAAAGAAACCGCTCCGTCTTTCTCTTCGTTTTTATTGCCGATAAAACGGTAATTAAAAACATAATAATAGGTGCCTTCAGGATAAGGGATGCCGCTGCTGTGGTTAATGCCATCCCACATGGATCTTTTGTCATCACTATGAAATACTTTCTGCCCCCATCGGTTGTATATGTCAAGATGATAACCAAGATTCCCGTATATAACGATATCAAAAACAGGATTATATGCATCACCATTTGGCGTAAATACATTCGGGACATACAGGAAAGTATCTATCACGAGCGAATCGCAATATTTTGCAGGGCAACCTTTTTCATTGAATGATGTCAGGCATATAACCGACTTTCCGGCCTTCATAAATGGATGCGATATTTCCTGGTAAGAAGTGATCGGGAACGGCAATGAACCATCTCCAAAATCCCAGGTATATCGGACTCCGCCAACGGATTTGTTTACAAAGCTGAAAGTGGGGGTATCATTTTTTGCCGTATCTATGGTGAAATAAGATTTTATATCAATGACCCTGACATTGATGGATGCGGTATCCGGACAATGCGCCCCGCTGCCACTTACAGTGACATGGTATTTCCCTGTTTTTGTATAAATATGTCCGAAATTCGGACTGGTTCTGGTTGCGCTGTCACCATCCCCAAAATGGAGGGTCCAGGAAGTATACCCGGTATCAGGCGAACTCTTAAAATATATGGAATCTTTACCGAGACAAATTAAAGTGTCAGAGGCCGTTAGCACCTGTTTATTGGTATCCCATACCTGCACCTGGATCTGGCATTTAACAGGAGGATACAGATCAGAGCAATACAATTGTTTCCCTGTGGTAGAATCCGTAAATGAATCTACGACGTAAAACTGCGGACACCATACACCCGGTTTTTTATAAGTGAGATAAACAATAGAATCTCCATAACTGTTGACTGAGGTCGAATCGCCAAGGAACCATTCACGTGTTTGTGCTTTTAGGGATTCATCCCTTACAGCAACGGTAAATGGCACACAACCCTTATCTGCCCCCACGATACTGAACTTGGCTACAGGCCCAAGAATATGAATGACACGTTTGAATGTGTCGGCACAACCATGGCCGCTGGCCCCTGTTCCGGGAGAAGTCCGGATGATGAGGGTGACCGTATAATCACCGTTTTTTTCGTAGTAATGAGAGGCATTTTTCTTGGTGGTATCGGTTATCGTTTGTGGCGGATAACCGTCTCCGAAAATCCATTTCCAGGAATAAATTCTATAAGTATTGGAAGAATCTGCAAAAGGCTTGATAACATGTGATGAATCAATAAACTGGAACAGATGTGATCCTTTGCAAAGACGGGTAGGTCCCGGTGATGCAATAGTAAAATAAGCAGAATCACCGATAACAGAAATCAGGTCTTTTCTTGTGACGGTTTGAACGCACCCATTGCTATCTGTTGTATAAAGTGTTACCGTATATTTTCCTGGTTTGGTATATTTAAAATAGACATAAGGGCCTGTTGCATCAATAATTCCATCTCCGTTCAGGTCCCATTCCATTTTTTCAGGAATTTTAGGAATACGTCCGCCCCGGGCACTGTCGGGGTTTTGCCAGTAATTGATGTTGCTAACACCTGTACTATAGCCATGAGGTGCGAACGGCACAAAATATTGTGCAATTCCTTGAAAATGAACTGTATCGTTCGTGCAAACGGTAGTATTGTCTTCACCGAAATCAGTATAATCGCCGACCGTAACCTGGGTGCGGACCGTATCGCTGCAGCCAAATCGACTCACAATCACAGAAGTAATCAATACATGCCCTATGTATGGGATTACTATATAATTTGTATCGGTCAGATAATTAAAATTCTGGTTAGCGCTGTCATCAATCCCCCAAAGCCGGTTGTGGACTGTGGATGTGATGGTATCATAACTCCCGTTCTTTTGTTTAATAACCTTATACCTTGTTGTCTGTGTTTTAGGTTTTGCTATTGTGTCACCCAGGTCAAGTTGTTCTGTAAAATAGTATGTAAAACTTTTTATGCCAAGTTGTTGCGGAATAGCTGGCCACATCTTTATTGTGTCACCCAGGCAGGTATGTGACGCAGAAACATTGATGGCGGCATAGGTTCCATGTATGTATTTGTAATGGTGATACCAGACCGTGTCGGTACAGTTATAATTGTTGGTAACCACCAGCCCTATCGTTTTCCATCCTGTATCCTGATAGTCGTAGGTATAGTCCATCACATTGGCAATGGTATCTTTATTTAGCCATTTCCATCCCACCAGGTGATTGCAGTTAAGAACATCTTTTACAGAATCGAATGCCATATTAAAGTTTCGCTGGAAACAGCCTGGCAGAATTTCCCTGAGATCAATATTCTGTGCGGAATCCACACAAGGCTTGCCGCTGATAATCATACCTCGTCTGGGGCCGTGTACCGGCAGGCTGTCCTGTATCAGCGCCGTCATGTCTTTAATATTACTATAAGTTGGATCCCATCCTGCATTAGGTTCTTCCAATACTACAGGTATGGAATCCTGGTCGCTGCAATTAGAGGAAGTGTCAGAAACCGTAAGAATTACCCAATAGCAACCATTTTTCCTGAAAAGATGGCTCGGCAGTTTTTCAGATGAAAACCGGTCGGTGATTACAGGATTGGCTTTGGTAGAAGTGCTTGGGGATCCTTCTCCAAAATCCCAGTAATAAGTGAGGCTGTCACTGGCGTAGGGATATGATTTGTTCGCGCATTTACTTGGATATGCAAACGGGTAATTATCAACAGCATAGTAGCCTCTGTATTTTTCGCTGAAATTGGTGAAACTGATCTTTTGCGGCGCCTGGCATCGGAGCGAAAACAAACTGGTATCATCCATATATAGGGGACGGTTCACAAATGGTGTATCGCTGTAAACGTCACCTGTTGGAATAGGGTCTCCTTTAAGCCAATAATGCAATGTTGCAATTTGTTCTGTTGTATCTTTATAAGAATCAATATGTTTCACAAAACTCAGCAAAATATTAGGCGTTTTTTTACCGTTGCACAGATAGAGCGAATCCTTCTGATAGGTTGTTATTGTATCCACAAGGCAACTGTCATACACAGGCTCTCCGTTTTTTACAAGCACCGATTTATATGTGTAATATTTTGCATATCCGGGACTTAGACATGTTGTATCGAAATACTTGCTGTATTTTGATGGAGGGATCAGGAAAGAGCCGTTTGGAGGGACAGAGTCCCAGGCTTGCTTACTGCCTTTCACCGGCATGATGAGTGCAACCGGGCCGAGCATTTTTACAGCATGGCAAACCGTAGAATCATAATGGCAGGTGCCTATTACAACATCAATATGCACGGTGTAAATTCCTGGCATTTTATAAATATGATTATCAGCTGCAGTAACGCCCGGATCGCGCCGGTAAGGATCGCCATAATCCCAGTAATAACCCAGGGCTAATGGATGTGGTGGTACAGTATCAATCGACATGGAATCCTGAAGAAAACAAGTCACAGATGGGAAAACCGACACGCTGAGCTTATATGGATCAATGATGATTGGGGTATCAACGGAAACACTTCCGATACAACCGTATTTGTTTTCGATGGTAAGAGAAGGCTGGTAAAAACCCTGTTTGGTATACACATGCTGAAATTTTGTCCATTTGGAAAGACAGGCCGGTGTGGGCAGGTAGCAGGTATCGCCTGTTCCATCACCAAAATTCCAGATAAAGTTTGTGATAAATTGCCCCTGTGTATCAGTTGTGTTTGTGAATGTTACAGTCTGAATATTCTTTTTGCAATTGTAGGCAATATACATTTTGAATGTAGGATTGACATTAATACCCGAGTCGGTTGTATATCGCACATTGATCGTTTTCTGTAAAAATTGCGTACATCCGTTAGAGTCCGTTATCTGTAATGTTGCCTGGTAATACCCACTGTCAGAATAAGCATAGCAGGGGTTCTCGCGGGTAGAACTGCCACCATCGCCGAAAGTCCATTGCCACGCAATGATAGGAGCCTTATCAGCGCCAATGCTTGATTTGTCAGTAAAACATAGAGAGTCTTTACGCGCGCAAAGAAGTATAGGCTTGTTATTGTTTACAATAAAAGCAACATTGGGATTGTGGTAAACAATAATCGGTTTTGAAAGTGTATCCGTACATTTTGTACCATTCTGAAAAGTGACCGTTACGATTGGTTTATATGATCCTGATGCTTTATAAATATGTGTCGGGTTGTTTTGAGATGAGTTGTCACCATCACCAAAATCCCAGGAATAACTTACGGGTGTGGAAGTATTGGTTGTTTTAAATGTAAATTCGATTGGAAGCGGAACACAGCCTTTATTCACACTAACAGTAATATCACACTGGGCTTTTGCTGCGCTCACAAAAAACAGGAATATCAGGCAGAATGTGTAGTGTCGCCGCATGGGTTTTTTAACAATGGCTCAGCTAATTTATAGATAATTATCGGATTTAATCGGTTTATTTGAAAAAATCTAATAAATTAATAAATATTATTGGCAGACATAGCACATCGCAATATCTTCATTGTCAAAGTATATATTCAGTTCTGCTGACGTCTCTCGTGTAATTGGATTATTTTAAAAATTACCCGACCCTTTTATTTATCATTGAACCAATTAACACCTATCTCCTGATTGCTGATCCTGATTTACACAAAACTCCCTTCTTTCAGTCGCTCTGCGTTTTCTGCAACCTGCAAACCGTCTATCAATCGGTCAATATCCCCATCAAGAACGTTATCCAGGTCATACAAAGTAAGCCCGATACGGTGGTCTGTGACACGGCCCTGGGGATAGTTATAGGTTCGGATCTTGGCCGAACGATCACCGGTAGAAACCATGGTCTTCCGTTTGGTGGAAATCTCGTCCAGGTATTTCTGGTGTTCTATTTCATACAATCGTGAACGCAAGACTTTCAACGCTTTCTCGTAGTTTTTGAGCTGCGATTTTTCGTCCTGGATGGATACAATCAATCCGGTAGGAATGTGCGTCAACCGAACTGCAGAATAGGTAGTATTTACCGATTGTCCCCCTGGACCCGAAGAACAAAAGGTATCCTTGCGGATATCGGAGTCTTTCAGGTCGATATCAAACTCCTCCGCTTCGGGCAATACTACTACAGAGGCTGCAGAAGTATGCACCCGTCCCTGCGATTCTGTGGAAGGCACCCGCTGCACACGGTGTACACCCGATTCATATTTCATGTTACCGTACACCTTGTTTCCCGAAACATTGAATATTATTTCTTTAAATCCTCCATTTGTTCCCTCATGGGCGTCAATTACATCTATTTTCCAGCCTTTGATATCGCAGTATTTCTGGTACATCCTGTACAGCACTCCTGCAAAAAGCGAAGCTTCATCACCACCGGTACCAGCCCGAACCTCTACCAGGGCATTCCTGTCATCCATGGGATCCGGCGGAATCAACATAAGTTTTATCTCTTCCTCCAATGGCTGTAGTTTCGACAACAATTCATCGAGTTCGCTCTTTGCCATATCCCTGAATTCCTGGTCTTTCTCTTCGGAAATAATCCTTTTGGTCGCATCAATATTGCTGAGCAGATCACTGTATTCGTGATACTTATCCACGATTTCTTCCAGGTTTCGGTATTCCCGGTTCATCTGGGCAAAACGCTTCATATCGCTCATGGTATCAGGCTCATTGAGCAGCCTCCCCACCTCTTCCCAACGGGTTTTTATCTCTTCAAGTTTTTTTTGTAATTCCATAAATCTGAGAAATGATCAGTTATCAATGATCAATTATCAATCCCGAATAAGTCCCCGAAGAGGTCGGGGCAGGCGTGACAAGTTGATCAATTATCTTTCGGCCTGCAAAGGTACAGAAATAAGGGAAACTTGATTGAAGATTTCAGGCGACTTTGATTACAAGACTATGCTGGTCGGGAGCCCATTTAGTAACAACCCAAACAACGGAAGAAAAAATTCATCTTAACAATGATCTAATTTTTCATTAGTATTGAATCCATTCATAAAACAAAATCTAAATACTCATGTCACTCATTGTAACACTTTATGTCCCGGAAGGCCTTGTCATAGCTGGTGATAGCCGGTTGACTTTGACCTGGAAAACCAAAACAGATAATGGTGAACAATTGCATTCCATAACGGCATCTGACACAAATACCAAAATATTTACGATCAATGATAAATTCGGACTTGGGACTTTTGGGGTCGCGGATATTAAAGGGATACCCATCTCTGGTTTTATCAATCAATTTATTGAAGAAAAAGTGGTGGATGAAACAACGATAGACCAGCTTCCGCAATTGTTAATTGATTTTTTTGGCAAGATATCCGGGAACCCAAAAACGTACTTTTATACCACTGGTTACAAAGTTGAAAACGGCATTTCTATCCCTTATGTCTATTACGTGAATATTGCAGAAAACAGTTTTAACCGCGTAAATGTTGCTAATGGACAGACATTTCATGGAGCAAACTGGGGCGGGGAAATTGAAGTACTTCAAAGAATTCTTAATACAGTCAAATTAAAGCAGGGGGATAAATGGATTGATTTACCTGACAATCCATTAACATTTAATTTTATGCCTTTGCAGGACGCCATTGATTTTGCAGTTTATGCGGTGAGAACAACGATTGAAACCATCAGGTTTCAGCAAAAGGCAAAAACAGTTGGAGGTCCGATTGATGTAATAGTAATTAAGCCCAATGAAGCCCCGCAATGGATAAAACGGAAAGAATTAAAGTTTGAATAAGTCCGGTTCCCGGCTCCTGCCAGGTCTTTCGGCGTAAAAAGTAAAACATTTTCAAAAATATTTTCGCTTGTAACCCATTGAAATAATACAACTTATAAATTATTTTTCTGAAACATCCACCCACTTTGGCATCTCGCTATATATGTAATTTAAAAGGCGTAAGGCATTAGGCGTAAGGCGTAAGTGGCTGGCGCGAAAAAAAAATACAAAACGCAAAAGATAAACCGGCCTTTAAACCTATTTCCTATTGATATTTTATTGATATCTATTGATATTTGTCAACGAGTTACGAGTATAAAACTTAAAATCAATTAGTTATAAAATGAAAAAAATGAAATATCAGAAAGAACAAGCCAGAATGCTCAGAATGGCGTTTTTGAAAATTTATCAAGCCAGAATGGCGGAAAAGGCGGTTTTTGAAAATTTATCAGGGTCGGTATTTCAGAATAGCGATTTATGGTTATCGACCGAACCACCCTGCCGAAAAATCGGGACAGGCTGGCTTTGGGGGGAAGGCTGGCGCGCGAGTAAAATCCCCTTACCCCCTTACAAGGGGGAATCCCTTCTGTGAAAATTAAAAAGCAATTCACTTATTTAAGATTTTCACAATATTGCATTTTCAAATCACAAATCACAAATTTCAATTTATAAACCATGCTCACAGGAATCGACCTTTCTCATTGGAACACCATCGCCAACTATAATGCCCTGGAACAAACAGGCCTTGCTTTCGCCTATATTAAGGCAACACAGAGCGATCAGATTACTGATCCTGCCATGGCAACACATTATCATGGCATATCCACCACACATATTTTAACTGGTTTTTATCATTTCTATGCCGTTGGCGTAGATCCGGTTGCCCAGGCGCAACATTTCTGCGATTCGATTAAGCCTTACCTGGATCAATATTCGCTTCCCCCGGCTCTGGATATTGAGGACGAAACCAACACAATTCCGGTCGCTACTCTGATACAAGACACTCAGATTTTTCTGGATAAAGTAAAAGAATTAACCGGATATTTGTCTATGTTTTATTCGAATAAACCATTTATCATGAACAGGTTGGGGGGTACCAAACAATTTTCAGGTTATCCCCTCTGGCTTGCCTGTTATGAACCGAATCCTTCAACGCCACTGGCCGGATGGAACGCGCCAAAAATATGGCAGTATTCTGATAAAAGCCTGAATTCAGGACAGCCTACTGATGGAGATCTGTGGTATGGAGATGCAGCGGACATGCTTTCTTTTACGAATGCACCCTCTTTTAAGGATGGATCCAGTCCGTCAGATTGGGTAACAAAATATAACATCAAAATATTGGGAACACAATCTTAAAAAAATGCAATATGAAACCTCAGGAAAACCCAAATCAGAGTTCAGATAATCAACATGACGAACCTGTAATCCTCTCTTATAAAGACCTGCGGCGAGCCGTTGGCTGGCTTGGGATTTTACTGCCTTTTGTTCTCATTGCCGGATCGATCCTGGGGAAGTATAATATACAACCATCTATCAGTCACTACTATTATACAAATATGCGGGAAATATTTGAGGGCATTCTTTTTGCCGTGGCGCTCTTTTTGTTTTCCTATAAAGGCTTCGATAATCTTGATAGTAACATATCAAACCTGGCAGGTATTTTTTGCATCGGTGTTGCTTTGTTTCAAACGGATATCATCGATGGTTTTCCCGGACAGCAGCCTGCAGTTTATCTGATCAATTTTGAAATGCATAGCACTATCCACCTGGCATGTGCGGCATTGTTTTTCTTGACCCTCGCATTTATGTCTATTTTTCTATTTACAAAAACAAAGGGTATAAAAACACCTCAGAAAATCATCAGGAATTATATTTATGTGGGTTGCGGTATCGTAATGACAGCCAGCGTGGCATGTCTTGGTGTTTATTTCCTGGCCAAGGGTAATCCCCTGAGCCATATTGTTATCATTTGCGAAACAATTGCATTGCTCGCATTCGGGTTTTCGTGGCTCATCAAAGGCGAAACATTGTTCAAGGATTAAACTATTAAAAACTATAATATTAAAGCATTTCCCAAAGCTTTTTACTTCTCACCTCTTACTTCTCACTCTTTAAAAAAAATCATTCCATAATCTTCACTTCAGTTCTCCGGTTTTTGGCTTTTCCGGCTTCTGTTGTGTTAGGAACAATGGGTTTGCTGTCGCCATAGCCGACATAACTCAGTCGCTTGGTATCAATTTTCCCGCTTGTGGTCAGATAGTCATAAACAGCTTTTGCTCTGCGGGTTGAAAGGTCTTTGTTGTGTTCAGGAGATCCGGTATTATCGGTATGCCCACCTATTTCTAGTTTCACCTTTGGATTGGTTCGCAGAAAAGAAGCGAGCTTATCAAGTTCTGATTTAGACTTGTCTTCCAGTGAAAAACCGTCCGTTGGGAAAAACACATTTTTGAGATTAATGGTCTGACCGGTTTTTATTGGTTTTAACTGGATATTATACAGATACGGATTATTGAGATGGTAATTTTTTAACGGAATATTATCAGAAAAGAAAAGATAAGCACTATCAGACACATTCACCATATAATCCTTACCACCCGGAAGCACAGCTTCAACATCCCCATTCTTGCTGCAGATGGTTTTCAGAAAGCTTTTCCCGGTTTCAAGATCGATAAGTTCCAGGTTGGCTCTAAGAGGTTTATGAGTTTCAATATCAGTAACATGTGCCTTAAGATAAGTAACGGGATGCGGCTTGGCCGGCTTGGGAAGTTTGAAACGATAAATATCAAGTTTCCCATATCCACCTTCCCTTTCGGAAGAGAAATAAGCATAATCGCCAAGGCGGTCAATAACAAGACCGGGCTCATCGCCGGGGGTATTGATGGGATAGCCTAAATTAACGGCAGAGTCCCATTTCCCAAAGGCATCCCTGCGCGAATAAAAGATGTCATTACGCCCCATGCCTTTATGCCCAAGCGAAATGAAATACAAAGTCTGATTATCAGGATGAATGAAGGGTGCCTGGTCATCCAGTTTGGTATTGATATTGGGACCGAGATTCACAGGCTCACCAAAGTTCCAGTTATCATCGCGGGTACTGGACCAGAGATCCAATCCGCCCAGTCCCCCGGGCCTGTCACTCGCAAAATATATCGTCCTTCCATCAGCACTTATGGAGGTTTGCTTTTCATTAAAACGGGTGTTGATCGGGTCGCCCATATTCACAGGTTTGGTCCAGTCACCATCTACAAAAAAAGAAATATAGAGATCGCAATTGCCTTGCACGCAACTTGTATAAATAAGGTAAGTACCATCAGGGGCGATACACATGGCGCCTTCGTTATTGTCAGGTGTATTAATAGGCCCGGGAATATCCTGCGCTGGAGACCACTGACCATTTATCTTGGTACTCATCATGATATCTTCGTTGTAATTCTCAACAGTCATACCATGGAAATCCTTAGTGCCCTGCAACTTGCGCCTGGTGAAATACATTGTTTCGCCATCGACAGTGAATGTAGGAAAATACTCGTCATCCGTCGAGTTGATATTCGAGCCCAGGTTCTCAGGGTTGAACGGAACCGGGTGCGCAACAAGATAACGGATATAAGACATTTTATCAAGGCGATCTACCGCTACATTATGATACTTTGCAGGCGTTCCCTTCAGCGCAACAGCAGCCCGGTAGTCCGCTTCTGCGTCATCATATTTCAACCGCTTCACCTCCGCATCAGCGCGACCCATGTACCCGTCGAAATCATTCGGGGCTACAGCCAGCAATCTGGTATACATAACTATGATATCTGAATCACGATGCAGTGTTTCCAATATCGAACCCAAAAGATGATAAGGGTCCACATAAGTAGAATCCTCTTCAATGGCCTTGAAACAATAGTCGATCGCGGCCTTAAAGTCATTCCCATAAGCATTGACCCTGGCCTGGTTGTAATATTCCTCTGCTTTTGTTTTTTCGGCATCGGTCTGTGCAATTGCTTGAGAATAAAACCCAAGGCACATTACAATTGCGAATATGAATTTGATATAAACCGGTTTGATAGTATAAAATTATTATGTTAAAATTCGGATATTTATTACGATTCCTGGTGTTCTGCCTGGTATGCTTTTATCAATTTTTCCTGCATCTCCATCGGCACCGGGGCATAGTCGTGAAATTCAATGCTGTATTTCGCTCGACCCTGGGTGATTGCGCGGAGACCCGTGGAATAATTCTGCAATTCGGCCAGCGGAATCTGGGCTTTAACCTTCTGATAATGGCCTTCCGTATCGATCCCTTCTATAATGGCACGCCTTGTAGGCAGATCACCCATTACTTCACCTACAACATCTTCAGGGGCAAGCACTTCCAGTTCATATACGGGTTCCAGGATTTTTGGGCTCGCCTGGCTGAAAGCATCTTTAAAAGCCATCATACCAGCAATTTTAAAGGCCATATCATTGCTGTCAACCGGGTGCATTTTTCCATCGAAAACGGATACCCTCACATCGCGCACATAAGAACCTGTCAATGGCCCGTTTTCCATTTTGTCCATAATACCTTTCATGATGGAGGGCAGAAAACGCTGGTCGATAACACCACCCACGATGCAATTATAGAACACAAGTTTGCCGCCCCACGGCAACTTCACTTCATCTCTCCCCCGCACAGTCATTCCTTTGGGATCCGGCATGCCCTCATAATAAGGTTCTACCTGGATATGGATTTCCGCAAATTGCCCCGCACCACCCGATTGTTTTTTATGCCGGTAACTGGTTTGCACCATTTTCTGAATGGTCTCTCGATAAGGAACTTTAGGTGGTACAAACTCTACGGATAACTTGTATTCCTGTTGCAGTTTGAGGGAAATAATACCGAGGTGTAATTCCCCCTGGCAATGCAGAATGGTTTGTTTCAACTCCTGCGAAACTTCAATTTTTAAGCTTGGGTCTTCTTCCTGCAACTGATGCAACGCCTGCGCAAGTTTCTCTTCTTCACCACGTTTGGTTGAGACAATGGCCATGCGCATTCGCGGATTAGGGAATTTGATCGGCTCTATTTCAAGTTTTTCATTTTTACTATGAAGTGTATTATTGGTATGGGTGCTTTTAAGTTTTATGGTTGCCCCAATGTCACCGGCAAGAAGTTTTTCAACAGGTTCGCGTTTTTTGCCTTCGAGGGTGAAAAGCTGTGTGAATTTTTCAACCGCTCCTGTTTCTTCATTCATCAGTTCTGACCCGGCATGCACCTCACCGGAATACACCTTGAACAATGACATATCACCTAAATGATGTTCGGAAATCGTTTTAAAAATAAAAACACATGGGTTCCCTTTCTGGCTGATGGGCAATGTGTTGCCATCGGTAAGCTTTTGGGGAGGCATTTCAGCTGCCGAAGGTGCAACATTATCAATAAACCCCATCAACCTGCCACTACCCATATTTTTCTTGCCGGAAAGACAGAAAAGCGGGAATAATTCATGGTTTATCATGGCTATTTTCAGGCCTTTACGCATTTCGTCCTCATCGAGGCTCCCCTTTTCAAAATAGAGTTCCATGAGGCCTTCATCATTTTCCGCAATAGATTCAATGAGCTCATTATGCAGCTGATCAGCTTTGGCTTTTTCAGAATCGGGTATCGGAAGTTTTTGTGGTTTTCCGCCTTCCGCCGGAAACTTGTACATGGTCATTTTCAATACATCAATGATGGAATCAAACCCAGACCCTGCATTGAGTGGATACTGCACAACCAGTACTTTTCTTCCGAAACTGTTTTTGGCCTGTTCAACCGTTTTTTCAAAATCAGCTTTCTCATGGTCGAGCTGGTTTACAGCAAAGATCATGGGCGTTTTAAATTGTTCGGTGTATTCCCAGATGATATCCGTTCCTACTTCCACCCCGAAAGGTGCATTAAGCAGCATAACGCCTGTATCTGCAACTTTAAGCGAGGCGATAACTTCACCAACAAAATCATCATTCCCCGGTGTATCCAGTATATTTATTTTATAGCCCCTCCAGTTTGAGTGCAAGAGTGTTGCAAAAACGGAACAGCCTTTTTCCTGTTCAATGGCATTATAATCAGATGCGGTATTGCCTTCTTCAACCGTACCGCGTCGTGAAATTAATCCGGCCTCAAAGAGCATGCATTCGGCAAGGGTTGTTTTACCGCTTCCGGCATGGCCCAGTAAGACTATGTTTTTTACCTGATTTACATCATAATTTTCCATATCTTTACTCTTATTTAATATTGGAGGCACAAGGTATGGAGATTCAAAGAAAACGCAAAAAATATTTGAAGAAGGAAGGGTGAGAAGTGAGAAGTAAGAATTGAGGGGTGAAAAGACCATTCAGGAATTTGGGGAAAACCGGATCAGTCCTTCAATTACTTTTGCACCTGGCTATTAGTTTAATCCCTTAGGGATAGAATATTGACAGAAAATTTTGGTGCCCCAGTTTTAGTGTGCCTTAGGTACAGTATATTTCCCTTGAGTACATAAATATGTCATTCCTGCGGGATTAAATTCTTCACCTACAATTCGCTTGCTATTAATGTTTCATCCTTAGCGGGATTTCCGAATAAAGTTTTGCATTTGTCCCAACTGTATTATTTTTACACTCCAAAGGAGAAGAAGTATGGCAGGCATTTTGGAACAGGCTGCGTTTTTTCAAAAAATTAGGGAAAGAATTCCTTCTCATTTATCAATGGTGGATGAACTGGAAGATCTTCTGAGTATCAGTACCGATAGTGCTTACAGGCGCATCAGGGGAGAAAAGGAGCTTTCATTCAGTGAGTTGCAGAAAATAGCCTTGCATTTTAATGTTTCTGCAGATCTGGCCCTTAATTCTACCACAGGAGACGAAATTTATTTCAAGTACAAGCCTATTGACGAAGAAAAATTTAACCTTCTTGATTACACGACCAATGCATACCAGATCGTAAAAAAATTTGCGGATTCAGGGAATTGCGAAATGATTTATGCAGCGAAAGACATGCCGATCTTTCATGATTTTTATAATGATGAACTCGCTGCTTTCAAGACATTTGTGTGGCAGAAAACCATCCTGGGATTCAGGAAATTTGAAAACAGGAAATTTTCACTATCTAATTTGGATTCAGGCATGATTCAAACTGGTAAAAAACTTCTCGCAGAATACATCCGCTTTCCGTCTACTGAGCTTTGGAATGAAGAAACCATACAAAGCACCCTTCTGCAAATTGAATATTATGCGGAATCCGGCCTCTTTGAAAACCCGAAAGAGGCATTCATTGTTTTGGGAAAATTAGAAGAGTACATCACACATATTAAAAGCCAGGCTGAAAAGGGGTTAAAATTTTTAATCGGCGATGCTCCCAGCCCTTATTCCGGGAGCTTCAAATTATATCACAATGAAGTGGTATTGAGCGATAATACTGTTTTGGCAATTCTTGAAGATCAAAAGGTGTCTTTTATCACGCATAATGCTTTTAATTTTCTAAGTACTTCTAATGATAGGTTTTGCGACGCTTCTTATAAGCATTTTCTTAACCTGATGAGCCGCAGCAGTCTTATTTCAAAAGATTCAGAAAAACTGCGGAACAAATTCTTTTCGGGGCTTGCAGCTGAGATAAAAAAGACGCGGGAAAAACTGGAATACCTGATCAGGTAATTAAACGCTGCTTTGTTTTTATAACATTGGTTTGAAGCTTATTATCAAACCAGAACGCCCGTGTTTTGCAAAAACCCGTAAAAACAGTTTCCGGATTACGGGTAATCAATTTTAAAGTGCTTTAAAACTGCCGGAATTTTGTCCCAACAAATTATTTAAAGTCATGAAAAAAATTAACTTAAAAAACAACATGAAAACAGTAAGATTTACTTGTCTTATTTTATCTTTTTTACTTCTTGCTTTTATCGCAAAAGCACAGGACAATCAGGACAACCAGGGGATCCAGGACAAGATCTACCCTACTGTTAAATTAAATGGACCACGGATTGGCCTTACTTATATATCTCCTGGCTTGATTGCGGGTCAAATACGAAGTGCCCAGGATCCCAACAGTAATAATAACAGTGGAACTACCATCACCCAATTTGGGTGGCAGTTTGAGTGGAGGTACTTTACCCTTCAGAGTGGCGTCTGTGGGCTGGTTGAGTTTGTACCTCTTATTGGAGGATTGGACCAGGGTTTGTTCCTGCCAAGCTGTAATTTATTAATCGGAATAAGGGATAGAAATGGTTTTGAATTCGGGTTCGGGCCAAATGTTTCAATTGCTGGAGTAGGTTTTGTCTTTGCGGCCGGAACTAACATAAAAATTGATCAGGTGAATTTCCCAATCAATATAGCCTTTGTTCCATCCTACAAAAAAACTGTGACGGTGTACGACAATGGGCCTTTGTATACACCTCCTCATACTGTAACCGAAGACCTCGGAGCAAGGATAAGTCTGGTTATCGGATTTAATGCAAGAAAGCATTGATTATGAATCTATAGTGGTATAAAAGCAGAAAGGATTTTATCCCAGGTTGTAGTCAGTAAAAACCAAAAAAGATGAAAAAGCTTATATTATTACTGGTAATCTTAAATGCAACACATGTGTTTGCCCAGAATTTTTATATCACCAATATGCTTAATATTCCTCTTATGAGAGATAAGGGCGAATTTAAGTGGATACTTTATGGAGGAAACGAAGGTGTTGGCACACAGTTCTCCTACGCTCTTACAGGACATTTGGTTTTTTTTGGCAACATATCCAATTATAATAATAATGGAGGGAATCAAAGTTCTTCCGGGACTAGTCCGTATGGGAGCAGCCAGAATTTTGAAGAACACACGATGGCTGATATTGGATGCGGTTATTTTAAAAAGATCGGCACAAGAGGTGTTTTTGAAATTTCGGGCGGCATTGGATATGGGAGTGCGAATATATCCGGTATTAAAAACAATGGGAATCTGATCTCTGATGATACCATCTCACCATTTCTAAGACTTATTACATTAGATTTTTTCAATATCCCCCCAGGCCATTACGAGCAAATTACGCAATATGTCATTAGCGGCAATTATCTCAAAGCATTTGTGCAGCCGTCAATTGGACTGGCAGGAAAGAAGCACCGTTTCAATGCAGGTATTGGCGTCAGGATCAACCAGATTTTTTATAACAATATAACTTCGGGTTTTACCACAAAGGATTCATTCAACCGAATAACCAAATCCTATGATAGAACAGTATATGAAAACCACTATGATATGGGTAATGGAAGCCTTTTTGCAGAACCCTGCTTTACAATGGATGCCGGATTCAAAAATATTAAGTTCCACACAGCAATATATTGGACCTTTCAGGGAAACCAGCAAGGCAGTATAAGCGCATCGGCAGGTCTTTGTATTGGTATATTCGATACGAAAAACCCGTAAAAACAGTTTCCGAATTACGGGTAATCAATTTTAAAACCGGGAATGATAGTCGGAGATTTGTCTCAACAAAAAACAAAAAATATGAAAAAGATCTTCCTGATATTTTCGATAATGGCAATCACCGTTACAAAGCTTTTCTCCCAGAATTATTATGCCCCGGGGTTACTTAACATGCCGCTTTTAAGCAAGGAAGGTGAATTTAAGGTTATGGCATTCAATGGATCAACATCAGGCGTGCAGGCTTCAATTGCACTTAAAGACAATCTGGTTTTATTTGGAGATTATTCCTCCGCGCAAGGTTCATCTTTTGAATTGCCCAACGGAGCATATTATACCTCAACTCTTGTAAATAAACTAGTAGATATCGGCGTAGGATGCTATAAAAATATCACGCCGGATGTTCGGTTTGAAATCTTAGGCGGGATTGGTTATGGAATTGCCAATTCCGAATCATATCAGGAAGCCGGTGATACTAAATATGATTCAGCCATGGAATATGTATATCACGGTGGTTACTTTACCGGTGGAAATTATAACTGGGAATGGGTATATAATGATGGCCCAGCCCAAAGAATCTATAGTAGCTTAAATGGCAGCTATTTAAAAATGTTTGCTCAGCCGTCAGTAGGCTTATCGGCCTTAAATAATCATCTTGAACTGGGCATCGGCCTTAGGCTTAATCAAGTGTTTTTTAATGATTTGACTTATATTGTTACTACCAAAGATGGGCCAACAGGTAAAATTGAATCCGTTCAGCATAATAATATACCCAATGGAGGACCCATTGTTGAGCCTGGTTTAAGAATGGCTTTTGGATTTAAAAAAGTAAAATTAAACGCATCACTTACCTGGTCATTTAGAGGCGGCCAGGATGTTCAGGGAACCAGTGCAATAGGTATACTAGTGGATCTTTTTACTTTGAAACATTCCTGAATTCCGCGGATATTATGTTTTTGCCAGCATTTCAATCCCGTTAGGGATGAAATATTGGTAGTATATTTTTGTAACCATAATTTTAATCCCGTAGGGATGCCATATTTCTCGTCTTTTTCAGTTTAAAAAGGGTTTTGTAGATTTGGGAATTAACAATCCCAATTATGGCTAACACTTATTCACAGGTCCATCTGCAATTTATTTTCGCTCCGAAATTTCGAGCTGCATTAATTAATCAAGAATGGGAAAATGATCTGTTTAAGTATATAACTGGTACTGTTCAAAAAAACAAGCATAAAATGATTTGCATTAATGGGGTCGAAGATCATTTACACATATTACTTGGGTTTCATACAACTCAGTCAATAAGTGATTTAATGCAGGATGTTAAATCTTCGTCTTCACAATGGATCACAGAGAATAAGCTGGTAAAGTCTAAATTTTCCTGGCAAGAAGGGTATGGCGTATTCTCATATTCAAAATCGCAATTGCCAGCAGTCACACGATACATAATGAACCAAAAGGAACACCATAAGAAGAGGACCTTTCTTGACGAATATAAACAGATTTTAAAACAAACAGGGATTGACTACGACGATCGGTTTGTTTTTCATGAACCCAAATAGATAAGAAATATTCCATCCCTATGGGATTCTTATATGTTTGTCCATTCTAGTGCTACCAATATGTCATCCCTAATGGGATTTTTGTATGATAAAGAATATTTGTATTCCATGTAAGGCATGAAGAGTCAAAAAATATGCGAAGGACAAAGTTGTATATTTGGCAAAAATTTACTTATGATTCAAACCATAAATAATTCTCTAATTATTAAATGTGAAAGAGTCATTCGTGAACTTGCAAATGATGTATCAAGATCTATCAAATCGAATTCTGAAGAACAATTTTTAGTCTATGTAAGTAGGAAACTTAAATTCAAAAATGCTAAAGATTGGATTGTTTTGTGCAGTGTTATGGACTTATTAAATGATACAGAACTCGCAAAACAAAATTACGATCAATTTGAACTAAGCGGCCCAACCAAGATTTCAAGTATTGGAGAACAATATTTGCGTCTGTACGGTATCGTAAATGCTATTTATCTTCAGAAATCCGCCATTGCTTCATTTATTGAGTTAGTTAATCTCCCCTATAAAAAGAAGATTATGGAGACTTTAAATAACCTTGAAGTCATGCAGTTTAGGCATATTGTTGGTGCGCACACTGTGGATTTTATAGAAAATAACAAGATCAATCCTCATCAAATTCAAAGATACCCATTAGATGGAGATATTATTTCGACAATGGATTCAGATAATAAATTTAAAGACTTTGAACTGAAAAAATTAATTTTGGAATATAACGCTTGTGTGGAAGAACTTCTTGTAAGGGCAACTGAAAAGTTTGTCAATAGTGCTTTAAAAAATGGAGGAGAGAAACTTAAACAATACCTTGAAAAGATTGAACTTATTAAATTTGAATTGGCAGGAAATACTGTCGTATACAATGAAATAGGCGAAGTAACCTTAAAAATTGCCATAAATTACAACTTAAACAACCCCAAAAAAACGAATTAAAAAAGTTCTAATTCGTAATTGAATTATTACTTCTTAAACCCCAGTATCTTCATCATATCCTCAGGGTTTTGCTTGTCTGCAAAGACTTTATAAGTAAATTCCCCTTTTTTGTTGAGGTCAATTAGAACATGTTTCGGCGCCGGAACCAGGCAGTGCTGAATGCCGCCGTACCCACCCAGGCTTTCCTGGTAAGCTCCCGTATGGAAAAAGCCAATATACAATTTTTCCTTACCTGCAATTTTGGGTAAAAATACCTGGTTGATATCCACTTCGCTGTTGTAATAATCCTGGCTGTCGCAGGTCATTCCGCCAAGGTTCACGCGCTGGTATTCCTTGTGCCAGTGGTTGATGGCGAGTAATATAAATCGCTGCCCGATGCCCCATGTATCAGGTAAGGTTGTAATAAAAGAACTGTCGATCATGAACCATTTTTCGGCATCATTCTGCTGCTTTTCAGATACGATAGAATAGATTGCCGCGCCACTTTCTGCCACTGTAAAGGAACCGAATTCCGTGAAAATATTGGGTTCATCAATTCCATTAGAATTGCATAAACTTTTGATGGTAGAAACGATCTCATTGGTCATGTATTCATAGTCATAATTAAATGACAATGTGTTTGGTACAGGAAAACCACCACCAATATCGAACGAATCCAATTCCGGACAAAGTTTTTTCAGGTCACAATACACCTGCACGCATTTGTTCAGTTCACTCCAGTAGTACGTATCATCCTTTATTCCTGTATTGATAAAGAAATGCAGCATCTTGAGTTTATAGCGTGAATTTCCTGCAATTTTCTTTTCATAAAAGGGAACAATATCCCTGTATCTTACACCCAGTCGAGAGGTATAAAATTCGAAATTCGGTTCTTCCTCTGATGCAATGCGGATTCCGACCTGGAAAGGTTTTTTTACAAATTTATCATACCGTTCCAGTTCATCCATACTGTCCAGGATTGGAATAATGTTTTCAAAGCCTTCATTGATAAAATCACAGATCTTTTTGATATAATCATCCTGTTTGAAACCATTGCAAACGATATAGGTTTTCTTGCTGATCATGTCCTCTTTGTACAAATGCCAGAGCAGGTCCATATCAAAAGAAGAAGATGTTTCGAGCTGCCCCTTATTCTTTAAAACCTCATGGATTACAAATGAAAACTGGGAACTTTTGGTGCAATAGCAATAATGATATTCGCCATTATATTTTGCCTTTTTCATGGCATTGGCAAAAAGCTTACGTCCCTTCTGAATCTGTTCTCCTATCTTTGGCAGATAAGTTATTTTAAGGGGGGTACCAAATTTTTCAATAACATCCATAAGAGGTATGTCATTGAAAGTGAGCTGGTCATTGTCTAAATTGAAATCGAATGAAGGGAAGTAAAAGGTTTGGTCAATTAGGTCGAAATACCTGTTTTTCATTCAAGGAAACGTATTTTTGCATTACGGCGGTTAATAATGAGGCCGAAGTTAAAGGAAATTTTCAATATGCCTGTTAAAATTTTGATCTGTGCGTCTGAAGTAGGAGCCGGTAAAAGGGGTGCCAGCCTGGGTCCGGATGCCATCAGGATCAGCTCCGTAAATATGCTCTACAACCTGTTCAACCAGGTGCCTACCGAAGAAATAAAAACACAGAAACTCAACAAGTACAGTCCACAATTCAAGTCGGCTAAATACATCAAACTCATAGCATCCACACAGGCTAAGATCTGTCGTAGAATGTGCAAGGCACAAATGGATGGTTTCAAGACGCTCATCTTTTCTGGCGACCATTCCAATGCTGCCGGATTTTTTGCCGGATTCCGCGAGGCATACCCCGATAAAAAGCTGGGTATCATATGGATAGATGCTCATGGCGATATCCATTCTCCTTATACTTCTCCATCGGGAAATATGCATGGTATGCCCATGGCGATTTTGCTGGGAGAAGACAACCGCGAAAACCAGCTGAAACCCATAAAGCCTGAAGTGATCAAAAACTGGGAACGGATCAAGCGTACCGGCAAGCGAAAAATAACGCCAAAACTATTCCCGGAAGACATCGTTTATGTAGATATCCGATCTCTTGAAAAACAGGAATGGGAAACCCTGAAAAGACTAAAAATAAAATACTATACGCCTGATGTGCTGCATAAAAAAGGGGCAAAAAAAACAGCAAAGGAAATTGAAAAATATTTTGAGCCCTATGATGCCGTTTATGTTTCGTTTGATGTCGACAGTCTTGATCCTTCTATTTCCAAAGGCACTGGAACACCGGTGAAGGGAGGATTGACATTGGATGAAGCAAAGGATCTTTTGAAAACATTTACCCGTATGAATAATTTTAAATCATTAGAGGTCACTGAAGTAAACCCCTTACTGGATAAGGAAAATAAAATGGCCAATGCGGTTGTTGATATCCTTAGAGAGAGCCTGGTGGTGGAGAGTTGGTGAGGATCTGAAATTAGTGAGTTGGTGAGTTAGTCATCAGGCATTTCTTTTTAGCTAATTCTATCAAAAACAACTATATTTGATTAAATTCCGTCTCGTTATAAATGAACCGGATCAAAATCATACTGCTGCTACTGTCCCTCGCTCTTGCCTGTAACAAAATACATGCAGGAAGCCCGGTTTCAGCAAAACAAATCCTTAAGCATTCAGACTGGAATTTCGTAGAAAATAAGGGGCAAGTTTCATCCCCGGAAATTTGGTTTTATGGACATCAAGGTGGAGTTTATCTTTATTGCCAACCCGGAAAAATCAGTTTTGTTTTTACTAAAGCCGAAAACACCGAAAATAATGTTTCCGAGGCAACAGGCGTAGGAAAGCTGTCCCTCCCGAACCCTCGGGACGGGGGTAGGGGGTGGAAAAATCTCGAATCCCCATCCAGGCCAGAGAAAATAACAACCTCCCGCACCGACCTCATCCTCCTTAATTCCAATCCTACCGCTCAAATCCTGGCATCTGACCAACAGGAATATTATGAAAATTACTACACAACAGGTGATGCCGACCATGGCATTACCAATGTACACACCTATAAAACAATCACTTACAAAGAGATATACCCAAATATTGATATGGTTTTGCGTGCAATCCCTACAGGTATGAAATACGAATTTATAGTCCATCCAGGAGGAAATATATCAGATATCAAAATGCAATGGGATGGTTTGGAAGGCATTAAAAAATTAAAGGATTCAAAGATTGAATATTCATTTGCTTTGGGAAAGATGAGCGAAGAAAAACCGGTCAGTTTCCAGGGAAAAAACATTATTGAAACTGATTTTAACCAACACTCAAATCTCGTTGGTTTTAAAGTGAACAGATACGACAAATCAAAAGATCTGGTTATTGATCCAACCTTGATTTGGGGGACATATTTCGGGGGAACAAGTGACGATGAAAGTCACGGTGTTGCGACAGACCCGGCAGGGAATATTTTTATAACCGGGCATACCGGAAGCACTAGATATATTGCTACGCCCGGAGCGTATATAACTTACTTTGCTGGGACTGATGATGACAATGACGATTCATTGGGGCTTGAAGATGGAGATGATTTTGGCGGATTCCTCTCAAAGTTTGATCCAAACGGTAAACTCATATGGTCAACTTACTACAATGCAGATTGCTATCATGTGGCAGTTGACAATCAGGGTAGTGCTTATATTACAGGATGGGCAAGTACAGAAATTGCGACTACTAAAGGCGCTTACCAAAATGCTAAAGGAGGCACTTTTTTATCTAAATTTAAGGGTAATGGTCAGCTCGCCTGGGCAACTTATTATGGGAATGCAATTGATTCCGGAGGATCCATTATTGGGTACGGTGTCGCGTGTGATGATTCCGACAATATTTATTTAACCGGTACTTTAGCGAAAGCGCTACATGCTGTTAATACGAAGTATGTGGCCGATAGTGAGGCTTTTCTTGCTAAATTTAGTAGTATTGGCGCCTTTCAATGGTCAACCACACTTGGCAAAAGAGTACTATTTGGCGGAGCCGTTGCAACGGATCATTATGGCAACATATATATTACCACAGCCACATCCGATACCGATGGGATTGCTACGAGCGGGGCATATCAGACTTCTTTTGGTGGCGGCCTTTATAGAAAAGGAAGTGGTAATACTATTGCAAGTTATTCCAGCGATGCTGTTCTTGCACAATATAATGGCAATGGCAAGCTTCAATGGGCTACCTATTTTGGTGGTGAGGGGAATGAAATAAGTGGTGGTGTAGCAACAGACAGATACGGGTATATTTATATTTCAGGGAATACAAGCAGTCTTTCAGGAATTGCAACTCATAGCGCTTATCAGACTACTTCGCAGGGAGATGATGCTTATCTAGCCAAATTTACAGCGAATGGAAACTTATTATGGGCCACTTATTATGGTGGAGATTTTGCTACTGTAGCAAATGCAGTAGCCACAGATGGCTCTAAAAACGCCTATATTGCAGGATATACATCATGTCCTGACGGCATCGCCACAAGCAACGCGTACCAGCAGCATATCAAGGGAGGCGAAAACACATTTGTGGCGGAATTCAGTACTTCGGGAAAAATTCAATGGGCCACTTATTATGGCGGAAATGGAATCGATAACAGCCTTGATATCACTACCGACGCTAAGGCAAAAATATATATTACTGGATTGACAAACAGCAACAAAGGAATGACCACAAGCGGTGCATATCAGGTTTCATATAGGGGCGGGGGGAATGATGCTTTTCTTGCCCAATTTTATAATAAATCGGACATCAATGATGCCGGTATTGATTCAATAATTAGTCCAACCGGCAGCTATTGCAAAGATACACTTCCAGTTTTCGTCCGACTCAAAAACTATAACAATAATGAACTTGATTCTGTAAAAATCATATTATCAGCTAATGGCAAAATTCTGAGCTCTTTTCCATGGTCTGGAAAGCTATTGAAGGACAGCTCGATAAGAGTTAATATGGGTAATATTGTTTTTCCTACGGGTACCGATTCGATCCAAGTATGGACTGATAATCCAAATGGCGGACTCGATTCTTTTCCGGGAAATGATACTTCCAAAACTGTTATTAACTGTTATCCATTACCTGCTGCCAATGCCGGGCCTGACACTATTCTTTGCTATAACGAAAGCTATACCATGCAAGGCTCGGGAGGTGTTACATATGCCTGGCATCCTGCAACATACCTTTCGTCATCAAGCGACCCAAATGCCATTGCTATCCTGCCGAATACAGAACGTTATATCCTTGTTGTCACCAATAATCATGGATGCACAGATAGCGGCCAGGTCCTGCTCAAGGTAAGACCAAAACTCCAGGTTAAAATTACTGGTGACTCAGAAATATGTTATGGTAAAAACATATTTTTATTCGCCAAAGCCAAAGGCGGTGATAGTGCGAATTACAAGTTATTATGGCCCTATGATAACCGTTTCACGGGAGATAGTTTAAATGAAAAAGTTCTGGCAACAGGATGGCATAAAGTGATATTAAGTGATAACTGCTCACCCGTCCAAGCAACAGATAGCGTTTACATTACGGTAATTCCCCCTGCAAAAGCAGCATTTTCATGGCTGCCCGATTCACCCCTTGTAAAAAACCCGATCCCCTTCAATAATCAATCTTCAAATGCATCAAAATATTTATGGGACTTCGGGAATGAGGACAGCAGTATTATGATTTCTCCGGTTTATAAATACAATGAAAAAGGCAGATATCAAATTGAGCTTGTGGCTTATGGCATAGATCAATGTCCGAATGATTCCGCTTATGGTTTTATAAATATTATCAGCAACCAGATATATATTTACATCCCAAATGCCTTCAGTCCTAACGGTGATGGAACCAATGATTTATTTGAGATTTCGGGCTTTGGAATAAAAAGCTATTCTTACAACATTTACAACAGATGGGGTGAGCATATATTTGAAGGAAATTCCGGTCATCCATTTCCTTCGGGGATACCGGGTGAGGCTGCCTGGGATGGAAGTTTCAAAGGCCAGCAGGTACCGGAAGGCGTTTATATTTATATATTTGATATCATAGACATTGAAGGTCAGCATCATTACCTGAGCGGGAATGTGACATTGATGCGATGAAATTCAATTACGAATCAATTTCGTTTAGTTAAGGCTTTTAAAGTACAAATAACCCCGAATGGGGTTGAATGTAAGTAACCACGGGTAAAACCCATGGTTAACGAGGCCGCTCTAGCTCTATACAACCCTGAAAGGGTTGAACAGCAAATAATTGGCATCGTTCAACCCTTTCAGGGTTGTAGTTTACTTAACTAAATGACATTGATTCACTATTTACCCCCCAAACCATTAGCTTTTTGTTAACTTAAATATCATAAAACAGGCAGGATATTTGTGGGTCGGAGTAAAAGGCTATTTTTGCAGGACAACCTATATGATTAAAAGATTATTTATTTCCCTGTTGTTCTTGATATTATGTGCTTCAGCATTTGCACAGACCTATAATATCAGGGGCAAAGTAGTGGATGGCACTAACAAATCAGCTGTAGTGGGAGCTTCCGTCACTGTAAGTAAAGACAAGGATTCTACAGCAATAAAAGGCCTGCTTACAGATACAGGAGGGCGCTTTGTATTAACAGGCCTGGCACCGGATAAGTACATCGTAAAAATTATGTTTTTCGGATATAAGCCGCTTATTGTCAAGGTACAACTTGTGCAGCAGAATATCAGCCTGGGCCTCTTGAAATTGAGTGTTTCAACCTTTAAAGAAATAAATGTAAAAGGCCACCAGGTACGCGCAGAACAGATAGGAGACACGGTACAGTACAACGCAGATGCCTTTAAAACCAACCCTGATGCCACCGCAGAAGATCTTGTGAAAAAGATGCCGGGTATTATCGTAAATACTGATGGTTCGGTGCAGGCACATGGCGAAACCGTAAAGCAAGTATTGGTGGATGGTAAACCTTTTTTCGGTGATGATCCTACAACTGCATTGCGCAATCTGCCTTCGGAAGTCATTGATAAAGTTCAGGTTTACGACAAACTCAGCGACCAATCGGCTTTTACGGGTTTTGACGATGGCAACTCACAGAAAACCATAAACATTGTTACCAAAAAATACAGGCGCAACGGGCAGTTTGGTAAAGGCTATGCCGGATACGGAACCGATGGCAGATACAATGCCGGGGAGACCTTTAATGATTTTGATAATAATTTTCGTTTGTCGGTTATCAGCCTGGCAAATAATGTGAACCAGCAGAATTTCGCAACACAGGATCTCCTCGGCGTCATGGGTGGCGGAGGCCAGCGCAGCGGTGGAAGATCAGGAGCCAGCGTTACCAGTTCTACAGGAGGTTATGGCGGCGGGTCGTCAAATAATTTCCTGGTTGGCTCGCAGAATGGTATTAATAAAACCAACTCCGTTGGATCTAATTTCAGTGACAGTATCGGGAAGAAAACATATATCACGGCAAGTTATTTCTATAACAATACCGATAACAATACCCAGAGTACACTGGCCCGTCAATATTTTACAACTAACAATGTGGTACCCTTTTATAATGAAGCCGACCAATCAAATACCAACAACTACAACCACCGTGCTAATGTGCGTTTGGAATATACGGCAGACAGCTCCAACTCTCTTATATTCACTCCAAAAATCAGTTATCAGCAAGCAGGGGTTACCAGTTCCACCATTGGAACCAGCTTCTATAATCCGACAGATATAAGCACAGCCACAGACAATACTTTTAACCAGGCTACAAGTGGTTATGATTTCAATGCCAACTTGTTATGGAGGCATAAATTCGCAAAAAAAGGAAGAACTTTTTCATGGAACGTCGGGATTGATGTAAACCCAAAGGCTGCCACTGATACCCTTCATGCAACAAATTCATATTACCGGGCGGGCGTAGATTCTATGGTAAAAATCATTCAGCAGGCAAATGCACCGGCCCAAAACCAGAGCTTTAATACCAACCTTGCCTATACCGAGCCTATTGGCGATAAAAGTATGATACAGGTAAATTACAGTCCTTCTTATACTTTGAGTTCACTTAACCAGCAAACGTATCAATACAATGCACTCACCGGAGACTATAATACTATAGATACTTCATTGTCAAACAAATATTCATATACCACCCTCACCAATAAAGGAGGACTGAGCTATCATTACCGTGGGGTCAATGCAAATTTTATGATCGCAGCCAATTACCAGCTGGCTGATCTTGTCGGTTCCCAGACTTTCCCTGTTTCATCAAACGGGCAAAAGACTTTTTCTTATGCTAATTTCCTGCCGATGGCCATATTCACTGATAAATTTGAAAATAAAAGCAGCCTCCGGATGTTTTACCTTACATCAACCAACCTGCCATCCATAACGCAGTTGCAAAATGTTGTAAATAATACGAATCCATTATTGCTCACAACGGGAAACCCAAAACTGAATCAATCTTACAACAATACATTTATCACGCGTTATGGTAAAACCAATACCGATAAAGCACATAGTTTTTTTGTTTTTTTTACAGCGACGCTTAATGAAAACTATATCGGGAATTCAACCATTATTGCGAATAAGGACTCTATCATCAGCGGCGGTTACAAACTGGTAAGAGGAGGACAGCTCAGCTATCCTGTGAACCTGAACAATGACTGGTCGACACGCGCTTTTGCCACTTATGGAATACCGTTTGATATCATCAGCAGCAATCTGAATTTTAATGGTGGCTTGTCATATTCATCCACGCCTGGGCTGCTTAATTATCAGCTAAATTATGCCAATACCTATGCCTTGAACCCGGGTGTGGTTTTAAGCAGCAATATCAGTGAGAACCTGGACTTTACATTATCTTACAATTCCACATATAATATTGTAAAAAACACACTGAATGCCCAGGCCAATAGCAATTATTTCACGCATCTGGCGGATCTCAAATTCAACTGGATATTCTGGAGAGGGTTTAGTTTCAATACCGATATAAGTCATACTTTGTATACCGGTTTGGGTAGCTATGACCAGAGCCTGCTTCTGGTTAACGGAGGTATCGCAAAGAAATTCCTGAAAAACAATGCCGGAGAACTAAAGCTATATGTATTTGATGCACTGAACCAGAACCTGAGTATTGCCAGAACGGTAAATGCTGCCTATATTGATGACGTGCGGACAGCAGTATTGCAACGCTATATCATGTTGTCATTTACTTACACATTGCGTCACTATACTGCAGGTGGTACGATTGACAGAACTCCTGGTCAGGGAGGCCCTCCGGGTGGGTTTAATGGCGGTGGATTTGTAAGACCACCGGATAGGTAGGATCAATGTGATGATCCCGAAGAAGTCCCCGAAATTAGTCGGGACAGGCGGGACAAGTTATGATGTTGATGTGCTAATGCTTAAATGCAAAAATCATACGGGTGTTAAAATTGATATGAATTTCCTGATTGATCATTGATTATTGATTATTGTTTATTGATCATTTCTAAATCATCTCTCCTTCCCAGACCTTAAACTTAAAATCAACATCCGGTTTGCTTTCAAAAATGCCATAAATACTTGATCCGCTGCCGCTCATGGATGCGAAAAATGCACCCGATTGATATAACTTTTCTTTGATTTCTTTAAGCTCTGGATATTGCCCCAAAGCATAATTTTCAAAATCATTATAGAGCGTTTCTTTCCAGTACGGCCTGTCTCTTTGTACCTGGTGCGGCATGGGAATTTTCATTGTCGAATATGTCCGGATATTTCGATAGGCTTCTGCAGTTGGTATATGAATGCCGGGACAAACAATGACAATATAACAACCTTTAAGGCTGAGGTTTACGGCTTCCATCAGTTCGCCGCGCCCAAAAACATAGGCGGGATAATCAGGGACAAAAAACGGGCAGTCACTGCCCAGCATTGCAGCATATTCAGTAAGCTGCCCAACTGTGATATTTAATTTAAAGACATCATTTAAAAGTTTGAGTGTAAATGCCGCATCAGAAGAACCACCTCCAAGTCCCGCACCCGAAGGAATATTTTTAAGAAGAAACATGCTGATGGGAGGCAGATCATATTTCTCTTTTAGAAGATTATATGCTTTCACACAGAGATTATCTTCAGGGTTATCTGTAACTGAAATTCCTTCGGTCTGAAATGAGAATTCTTCAGATTCTATGATCTCAAGTACATCACAAAAGGGGACAGGGTAAAAAATACTTTCGATATTATGGAAACCATCATCCCGCTTTCCGGTAACATATAATCCCAGATTGATTTTTGCATTTGGAAAAGCGATCATCTTTTGGCTGTTTTGATCTTACCAGTTTTTGCTGTCAGTGTTCTGAGGTTTGAAATCAGATAAATTTGTGGTAATGGTGAAGGTATTGGAAGAGCCTGCCAATGAATATCCTGAAAGGCCATAAGATATATGGAAACGATTGACCCGGATACCTGCACCAATGGAATACCCGACGAGGCCCATATCAGTTGGGATGCTTAGTTCCTGGCGACGCTCTACATTATAACCAAGACGGATGTTGAAATTCTTGGAAATCAGCACTTCAGCCCCAAAAACAAAATGCCGGAACACTTTGTCGCCCAGGGTTATTTTCTGAACAATCGGCTGGCCTGTTGCGAGGTCTATTGTTTGCGGCGCATTGGTATTGATATAGGTCATATCAGGGGTTTCGAGATGGGTAAGTATCACCGAAAACCGGATGGGCATGTGCGCGGGCTTTTCAGAAACACCAGCCTGTATTTCAAAAGGCATCGGTTCTCTTACATCAGAATAAGGTTTGAACTGGTAACCTATATTCCGGAAAACTACTGCAGCTGTAAATCCTTTTGGCTTATCGAAATAGGTGCCGCTCAGGTCGACGCATGCAGCATAGGAATTGTATTGTTCCAGGTTGGAGTAAATCATTTTGAGCTGACCACCGTATGAGAAATTCCGCCATTGCCGTGAATATCCTGCAAAGAAATTGTATTCGCCAGCCGTAAATGTCCCTGTGATATTACCATTAGCATCTGCAGCGGTAAAAGTACCGTAATTGATATACTGCATACCTATCATCCCGGTATTGAGGCTGTCGAATGCATGAGCATAAGCAAGGCTTCCGAAATTGATTCCCGCAAGATAATCTATATAAGAAATGGCAAAATGATCGTCCATCGAGATATTCAGCAGGGATGGGTTTTGAATAGCGAGGGTAAGGTCATCGTCTTTTACGGATATAACATTACCACCCAGGGCAGCTACACGCGATGATGGTGCAAGATCTACGAATTTCATAATCCCTGTTCCTCCAATCTGCCCGAAAACACTATTTATCGAGAACAGAAAAACAAATGCGCACAATGATTTGAGGTTCCTGGCCATAAGGAGCAAATTAATCCCTGTTAACGCAGAATATATGCAAAGCGTATCTAATCATTAATGTTTCTTCTGACGGGCTTGTTTTTCAGCCTCTTCTGCGGCTTGATATAATGCATTTACCTGTGGCAGCAGGTTACTAACGGTTGGTTCTTTGCCACCCCTGTGGCAGGTAAAACAGGTCACACCCGGTATATTCTTACCAACACCAGTATTGCCCTGGCTGAAATAATGGTCGTTCATTTCTGCAGTCATGGTCATCATTTCTCGTGCCCTGCCTTTTTCAGGTTTGGCATCGCTCGGAAAATCGAGATGCCTGGAGGTAGAGTCTATTCTTGCATGACAGGTTCCGCAATGAACCCCTAAAGAAATACAATAATAATCCATGGTTGAATCCAATTGCTTCTTGGTGATGTCTTTAGGCAAAACCTTCAGGTTTTTAAAACCATTTTCTTTTAGCGGTGCATTTTTAAATGACAATATCGTAATGGAAACGGCTACCAGTATGAAGAGGCTGAACGTGATACTTCTGATTTTCATTTTTATTTTATGGATTATATTTAATGACGAGCGGTAAAATTACAAAAAGATGCCAGTTGAGATGGTTGCGAGAAGAATTATTTTGAGAAACCGGATATCGGTATTCCAATTCAAATTGTATGATGCGATTTACGTGAAACAATACGATATTTGAATTCGACACACAATTATGATCAATAAAAGCCAAAATATTACGATTTTGATTTTCTTTGGATTGATGTCATTAAATTTTGCCGTTCCAAGACATTGTGTCGCCCAAAATAAAATATTCCCTCAGTATTACAATGGATTAGATACTCCAAAGATTTCTGATTTCGAATTGCTAAGGAATCGGCCCGAAACTGTTTCAAGAAAAACTTTTTGCATCTATCCTTTAGCTCTATCACAATTTAATTTTTTGGATGTTTTTACCTTATTCTCGAGTATAAGTTTCGATGTTAATAAGAGTCTGACATTATCTGCCGAAGCTTTTTTGGGTTATTTGCAGTATGGCCCCAATGGGGATGCCTATCCTGCTAATTATGTTGGCTTGGGGCAAATAGGATTTGGCACTACATATTATTTCTATAATGAAGTAATTACAGGAAAAATAAACACTTACGTTGAGACAAAGCAAGGAAACTCAGTCTTGGCAAGATTTGATGGGAAACATCGCCAGAAATTAGGGCTAAAGGGCACGGTTAATCTGTTGAATACAACTGTTACGAATAGTCAGCTTGGTTTTATTGGCTATGATGTAAATGATCCGTCAATGAAAAAAGTGAATTTTGGCGCTTCTCCTTTTTTTTATAATTCGCTATATGGTGATCCATTTACCAATGCTCTTATTGGTTATTTTTCGATTGGGCCTGTTTATGAGAGGGTCAAAGATGTTGCTGTTTTAGCTGACAATTACAGGAAACGAGATATATCGCAGAAGTATCGCTTTTACGCCGAACTACTTGTTGCACCTTATGTGAAATATACTAATATTGTTTTCCCACAGACTGACTCTTTCCCAAAAAAAACATACAATGTTGATAAATATACTCCAAAGCAGATGTTTGGTTTCAGGGCAGGTTGGGATTTTTATAGCCTGAAAAAAATCGGACTTACCGGAGGTGTAGAAGGAGGATATATGCCGAACGAAGGAATATATTATATCTTCAAAATGGGCGTTGCTTTCAATAGCAAACGCTTGTGAGTCAATACCAAACAATACTACAAAAAGAAGGCGGCTCAGGTATTCCGAAGCCAGAAATATTTGATTCAGCACGAAATTCCGTAATTTGAAACCCAATGGAATTTGTCTGATATATGCCTGAAAATGTATGCTCAGCTATTGTAATTCTTTCATAGCTTTGAAAATACAGAATTCATAAAATGAAAATCCGGATCCATATTTTGAAACTGTTTTTCGCAGGTGTGATGATATGGCTTTTATCCTGCCCGGAACATGGTATTGCCCAGCAGAAAATAAACCCCGAGCATTATGGGGGAGATTCGGATTCTGTACCGGTGTATCATTATGATGTTATAAGGAATCGGCCGGATAGTATGCCGAAGTTGACGTTTATATTCTATCCATTAATTTATACCATAAACAGCTTCGGCAATGACGTGCTGCAAGTATATTCGAGTTATGATTTAAATAAAAAGATCAATTTTTATTCGACCGCTTCCATTGCCTTTTTTGAGGAAATTATACCCGAAGATCCAGTCCCGGCAGTTCTTATTCCATACTTTAACCTGGAAATTGGCGAAAATCATTATTTCTATCAGAAAAAATTTAGTACTAATACAAGAACATATTTCCAAACAAACCCAGGTGCAACGCTTTCTACTAAATTCAAAAGAGATTATTTAATTAAATTTGGATATAGGGGATCATTCGGATTTTCAAACTCGACAGTAGCCTCTTATACTATGGATTTCATTGGTTATAATACAAGTGATCCTCAAAAGAAAAAATACGATTTTAATACTTCATTACCATCTGACAAATATGCCTACACAAATGCTCAAACACCTTATTTATCAATTGGTTTAACCATGGAAAGAATAAAAGATATAGAGATAAATATTGAAAAATTCGGGAAAAGGGAAATAACTCATAAATCAAGAATTTATCTTGATTTACTTGCTTCCCCTTATGCTCATTATGACGATATTGTTATTCCTGAATACAATACCATGCCTCAAGGAACGTATAATATAGATAAATACACACAAAGACAATATATAGGCTTTCGGGTGGGATGGAATTATTATAGTTTAAAAAAATACGGGATAGCTTTAGGTGCAGAAACAGGAATTATGCCTAATGCCGGAGGTTTTGCCACCCTTCAAATTGGTATGTCATTAAATCCCAAAGGATATATTGGACTTTAAATGCTTTGATTGTCCAGTCTAATAATTAAAATAACCCTCACGGTACCACCACTTTCAAACTTCCAGGCCTGACTTCAATATCGATTTTATTTCCCAGTTTTACAGGCTCTCCGTCAAAATGAACCGGGTCATTTCCTTCAAAAGTCAGTTCCACTTTTTTGGTTTTATAATACTCGTATAAAGAAGATTTTGTAATGGTTTTGTTAAAAATCCTCACACCAAGACCCCAGAATTGCAATGCATTAAATGGCTTGATAATACAGATATCAAGATACCCATCCTGGAGGTCGGCCTGGGGTGCGATATAGGTGTTGTTCCCGTATTGGTTTACATTAGCAAAAGCAATGATGAATGCCTTTTTTTTAATGGTCTGGCCATCAAATGTTACCGTATATTCATTGGGCGCGTAACTGACAAGCTGCTGGATGGTCATTTTGGCATAATTGAACAAACCTCTCCCGGTACTCCTGCTAAAAAGATCGCCGATCAAAGCATCAAAACCGGCCCCCGCAGTACAGAGAAAAACATTACCATTTATGAGTCCGGTGTCTATGCTGATTTCTTTACCATTAGATATGTTTTTGATGGCTTCAATCGTTTTGAGTGGGATACCCAAATGCCTGGCCAGACCATTGCCGGAACCCAAAGGAATAATCCCAATTGGGATACCAATCTTCATAGCTGATTTGGCAACAAAATTTATGGTTCCATCACCTCCGGCAGCAACTACCATCGAATAGTTACCGCTTTGTATCATGGCCACTATTTCCTCATTCTGAGAGAGTGATTCCCAGATCTTTATTTCATAATCTGTGCCTTGGGCAAGGTTGGTTTTGATCTGCTCAACGAGGTTGGTTTTGTTTACAAACTTCCCCCCCGCAACAGGGTTGATAACGAACAGGATTTTTTTCAAATAATTACAAATTATTAACTACAAATTTTCGTGGTTTTTCACTTCTCACTTCTTACTTTTCACTACTTACTCTTCCAGGTGTTTAAGCAGACTTTTTTTCGAATCCGAAACCCATGTTCTGAAAACCTTTGGATTTGTTTTATGCTCAGGCAGATAGGCTAAAAGTTTATCGAGGTTGAACGTGCTGTCATATATACCTGCCCCGGCTTTTGCTCCATCACGGGCATTGCTGTATTGCTCAAAATGGCTTGCCACCGGAACCATGAACACAGGTTTCCCAAAATACATGGCTTCACAGATCGATTCAAATCCTGCTGTCGTGGCAAAAGCACGACAGGTCGCCATCAGTTCAATAAATTTTTTGTCATTGATCTGGTGAAAGGAGAGATTGTCGTTATATTTCCATTCGCCATCAATATCTTTTTTATCTGTAAAACAATGCAATGCAGTATCAGGATGATCTTTATGCCAATTGATGATTTCGTCCATATAACCTGCATTTAAAATATAAATCAGGATATAATTACCGTCAGTGACAGGTGTATCATATACCGACTGCCTGAGCAACGGTGGTATTACATAAAGATTTTTATTGCTGATATCCCTCATGGGATACATAGAAAGGGCGAGTTTGCGATTTGCCCTGGAGGCAGTGAGCCGCGTGAAAATTTTAAGGGAAAGTTTTTCCCAGAAAAAACCTTCAGGAAATTGAAAATCAGGATGGATAAAGCTGTACTGATGCGCAATACAGATTAAAGGAATTTTGGGATTATAAAACATATAAAACATCCCGATCAACGGATCATAAAAATTAATAACCATATCAGGTTTCAATTCTTTCAGTTTGCGGCTCACCATACGCATATTCCTGAAATACAATGGCATTAATTTGAGGTTGAAAATAATAGAAGGAAATATCCTTATCGATTTCATTTTAGAATCGATGACAAAATTCGGACTCGAAAAATTGATGACGGGCGCTTTAATCTGTTCATAAAAAAAGCTGGGAAGCTTCCTTGCACTGCTGGTACCTACTAATACGGCGCCGATTTCATATCCAGCCTCTATGAGGATATTTTGAAGTGTAATGGCCTGAGTCAAATGCCCTCTGCCTTCACCCTGAACCGTAAAAATGACTTTTTTTCCCTTTTTCTTCATGCGAATGGTTGCAATTTCGCCTTTTCCCCGATGTTAACAGGTGTCATTGCCGGATTGTTTGCGGCTTCGCGCTCTTTGAGCCATTCCTCGAAATATACAATCTTCCATTCGCCATCAAAGGTTTCAACGAGGGCAGTAAGTGATTCCACCCAATCGCCCGAATTGAGATAATGAATACCATTGATCATTTTATTTGCAGGATGATGGATGTGACCCGTGATGACGCCCTGGCATTTTTTAACTTTTGCTACTTCGGCCAGTTCGGTTTCAAAATCTGAAATAAAAGAAACCGCTTTTTTTACTTTCAGTTTTACCTGCTGGGACAGTGAATAATACGGCAACCCTTTTTTGATCCGGTAATTATTATAAAACCGGTTGATCCACAGTAAAAAAGTATAACCCACATCCCCCAACTTTGCAAGCCATTTTAAATTCGTTGTAATGGAATCAAAAATATCGCCGTGAACAACATAATATTTTTTGCCGAAAGATTCGTGGATATAATCGCGCCTGATGGAGAAATTCCCGATCTCAAGAGGCAATATTTCATCCAGGAAATCATCATGATTGCCACGGAGATAGATAACGGATGTCTTCTCTTTGGAAAGCATTTTTAAAAGCAACTTAAAAAAGCGTGTGTGTTTTTTCTTCCAGGAGCCTGATTTTTTCAGCTGCCAGCCGTCAATAATATCCCCGTTAAGAATGATTTTTTCTGCCGGATGATTTTTAAGAAACCTGACGACTTCTTTGGCTTTGGAACTCTTGATACCCAGGTGCAGGTCTGATACTACAACTGTCTTAAAGCGTATATTCAAAATGCGGAAAGTTTTTCAAAGCTACAGTCTGTATGTTACCTAATTGTAAAGGGAATGTAAAGAAATAGGGGATCAGGAGTCTGGAGTAAGGGGTTAGGGTGCTGCGAGTTATTATTTCTGACCCCTTGCCCTGATTCCTGATTCCTGAAAATCCTTATCTTTGCCAGCTTTTGATAATGAACCGAAAATTCCTATGATCAAATATCCATACCTGCAGGAAATGCGCGATAAGACCATTGCCAGCAATGACAATATCAGTGCGCGAAGAGTGAAATGGATCAATTCCAATTCATACTATTACAGGCAGATGGTAAATCAGCTGTCATTTGTTATAGAGCCTGGTTCACGGGTGCTGCACATCCGCTCTGGTATCGGATACACTCTTGACAAACTGAAGCCCGGGTATGGGGTATGTATCGAAGACAGCCTGTTGCAGATAGAAGAAGGCAGAAAAAGATACCCTCATCTCAAATTCGTTCACCAAAGCCCTGAAGATATCCAGCTCGATGAAACATTCGATTACATTCTCGTCAGTTCGGTAGAAGATCTTGTAGATGTGAAAGCTGTGTTTGACGGGATATACAAATGCTGTCACCCCGGTACCAGGATCATTGTAGTGAATTACCATTTTCTCTGGCATCCACTGGTAAGGCTGGCAGAAAAACTTAATCTCAAATATCCCCAGGCACTGCATAATTGGATCAGTTCTTCTGATGTAAACAATCTCTTGCAGCTCAGCAATTTTGATCCATTAATCAATCGTTCCGCTATTCTTATTCCATACAATATTCCCGGGCTCAGCTATGTACTGAACCGCTATTTTTCCAAGCTGCCCATTTTCAGGTTTTTCACCATGCAGAGGATAACGATTGCGAGGCCTTTGTTTTATGATCGTAAGGATTATTCGGTATCGATTGTAATTCCGTGTAAAAACGAAGCCGGGAATATAGAAGATGCCGTGAAAAGAATTCCCAATCTGGGGAGCCATACAGAGATTATTTTCGGTGATGACAAATCAACTGACGGCACACCCGATATCGTGCGGGAAATGATCGCTAAATATCCCGAAAAGGACATCAAACTGGTCAACTCTCCCGGCATCAGCAAAGCCATGAACGTATGGACTTGCTTTGATAATGCGACCTGCGATATCCTCATGATCCTCGATGCTGACCTGACCGTAATACCTGAAGAACTGCCTTATTTTTATGAGGCTATTGCCACACGCAAAGGAGAATTTATTAATGGGTCCCGTCTTGTTTACCCGATGCATAAAGAAGCCATGCGGATGTTTAACGTTATTGGTAATAAGTTTTTCAGTACCGCGTTTACATATATCCTGGAAACCAAAATAAAAGACACCCTTTGTGGTACAAAGGTGATGTGGCGTAAAGACTATGAGCGGATTAAAACACTCAGGGGGTCATGGGGCGTGAACGACAGGTGGTGCGATTATGAGCTTATTTTTGGCGCTGCAAAACGACACCTGAAAATCGTGGATATGCCGGTACATTATATGGAGCGTACCTATGGTGAAACCAAGATGACCAACCGCATCAAAAACGGTCGCATCATGTTGAAAATGTGCTGGGCCGCACTTAATAAGATCAAATTTTCCTGATTCAGTGAGCAGTGATCCTGCTTATCTGATTACCTTCGCATGTTATGTTAACAGCAGAAACCGGCATTAAAGTTTTATACGATGTGGCTGATGCGTCATGGAAGCCTGACGATAAGGCTGTCTGCAATATTGTAGTTTCTGCAGGTCATGTTGTGATGACGGTTTTCGATCCTTCAAAAAAACGTTTTGTTTCGTTGTACTGTGCTGAAATACACCCGGACAATGAAAAATTTACCCTCATCGCTGCACGTTTGGCAGACAATTATTCGGGAATTCATAAGCAGCGGATTTTTATCTCTTTACCCAAAACCATGCTTATCCCATTGGCACTGTTTGACAGGGAAAACAGGGATCATTTTTTAGAAAAACAGCATAAGGCTGAGGCTGGTGATCTGGCTTCGGATTATCCTGTAAAACTGATCGATGCCCAGATGGCTTTCCTGTATCCAAAAGCTTGGGAGCAGTTGAAAAACAATGTGATAGGCGCAAATCTAATATTTATTCCACTTGATTCCGCCTGGCTTGACGGACTCTACCTGAATTACAAAAACAACGACGAAACGCATCTGCATCTTAATATAAATGACGGTTTTATCAGCGTTGCTGTTTTCAGGGATGGAGCACTTCAGTTTTACAATACTTTTGATACGGCCAATGCCGAGGAAGTTCTTTATTTTGTGATGTTTGTGAGCGAACAGCTGCATGTAAATGCAAATAAGGACAGCTATTTTTATTCGGGTTTTATCAAAAAGACCGATGAAACTTTTACATTTCTTTCAAAGTATATCAAAAATATTAAACCCGAGGAACGTCCCGGTTTTTACAACTACAGCATGCCGATACTTGATGTTCCCATACACATGTTCTTTAATGCCTTCTGCACACCTATATGCGAATCATAAGCGGCACCAAAAAGGGTCATATCATCAGGCCGCCACGGAACCTGCCCATCCGGCCTACAACAGACCTGAGCAAAGAGAGTTTGTTCAATATTATTGTTAATCGTTTCGACCTGGAGGACTGTGATGTACTGGACCTGTTCAGCGGGGGCGGAAGCGTGAGCCTGGAATTTGCCTCGAGAGGTGCTAAATCAGTGACGTCCATTGACAAACATCCCGGTTGCGCAGGGTTTTTGAAATCAGAAGCTAAAAAGCTGGAATTTGATCAGCTTGAAGTGATCCGGGCCGATGTTTTCCATTACATCAGGAATACGGGCGACAAATTTGATCTTATTTTCTGCGACCCGCCTTATGCTTTTAGTCAGTCTCAATACGATGAAATGATCCAAACCATTCTCGACAGAGAATTATTAAAAGAAGACGGCTGGTGCATTGTTGAGCACCATTTTGTCACGAAACTTGATCATTTTCCCGAACGCTTCGATACCCGAGCTTATGGACAGAATATTCTGAGTTTTTTTGGGAACCAGGCGTTAGGAGATAGGGATTAGGGGTTAGGGGCTTATGCAAGATTGAATATAGCTGTCATTTCGACGAAGGAAAAATCTGAGGCCTACTCGCGCCAGTCCCTGACTTCTAAAAAAATCAATAAAACTGATAATCATTCCTCGTCTTCTTGGTTCCTGTCGCATCCCTGGTTACGGACTCAATCAGGTGACCGTAATTGTCATATTTATTATCCATAGCACTTTGCTGTGTTGTTCCCTTATAAACCACTGATTGTGTTACATCTCCAAATTCATTGAAGATATTGATGGTTCTTGTATCCGGTTTCAATTTGCCAACGGAATCTCTTTCATAATGGATTTCAATTATTTTGTTCCCCGTTGAATCATATTGGTCTTCTATAATTTCAAGAGGTACATCGTTTTCAATCATTACTATTTTGCCTGATTGCAAACCGGTGACACTATCATAAGCATAAGTCTCATGGCAGTCTGAAGTGGTGTCCTTATTGTTTTTTGTCTCTTTGCAGACACATTCAATCGGCCGGTCTTCCTTGTCGTAATTGTAATAATACAATCGGGAAATCACAAATTTGCCTTTCTCAAACCAGTCCCATTTAATCATTTTTCCGTGAGAATCATATTTATATTCATGCCTTCCTGAAGTGCCATCGGTGCGGCTCCAATCGGTCGCAAGTAGGTGCGTATCTTTATCATAAGTATTCTTCTCAGTAGTTTCGTAATTTGAAGCCGGATACACGCTATGGGTTTCGATGGCATTGCCATTATCATCGTATTTTGTTATTGTACTATAATCAATTTTTCCACTGTCTTCGGTATAATGTGTTTCCTTGATTTTTAATCCTTTGGAATTAAATTCAACCGAAGAGGTTAGTATCTCTTTAGCATTGGGGTGTGCGCTGTCTGAATTTGTATTATATGTTTTGAGAGACTTGACAACGGGTGATTCCGGATGCTTTTTATGATACTTGTAGAAATCAAAACCTGATGCGTCTTTGTGCTTGCAACCGGACAGGATGAGGCTCAAAGAAAGAAGTGTTAAAAATGCCCCGAAGTATGGTTTGATGATCATATTATTATTCCCATTTGAATGTTTTGGCAGCGGCAATATATATGACGATTCCCCATGCGACCAATATGAGAAGATCTTTTGTAATATCCTGGAATCCTGCCCCTTCAAAAGCGATTCTTCTTAAGGCATCATTCAGGTAGGTAAGAGGTAGCACTCTCGCGATGTGCTGCAGCCATACCGGGAATGCGGATATCGAAAAGAAGGTGCCTGAAAGCAAAAACTGCGGCAGAGTGATGATGTTTGCCATGGGAGGGATTGCGTTGTCATTATTAGCGATGCCCGATACAATGAAACCAAACCCCATAAATACGATCAATCCAAGAGCAGATAATATGAGCATATTAATAACTGTCGCAAATCCATGAATCAATGTAAAGCCAAATGCATAATACCCAACCACAATGATAAACAATGCGCCTAATAAGGCGAAAACAATCCGGCTCAATCCTTCACCCAAAACGATATAAGTACGCTTAACAGGAGTAGCGAAAAATCTTTTTAGTACCAGTGTTTGCCTGAGTCCGAAGAAAACAAATGCCGTCCCGAATACGCCTGTACTCAGCAATGCAAAACCAAGTTGCCCCGGTAAAATAAAATCAATGGTGCTGTATTTGCGGCCGCTTATTTCGGTGGACCTGATCTCAGCAACATCCTCTTGTTTTGGAATGCCTGAAAGATTCATGCTTTTTACAATATCATCCAGGATCAGCTTGAGCATCTTTGCTTTATCTGCTGAAGCCTTACTGGTTTTGAGTGAGACGACATAATGTGGTTTCCCTTGAGGCTGTGTATTCTGAATGTTAAGCCAGGCATCCAGTTTTCCTTTTTCAAGCTGGCTTTCAACTTCCTGGTCTGTTTCATTTTCAATAATGTTCACGCTGTGGCTTCCAACCAATCCCTGGTATATAGGACTATTCTTGTCAATATGACTATCAATGGCTACATCCATTTTAAAAACCCCTCCACCGATGAAACCAAATACAACGATAAAGATCAAAGGAAAAACGAGCGTAAATACCACAGCAGATGGACTATGTATAGTTGAAGTGAAGCTTGCCTTGGCAAGTGCCATCATAGCCCTGAACTGGTTATATTTTTTTGGAGGATTATTCATTTTTAAGTAGTTAGTTGTTAGTAGTCAGTTGTTAGTAGAAGCTACTGCATCAAAAGGCTTTATTCTCAAATTCCCAAATTCTCAAATAGTTTATTGGTCCCGGTATTCATGGCCTGTCAGGTTCAGGAACACGTCTTCAAGGTTGGCCTGTTTTACTTCGGTTTTTCTTTCAAATCCCTGGTTGATCAGGTTGTCGATGAGGTTGGAAGGAGAATCCAGTGCAATGATTTCTCCAAGCTCAATGATACCAACCCTGTCGCAAAGCACTTCAGCTTCATCCATGTAATGTGTGGTAATAACGATCGTGGTACCCATATCGCGTATCTGTTTGATCAGGTCCCAGAGATTACGCCTTGCCTGGGGGTCGAGACCGGTAGTGGGCTCATCCAGGAAAACAACTTTAGGTTTATTAATGAGCGTGGTAGCAATACTGAATCTTTGTTTTTGTCCGCCCGAAAGTTCTTTGAATTTTGCTTTTGCTTTATCTACCAGACCCACAGATTCCAATACTTCTTTTTTATTGATATCTACATTATAAAGTCCTGAAAATAACTCTAATAATTGCACCAGCGAAAGACTGGGATAATAACCCGCAGCCTGCAGTTGCACACCTATAATGGCTTTGATATCAGCCGGGTTTTTATCTACAGATAAACCATCTATAATGATTTCCCCGCTTGTTTTTTGCCTCAGGGTTTCCATTATTTCCAGCGTGGTTGTTTTACCCGCACCATTGGGTCCCAGGAGGCCAAAAATTTCTCCGTCATAAACATCAAAACTTATCCCTTTTACGGCAGTGAGTTTATCGTATTGTTTGACAAGATTTTTTACCTTGATGATAGGAGGAGTTTCCCGGTTCATGCAATTGTATTTTTGTACAAAATTATCTTATTTATTTACATCGACATCAGCAACGATTTGTATTCTTCCAGTCCCTTGATATACAGTGCGACAGCATCATCCAGTTTGCCTTTATAGCTGCCACCTGCGGCATTGAGATGACCACCGCCTTCGAAATATTTTGCCGAAAATTCATTGGCAGGGAAACTGCCTTTTGAGCGCAACGAGAGTTTTACGATATGCTCACGGTCTATGATCAATGCTGCGAAAACGACATCACTTATATTCAGCGGATAGTTAACAAGTCCTTCGGTTTCACCGGTTTTTATTTCATATTCTTTAATCTCTTCCCTGGTCACGCTAATGTATGCTGCACGGTATTGCGGCAATACAACAAGTTTGTCTTTGATGCAATGCCCAAAAAACCGGAGTCTCTTCTCCGTGAACGTATCAAAGATAAAAGTATGTACTTCTGTATGTTGCAGTCCTGCGTCAATCAGTGAGGCGACGATGCGATGAACCCGTGCCGTGACATTCGGATACCTGAATGATCCTGAATCCGTAATAATTCCCGTGTATATGCAGGTAGCTATATCCCTGTCGATCAGGTTTACATCACCCAGTTGTTCAATTAAATTATAGACAAGTTCTGCCGTGGCACAGGCATCCGGGTTCCAGAGGCGGAATATGTCAAAACCTTCAGGCTCCAGGTGATGATCGATCATCATCTTGGGCGCAGTTGCGTTTCTTAGTGCTTCAGAGAAATATTCGGTTCGCTGGTAATTATTGAAATCGAGGCACATGATCAGGTCGGCTTCTTTCAGAAATTTCAAAGCCTTTTCTTTATCACCCGGCAGGCACAGAACGGATGCATTTCCTGGCATCCAGTGCAGATACATCCCATAGTCAGATGGGCTTACCACAACAGGTTCATGTCCTTTTTTTAGAAGATAATGATACATGGCAAGAGACGATCCCATCGCATCACCATCAGGTTTGCTGTGCGTGGTGATCAGAATTTTGCGCGGAACGCTCAAAAAAGTCTTTAATTCATCCAGTTGCCACATAAGTTCATTAAAATTTAAGGGTGCAAGATACGGAAAAGAGGCTTTGATATGAGGAATAGAACAAGCTCTTACTGAAAATTGGATTTTGTGTAACTTCGCCAGCATGAAAATGAGAGTTGTGAATCTTCTATTTTCCATCGTGTGGAATAAAAGTTAAAAATTGAATACCCGAAAATATTGATCAAAGCGCCATTCCCCTCCTTACAAAGGAGGGGTGCCCGTAGGGCGGGGTGGTTAGTGTAGTGCATCGCGTAAAAATCAAAAGTGATTTATGGGAGAATTTTATAACAGAAAGGAACATGAACAGAATAGAAAACAATTAAGGAATAATGGAACTGCTGCCGAAGCTGTTTTATGGACGAGAATTAAAGGGGGCCAGCTTGTTGGCAGAAAATTCAGAAGGCAATATAGTGTAGAAAATTATGTACTTGATTTCTATTGTCCTTCCGAAAAATTAGCAATAGAATTAGATGGGAAAGGGCATTTTACGATTGATGGTTCCAGGCATGATGATGATCGGGATCAGGTATTGAAAAAATTTGGAATCAGGACATTACGATATGAAAACAAATTGATTTATCATAATATTGAAAGTGTTTTAGAGGATATTAAAGCCAATTTCACCACCCCGCCCTAAAGGGCACCCCTCCTCAAAAAGGAGGGGAATGGTGCAACTATCAACTTTTTTTCTTCATCCGATATTTAATGTATATTACCATAGTAAATTTTTTAATTCGCAATCATAAAAATTCATGTTCAAATCATTTGACCCGAAGGAATTAGCCACAAACGTATTGCACGATTATTTACTGAGTACTATTGCACCCCGGCCGATTGCATGGGCGTCTACGGTAGACAACAACGGAAAGGTGAACCTTGCTCCTTTCAGTTTTTTCAATGTGTTTGGGTCAAATCCGCCTACTCTCGTCTTTTCACCATCGAACAGGGTTCGAGACAATACGCAGAAACATACGCTGCTCAATGCGCAGCAAACTGGAGAATGTGTGATCAATATTGCGAACTATGAACTGGCCGGCCAAATGAGTCTCACCTCAGGAGAATTTCCGGATGGCGTAAATGAGTTTAAAATGGCCAACCTGGAAATGACACCGTCAGTAAAGGTTAAGCCACCCAGGGTGAATGCCGGTCCGGCCCAATTTGAGTGTATTGTGAAACAGATCATTCCGACGGGTACCAATGCAGGAGCGGGTAACCTGATTATCTGCGAGGTGGTGTATGTCCATCTCAATGAAAATATTTTTAATGAAGAAGACAAAATAGACCCGCACTTGGTTGATAATATTGCGCGGATGGGGAAAATATGGTACACCCGGGCAAAAGAGGGTCTGTTCCAGATGCCCAATCCCAAAGGCACTAAGATCATTGGATTTTCCAGATTGCCCGACCATATCAGGCACAGCAAATATCTCACAGGCAGTGACCTGGGCAGACTTGCAGGGGTTGATTATATACCATCACCCGAAGAATTGAAGGCCGAGGAAGCCCGGTTGGAAATGCAGTTGATTTTTAAACAGTTTGGTAACGATCCCAGGGAACTCGAAAAACAATTACACAAGTTGGCCAAATCCCTTATCGAAGAAAATAAACTTGAAGAAGCCTGGAGGATTTTACTCAGTTTCCGTTAACGCTTCAATATGTTTGCGCCTTACGATAAGTGCCAGGATGATACTGAGGATTCCACCGACAAAAATCAGAGTCACAAGGCGATAAGTGGCAATGGTAAAAGGAAGATTATTCAGGTATTGGTGTACCCTTTCGTCAATAAATTCAGGTGACTTATTCTGTTTCACAAGATCGTCTCTGAACATCGTTGACATAGTGTTGATAATGGTATGGTTAACAAGTTTAAGGTAGAGGTAATTGCATAGGGCATATACAACGCCTGCGATAGCCGAAACACCAAGTCCGGCTTTAAATGCTTCAGGAAAATCAATATGGTTCCCTATTTCCTTTCTCCGGTTCAGCATGGCCAGAAGCATAAATAATATGAGGAATGGGAAACAGCTCAGAAATGCATAGTTGAGCGTTGATTCCGGGTTATCTACTTTAGAGACAGACAATAATAAAAGGCTTGCCGAAAAAATAAGTCCCGTATATAATCCGAATTCTCTTGTTTTTTTCATAAGAATTAAATTTCTTAATACTGTGGCATACTGTTTTGCTGATTATCTTTTCTGAGGATAGCTGATATAACCAGGGAAAGCAAAAAACCTGTGAATACGGTGCCAATAATATCATAAATGGCTACACTTCCCGGTGAAATAATCACGGGAACAAGTTTTTTTACCATGGCCATCTGATCGGCATTATATTTCATTGAATTGTTGCCTTCCAGAACATCCATATAAAGGTTACGAACATTAATGATGTAATTATGGTTGAACACTTTACAATAGACGTACCTGCCTATACCGTCAGAACTTCCCGCAACCAGGGAACATAGAACGCCAAGTCCGAGGCCTCTTGCGTAGGTGATACTTCCCACCATATCCCTAGTATCTTTCAAAGTAAAATAAACACCGAATGTGAGGATAAACATACTCATGTAATAGAGGATGTTGCCCCTGTCTGCAGCAACTGCGTTCATCACAATAAAAATGATAAATGAGGCTAGGCCAACGAGCAATCCGTATTTAACCTGTGGTTTCATGTTTTTGAATATTTGGCGAAAATTATGAAAAATTATGCACTCCTCAACTATCAGCGTTTCGGCAATTGTATGCATCTTGTTTTCTGTGAATGGTTTACAATCTTTACTTTTCTACAAGAACTGCTTTCTTTTTCGCATTTCGGGGAGCAAAAAGTCCGGCACGTTCGCTTTCTATAAGATTAATAATGGTACCGAGATCTTCAGGACTGTCAGCAAAATTACAGTTGTCAACATCAATGATCAAAAGTTTTTTACCATGATAATCTGCAATCCAGTCTTCATAGCGCTGGTTGAGTTTTTTAAGATAATCAAGCCGGATCGAATCTTCAAATTTTCTACCCCTTCGCTGAATTTGTGTTACCAGTGCAGGCAATGACGCCCTTAAATAGATCAGCAGATCGGGTGGTACGATCTGACTTTCAATGGTTTGATACAGATTTTTATATGTTTCATAATCTCTGCTTCCCATCAGGCCCATTTCATGGAGGTTGGGCGCAAAAATATGCGCATCTTCAAAAATTGTTCTGTCCTGCACAACTGTTTCTGTTCCTTTCCTGATTTCCAGTACCTGCTGAAAACGGTAATTCAGATAGTAGATCTGCATGTGGAACGACCAGGTCTGCATATCCTGGTAGAAATCATCAATATATGGATTGTTTTCAATCACTTCATATTGAGGCATCCAGTTGTAATGCTTTGCCAGTAAACTTGCCAGCGTCGTTTTGCCTGAGCCAATGTTTCCTGCAATGGCTATATGCTTAAAATCTTTGTCCATAGTTAATCTTTATCCGTTAATCGTTGCTATTCGTTTCATTATCATCTTCTTCTAACCAGGCATTGCGGTCATTTATCGGTTGGGGCAATCTGTTGATTATGGTATCTGTTATAATTTCTGGATCTAGATATGGGATTTTTGTTTCAATTACCCAAGAAAGAAATTCTTCAGGACCTCCATTGAGATATGGTGGAGGAGAAACAGGCATTAGGACAGTAGGAAGTTTTGCAGTCAATGAAATATAGTTTAATACGAACCCCAATTCCTGCACAACATTCCAGGCCAATTCATCTTTAATATCAATCGAAAATTTAAGCCACCAAAAAGGCTCGTCAATTTGACTCGTATAAGTCCTTTGAACTCCGGGAACACTTTTAATCAATTCCGACAAGGCTATTAAACTGTCATGGGATTTTCTAACAAGCTCTTTGTCGTAATTGGCATGTAAGTTAATAATGTCGCACACTCTTTGTTCAAGTGAAGTTCCTAATAAAGCAGCCTCATTGTCCAATGTTTCTAAAACAGTATTTGACAGGTCTATGTTAAGCATTTTCTTTAATTCTCAAATTATCTCATTGATCTTTGGTCTATGATAATTGGTCAATGTCTAAATCCCATAGCGCTTCTTACTTCCCTCATGGTATTTGCGGCGCTCTCTGTGGCTTTTTCAGTGCCTTCTTTCAATACTTTTTTCAGGTATTCATCATTTGTTCTTATTGCCTCAATCTTTTCACGCACGGGTGATAAAAATACAACCATATCGGCGGCAAGTTGTTTTTTCAGATCTCCATACCTGATGGTCATATCATTATATTTCTCTTCAAAATATGCGATGGTATCAGGCGAAGATACATGTTTCATTAATGAAAAAAGATTATCAACAGCTTCGGGTTTTTTCTGGTTCAGCTGTGTTGGGCCGGTATCTGTTACAGCACGCATTATTTTCTTTTCCAGCTCTTTAGGTGAGTCTTTAAGATAGATGGCAGTACTTTCTTCATCGCTCTTGCTCATTTTACCGCTTCCTCCAAGCCCCGGTACTTTTATCAGCTTGCCAAGAGTATTAAAAGCTTCAGGTTCTGGTAAAATATCCTGTTTGTAAATATGGTTAAACCTCTTTGCAAAAGTTCTCGCCATTTCCAGGTGTTGTTCCTGGTCTTTCCCAACCGGAACTTTTGTTCCTTTATGAATCAGGATATCTGATGCCATCAGAACAGGATAAGTAAGCAATCCTGCATTTATGTTATCCGGCTGGGTGCGCGCCTTTTCTTTAAACGAAGTAGTTCGTTCCAGTTCACCTTTGTAGGCATGCATATTCAGAAAAAGATATAGCATCGATGTTTCATGAAGGTCGCTTTGGCGGTATATTGTAATTTTATCAGGATCCAATCCACTGGCGAGATATTCAACCAGTACAGTTTTTGCATTCTCTTCAAGATCTGCAGGGTTTGGATGCGTTGTGAGTGAATGGATATCGGCGATAAAAAAGAAACATTTTTTGTACAAGTCCTGCATTTTTACAAACTGCTGTACTGCACCAATATAGTTGCCAAGGTGAAGGTTGCCTGTTGGCCTTGCCCCACTTACAATGATATCCTCAAATTTTTTATCGGCCATAATTTTTATTCAGAGTCGTTGGTTTTCATTTGCGATTCACCGGCTGTAAAATTAAAGTAAAAACATTCAGCAGGCAAATAGTTTATAACTTGCGACAAAGATAAACATGAAGCAAGTTCGGGGACATATCTGTTACTATTATTTCATATTATCCTTCCTGGTTTCTTTTATTATCCTTTATCCTTTTCAATGGGTTTTACTTCAGAAAAAATCATGGTATCCCCTGGCACACAGATACAGGAGCACATGGTCAAAAATAATTCTCCTGATGTGGGGGATAAGTTATCGTGTTATAAACAGGCAATACTTAAAATTAAATAAACCCGTTATTATCTGCAGCAATCACAGCTCCTATCTTGATATTTTAACCATGCTTGCCATATTCCCGAAAAAAACCTGTTTTATGGCGAAAGCAGAATTGTCTGATATACCATTGTTTGGCTTGTTTTTTAAAACGATAGATATTGAAGTCGACCGTCAATCTGGTGAAGGTGGTGCCAAAGCATACCGCAAAGCAGTGAGGGCCCTGGAGGCAGGATATCACCTCGTTATTTTCCCGGAAGGAGGCATTCATCCCGATCCTTACAAGGTAAAACCATTTAAAAACGGAGCCTTTCAGCTTGCTATAAGGCAGAAAACAGGTATTCTTCCGGTTGCCCTTCCTGATAATTTTAAAATATTACCAGATGGCGGCAAAATTGCCAAAACCGGGAAAATTCGCATAATTTTGCACGAACCTTTATCAGTCTCAGATGTATCCGTTAAAGAGATGGATATTTTAAAAGAGCATTTATCTGAAATATTACAAAACGATTTATCACAGTGAATATTGATTTAAATACCGTGGAACGGGTTGCAGTTCTTGCCAAACTCAGCTTTAATGAAAGCGAAAAAACCAAAATACAGGATGATCTGAATAAGATTGTTGCTTATTTTGAAAAACTGAACGAGGTGGATACGGATGGTATAGAACCTCTTGTATTTATGACTGAGGAAATCAACGCCTTCAGAGAAGATGTTTCAAGGCTTGAAATTACGAAGGAAGAGGCATTGAAAAATGCACCTCAGAAAAATTCTGATTATTATAAAGTTCCCAAATTCCTGGAGCGCGAATAAAATATTTATAATGCCAAACATTATTGAATTGATTGATATTTCGAGGACTTATACCATTGGTACCGTTGAAATACCCGCATTAAAAGATGTTACATTATCCATTCAAAAAAATGAATATGTGGCGCTTATCGGCCCATCCGGTTCTGGCAAATCAACATTAATGAATATTCTTGGCTGTCTTGATACACCATCAGGTGGGAAATATATTTTAAATGGTCAGGATGTAAGTAATCTTTCGGATAATGAACTGGCTGCCATAAGAAATGTGGAAATAGGTTTTGTATTTCAGACATTTAACCTGATCCCGAGAATGACTTCACTGGAAAACGTAGCCTTACCACTTGTCTACGCCGGGGTACCCAAAAAAGAAAGACTGGAAAGAGCTGAAGCCACAATGATTTCTGTGGGTCTGGGAGACAGAATGCATCACAAATCAAACGAATTGTCAGGTGGTCAGCGCCAGCGCGTGGCTGTAGCAAGAGCATTGGTAAACCACCCTTCTATTATCCTTGCGGATGAGCCTACAGGAAACCTTGACTCAAAGACATCATTTGAAATAATGGATTTGTTTGAAGAATTGCACGAAAAGGGAAATTCAATCATCATTGTTACACACGAACCCGATATTGCCAAACGCAGCAAGAGAATTGTAAGACTTCGGGATGGCTTGATTGAAAGCGATTTGCTGAATGTAAGATCAACAGATCATGTAGATGCCTGATCATTTAATATATGAAAATTTACACGAAAAAAGGAGATAAAGGACAAACATCATTAATTGGCGGTGTTAAAGTATCCAAAAGCAATCTCAGGATTCAGGCCTACGGCACTATCGACGAACTTAATTCTTTTATCGGCGTCGTGAGAGATGCGTACGAGGACAAGCAATCAGGAGATGTATTATATCGTATTCAAAACCTGTTATTTACTATTGGTTCTCACCTGGCGGCAGACCCAGAGAAATCACGTATGAAACTGCCTGAAATTAAAGAAGAAGACATTAAATTATTGGAGGATGAAATAGATAGGATGAATGAAAAGCTTCCTCCATTAATGCATTTTATTTTACCCGGTGGTCATATTGCTTCTTCATATTGCCATGTAGCCCGGTGCGTCTGTAGAAGAGCAGAACGGCTGATTGTTGAATTATCAGAAAGCGAAATAGTTGAACCTATCATCATCAAATATATCAATCGCTTATCAGATTATTTATTTATTCTGTCAAGGGAAATACTCGCTGCAAATCATGCAGAAGAAGTTAAATGGATTCCTGGTAGTTGAAAAAAAGCTGGGAAATCCTGACAAAAATCAGTTTTTAATTCGAATAATAAATATGGCATAAATTAAACAAAACATGTCTCATGTTTGTTTTAGTACGCAGGAAGAATTTATTATTATTTTTTTGATCTCCTGACTTTTTACGACTATTTTATTATGAGGTTATTAGAAAGCTAAAATGGTTTGAGGATTGTATCGAAATTAAGCATAAATTTATCATTAACTGTCTTGCAATATGCTGGTGGCAGCGCATATTTATTAAAATTTTAAAAAGGCAAAAATTTAATATTCGTAAATTGATTTAAAATTAAATAACTTTGTACTTGTTTACGGGGGTAAATTATTAATAATGAAAAGAAGAGAGAAAAATGAAAAAAGAAAGCAACGAGGCATTGGAATCCTACAAAATCAGGATTGATGCTTTAGAAATTATCAACGAAGCGTATCTCGCTAAAATTGAAGCACTGGAATTATTAAACAGGAATCTTCAGTTTTTGAGAGAAGTAAAAATGCAGTCTCAGAATGGAAAAGGAAATGAAGCGCCTGTTAATTCAGGCCAGCTTTCTTCATCATTGGCGACTGGGGAGAAAAAAGGAAGGGGAAGACCGAGAAAATACCCGGTTGGAACTACCTATGCAGACATGGTTCGCAGCGGGAAGATCGCATCCGCTGAAAAACGGGGCAGGGGCAGGCCAAGGAAATATCCCGTTGGGTCTATGAATGGATCCCCTGTCGCTTTATCAGAAACTGGGGAAAAGCGTGGTCGCGGTCGTCCGCGTATCTATCCAATTGGGTCTACCCCATCAACGCGCGTGGCAAGTCTTGATGAATCAGGGAATAAAAGAGGCCGGGGACGGCCAAGGAAAATTGTCGTAGCGGGTAGTTCTGTATCAACGATTGCTCGGAAAATTCCTGGTTTAAACAGGCGCGGCAGAAAACCAAAAACATCAACAGGTATTACACGGCTTCAGGTACCACTCGAGATTGCACTCAGGGAAATGCTGCATGACGAGAGCTATAACAAAGCAACATACAGGGCATTGTCCGGCATTTTACTTTGTTTGTTTGAAAACAAAACGGCAACCGTTGCTACGCTTCACGAGTACATCGGTGGGTCTAAAGTAACGGTTGTAAGACATACGGCCGCTTTGAAAAAGATGAAACTCATTACCTATGAAGGAAGCAGAAAAAAGGGCAATTATGCCTTGACTGCACAGGGAAATCATCTGTATGACAGGCTGTTAAACGCATAGTGGCGGGTTCATAACTTATATGGAATGGCTGCCGTAGCAGGGTGGCCCTTCCATTTTCATGATATAATATGGAAATTAGGCCGGTATCGGTTTTTTGGCTACCTTTGCGGAAATTTTTTAATTCGATCCTTCTTACTATTTTTTACAAATCCGACCCTGCTTATCAATTTCAATCAGCATTAAAGGGGTCATCTTCTTTTTAATATGACTGATTTATCTTTTTCAGATTTTGGCCTCAGTGAGGCTGTTTTAAGCGCTGTGACCGAAATGGGTTTTACAGTTGCTACACCTATTCAATCCCAATCCATTCCTTTTCTTTTGCAAGGCCGGGACGTAATAGGCCAGGCGCAAACCGGTACCGGTAAAACGGTGGCATTTGCCATTCCAGCCATTGAAAGAATCAATGTTGAGAATAAAGCCGTTCAAACACTTGTGATGTGCCCAACGCGTGAACTTGCCATGCAGGTAGCTGATGAATTTCAGAAACTTCTCAGCCATAACCGTAAAGTAAAGGCTCTTGCCGTATACGGGGGTGCATCTATTGAAATGCAGATACAGGGACTTCGCAGAGGCGCTCAGATTGTTGTCGGTACTCCCGGACGTATCATGGACCATCTCGATCGCGGCACGCTGCATCTGGATAGTTGTAAGATGGTAATTCTGGACGAAGCTGACGAGATGCTTGACATGGGTTTCAGGGATGATATTGAAGCGATCCTTGAAGAAATTCCGCTGCCAAGGCAAACGGTGTTTTTCTCGGCTACCATGTCCAAGCCCATCCTCGAACTCACCAAAAGATATCAGAATAAACCTGAAATTATTAAAGTAGTACGCAACGAACTTACCGTAGCTGCTATTGATCAGAGATATTTTGATGTTAAAGAAAAAGACAAAACAGAAGTCCTGCAGCGTCTTGTAGATCTTTATGAACCAAAACTCTGTCTCGTTTTTTGCAACACAAAAAGAAAGGTAGACGAACTGGTTGGCAATCTGCAGGCCCAGGGCTTTTTTGCAGAATCGCTTCATGGCGATATGCGCCAGGCTATGCGTACCCAGGTAATGAATAAATTCAGACAGGGTATCATCCAGATCCTTGTTGCCACTGATGTGGCAGCCAGAGGTATTGATGTAGATGATATTGAAATGGTCATCAATTTTGATATTCCGCTTGATGCTGAATATTATGTACATCGTATCGGAAGAACCGGAAGGGCAGGCCGAAGCGGTTATGCTTTCACATTTGCCGGCGGGCGTGAGCATGGGCGATTGATGGATATCGAACGCTTTGCTAAAACCAGTATCCCGAAAGATAAGATACCAGCCCTGGCTGATATTGAAGTTAAAAAGAAAAACAATTTCGTAGCCCGCATCATTCATACCATTGCAGAAGGAAACCTGGATAAATACCTGGTATGGACCAGGGAACTTAACGTTCTCGGACACAGCAGCGAAGATGTCGCCGCAGCACTTATCAAACTGGAACTTCATAAACAGATTGCTGAAGAAGATAAATTGAGTAAGGAGTCTTCGTTTAGTTCAAATGACAGAGGCGATAGAGGAGACAGAGGCGGAAGTAGCGGCGGAGCCAAACGCTCTAAGAAAAACATGGCGCGTCTGTTTATCAATGTCGGCCGAAAGGCAAAAGTTGGTCCGCGTGAAATCGTTGGTGCCATAACAGGTGAAGCCGGCATGCAGGGCGATATGATAGGACAGATTGACATTTATGATAAATTCAGTTTTGTGGAAGTACCGAGGGATTTTGTAGACCATGTCATCAAAAAGATGAACAAGACACAAATTCGTGGTGTGAAAATAAAGATCGAAGAAGCTGTAGAGAAGAAAGGGTAGAAAATGTGCAAATGTGGGGATGTGCAAATATGCAAATGATTACTAGTAAATCAGTTATCTTTCTGACCTCGCATACATCGCTATTCCAATTCTGATTTTGCCGTAATCATATTTCTGATCCAGTGCTTCAAAAATTTCTTTGAGTGCAGACTTGACGCCAAGTCTTTTCAACACTTCAAAAATTTCTTTCTGTTCTTTCGCAGACAGCAGTTTTTCAATCTCCATCGGATTGCCCTTTTCGTACATTGATGCGATATGGGAATATATGGTGGTCAGGCTGATATTCCGTTCTCTGGCAATGGATTCCGGACTTTTACCCAGCATCAGTAAGTCATAAGTATATTGCTGGGTTGATCCTTTTTCTGAAGGGTTATATGGAAGCGACTTACGGTGAAAAAAGTTCTTGATTTCATCAAGAAAAAGTTTCCCGTACATATCAAATTTGTTTACGCCGATACCCTGTATGTCCAGCATAGCTTCTTCGTTGTCGGGCTTTTCATGGACCATAGCCCATAAGGTGTTGTCATTGAAAATAAGATATGGCGGCAGGCTTTCTACATCTGCAATTTTCTTACGTAACCTTCGCAATTTTTCAAACAGTTTATCGTCCACATTTTCATCCTGATCAGCGACAATATTCCTGGTGCCAGGTGTTCTGGCTTTAAATGATTGTTGTATCTCAACGAGAAAAACCTGTTCGCCCTCAAAGAGGATTCTTTTGCTTTTGGCATTCAGTTTCAAATGGTGGTTTTCATCATAGGCAATATCCATAACACCAAGGTTTAACATCTGTAGAATATACAATTTCCAGTTGTCAGGTTTTACTTCTTTTCCCGTACCGAATGTCTTTATTTTATCAAATCCTTTTTCAATAATATGCTGGGTTTTGCTACCGTATAATATTTCAGACAACGCTGATACACTCACTTGTTCTTCCGTTCTTGCTATAGCTGACAATGCCTTCTGAGCCAGTACCGTAGCTTCAAATTTATTGCGCGGATTTCTACAATTGTCGCAGTTGCTGCAGTTGCCGGAATAGTCTTCATTGAAATAATTGAGCAATATTTTTCTCCGGCAAAACGGCGTCTCAATATATTGCACCAGCCTGTCTAATTTCGCTTCCTGCAGTTCCCGTTGTTCTTCAGGCAAATCTACCAGGAAACTACGTTGTACTGATATATCATTCAGGGAATAAAAAAGCAAAGCTTCGGCCGGTGCGCCATCGCGACCCGAACGTCCGATTTCCTGGTAATAGCTTTCAATGTTTTTTGGCATGTTGTGATGGATCACCCACCGGACATTGCTTTTGTCAATACCCATTCCGAAAGCGATCGTTGCACAGATAATTGGCACATCATCATTGCGGAAAGCATCCTGTACGCGTGTCCTGCTTTCGGTGTCCATACCTGCATGATATGCAAGGGCCGAAAATCCTGCAGCTTTCAGGTCCATCGCCATCTGTTCGGTCGATTTTCTGCTTAAGGAATATATGATTCCCGGCTCATTCTGATGCCTGCCCAGGAAATCAATAATACGCTGCATCCTTTTATTTGCAGGCAGCACATCAAGGCTGATATTGGGCCGGTCGAAAGATGCGATAAATATTTCTGGATCATTGAGCCTGAGCTGCCTGATGATGTCCTTTCTGGTAAGGTTATCAGCTGTGGCAGTGAGCGCAATGATGGGTACATCAGGATAATTTTCTTTCAGCAAAGCCAGCTTCGTGTATTCGGTCCTGAAATCATGCCCCCAGAAAGAAATGCAGTGTGCTTCGTCAATGGCAAACATGCTCACATTCATTTTACCCATAAGCCATTGGAAAGACTCAGAGAATATTTTTTCCGGAGAAATATAGAGCAGTTTCAATGAACCGTTTGCGCATTTCTGTTCTACAGCAGCTGTCTCCTTTGCACTCAGGCTGCTGTTTAAGAATTCAGCTTCTATGCCATTGACTTTCAACCCTCCTACCTGGTCTTTCATTAATGCAATTAGTGGCGATATGACCACACAAGTGCCTTCCTGTGCAAGTGCAGGAACCTGGAAACAAACCGATTTCCCGCCCCCGGTCGGCATCAGAACCAGGCAGTCCTTTTTATTCATAACAGCCTCAATTACATCCGCCTGCAATGGCCGAAACCGATCATATCCGAAATATTGTTTCAGGATGGATTGAGGAGAATTCAGGGTTGGAGAGGGGGTGTCCATATCAATTAAAGTTATTCACGAAGCTAAGAAATGAATGATAAAAAAAGAATCCGTTGAAAGAAATTTTGGCTTCAATTTTATTCAGATTCATCTTTATAATCCTCCCCTTTCAACATTGCCAATTTAAGGTCCGCCTCATCTGAAACTGGAATATCTTCCCGTGACTTAACGATACTGATCAAAATAACAAAATACTCCTTTTCCACTTCAACCATCTCTTCGGGCGTATAGGTTTTGGTTTTATCATCCTTGTCAAAATACAGATCTGGTGTTGCGGCAAACCACTCTATTGTTTTGACAGGCATATACGTATAGGCAGGAAGTCTGCCTCGCTTGCCTTTGAAATAATCTTTCAGGAATTTTAGTTTCTCGTTCAGCATATTTTAATTAATTATTTGAAAATTAGGCAATAAGGCAATGAGACTATTTGGATTGCTTTCATTTCCAAATTTTCAAATTTCCACATTGCCTCATAATTTACTTCTGGTTATGAATACGTTTGATCAGATCATCTATTTCTTCTTCCGTAAGGTCGTCGAGATTAAGCTGCGGCGGACGTTCTGTGTATCTTGGTTCAGTATGTTTAAGCAGTTGACAGAAAAACCGGATCCTGTCTTTAGAACTCAGGGTATCAAGGTCTGTAAATACATCAGAAAAATTAGCTTTGATAAAAGCATATACCATGAGCCTGATCTCATCCTGGTTTTCTCTTATATTATTTTTCGGGCGGCCATTCGGGTTGCCGCTTACCCCTTTTTGAAATTGCATATTGTTCTAATTAAAAGATTAATAAATTGTGATTTGAAATTGGAAATTGGAACCCGAAGGCTCACGTTAGTAAATTTGGGGAATGCAGATAGTTGCGCCATTCCCCTCCTTCGGTTTAAGGAGGGGTGGCCGTAGGCCTGCCTGTCCCGAGAACTCGGGAGGGTGGTTCGGGGGAGTACCACAAAAGCTGCAAATCCCGTTCGCTTTTTTCCCTGTTATAACAGGGAAATTCATTTTTTTCATTTTATATCTCATTGATTTTAAATTTATTACACGTAACTCGTTGACAAATAACAGGCGATAACAGGGGAATTACAGCCCAGAATAGCAAAAAATCGAGGTTTATCTTTTTCATTATTTTTCTGAATCAGGATTTTCAGGATTATAGAATTAACAGGATTAATGAAATGTTCTCTTGCGCCAGCCACTTACGCCTTACCCCTTATGCCTAACGCCTTTTGTATACATATATAGCGAGATGCCAAAGTGGGTGGGCACTTTTGAAAAATATTTTTTAACTTGAATTATTTCAATGAATTACAAGCGAAAATATTTTTGAAAATGTTTTACATTTTGGAAAAGAGTGCATTCTTGTCCCAGGTGGGCGTCCCCGCCGACCTGCATTTTTTAGCCAAATTAGGTTTGTTTGTTCTATATGTAGTCGGCGGGGACACCGACCACGGACAAGTGTATGGAAAAAAGAAGCAAGAAAATCGCAAAGAACGCAGGAGTTTTTAAAACCGCATCTTTATGCCGACGCTCCCCACGATGGCATTGAAAGAAAATTTTATAGGCGATTCAATAGTCGGTTTGTTTGGATCATTATTGTCGCTTGTGTTGTAGGAGGCTTTAATTACTTCGCTTTTCTGGCTGGTATTTTCACTGTTTAAACTATTCACTCCATTCACTGTATATTCAATCATTTGTGCGTTGGTTGGTATTTCATATATATTGTTAAAAGAGGCTTCAGTATATAGATCGAATTTGCTGTTCAAAGGGTAAGACATACCTAAAACCGCGTTATAGCCTATAGACGCTCCTCCATAATATTTCCATACTGAATGAATCTGATCGAAGGTCATAGCCCCATTTGAACTTTGGGAATATGTATCATAAGTGCGGTAAACATTTCCAAATCCGGTAAGCAATCCTAACCTGGAATATGGACTGAATTTCCAAATTCGGGTTACTAAAAGTAAAGAAGGATTTATCTGAAGCATATTACCAGATTGTGAGCTTAATGAGTAGTATTTAACAGAATTGCTTGAATTAACAGCTCCTGGTGATTTTAGCGTATTACTTATTGTTTCATTTAATCCCAGATCAAATCCAATGTTTTCATTCAACATGCATCCTGCACCAATGCTTGCATTTATTCCATTTCCTCCAGAAAATGAACCAATGTATTCTACCGAACTTGAAATTATCTGATCATAAGCAATTTGACCTCCTGGTCCTTTGTCATAACTTGTAACGTAGCTATTTATTTTATCCGGATTTATTGAGAAACCATATCCTAAACTCATTCTGGAGTAAAAATTGTTTTTTTTATCCTTTTTTGCTAATAATTGAGGATTATGATTGCTTAAATTGAATTTTATCCCTGCATTGATACTAAGTGCATTAAAAAAGAAATTAACCGGGGATGGTGAAAATATGCGTGACCCCAATAAATAACTTATATCAGCGCCATCGACTGTGTATGAAATTATTCTTCCTTTAAGTGGAGTATAATTTATATCATTCAAAATTGCTTCTCCAAAAAGGCTGAGTTTTGTGTTAAGAGTATAAGTGCAGCCAATAGAAGTTTGTATACCCAAACCCTTCCCATCGTAGTATTCTGTCTTTGCATCCAATATGTGATACATTCCATTTACGTCAGTAAATCGGGTGCTGTAATCTTCATAAACTTCCGGGAGCCCAATTATTAATCCTGTCCTGATGTATGGCCTTAATTTTCCGAACGAAGTTGAAAAAACAAACGAAGGTATCATCTGGAACATGCTGCCATTCAGTTTTTCAGAGTTTCCATCGAAGGGAGGGAAAACGTTTAAGTTTAAACCATAAAAATAGCCAAGGCTTAGTTCTGCCGAAAGATTCGAATTGAATTGGCAACCTGCGCTTGCAATAAAAGAAACACCGCTACCGATTTTTGTAGTTGAGTTTGTTACTTTCCCGTTATTGTTTTCGGTATTATAATCACCATTTATACCTATCCCGCCACCAATGGCCGCCTTGATATAAAATTTTGAAAGGGAAGTGTCAAGGTTTTTACTCTGCGCATGTATCGCAAAGGCTACCAAAACATAATATAATATCAAAACAGGGCTTTTCATAAATCAACTTGAATAATGATCCGGATAAATCCCATACCAAAGTTAGAAGTTTTTCAATAGCCGGACTCCCTCCTCTCCTAATATTGTAACTTTGTCCCTTATTTTTTGTTGTTATTGCATGATCCATATCAAGTCTTTTACTTTTAATCCATTTTCTGAGAATACGTATATCCTGTACGATGAAAGCGGAGAATGCGTGATTATTGATTCTGGTTGTTCATTCGATGAAGAAGAAAATGAGCTGGCAGCCTTTATTTCAGACAATCATCTCAGACCGGTTCGGTTGCTGAATACCCATTGCCATATCGATCATATCCTGGGGAACAAATTTGTATCTAAAACTTATGGTCTTCCCCTCGAAGCTCATGAAAATGAGAAGGATAATATTAACAGAGCTGATTCTTATGCGGCTATGTTCGATATGAATTCTTTGGAAACGCCTTCCATTGCAAAATATCTTAATGAAGGGGATATTGTGATTTTTGGTCATTCAAAACTGCAGGTATTATTTACCCCGGGACATGCGCCCGGTCATGTTGTTTTTTATGAACCGGATCAGCAGTTTATTATCGGAGGTGATGTGCTTTTCCGGGATAGTATCGGGCGGACTGACCTGCCCGGAGGCAATTATAATACATTGATTCAATCTATTCATAACAAGTTGTTTACACTCGATGAAAACATTAAGGTTTACCCGGGTCACGGACCTGAAACCACCATTGGATACGAGAAAAAGTTTAATCCATTTTTGCAGGAGGCTATATCATGAAAATTGACTGGCAATGGATCATTTGCGGACTTCTGCTAGTCGTGGCAATTTATTATGTTTTCAAAACAATAAAAAAATCTCTGACTGAAGAGCATGACTGTCCTGAATGTGGCGTTCCTGTGAAAAAAGGACATCATGTAAAGCCGCATAAGCCGGTGAATTAGGTTATTTTATTTGTAATAATTATGCAATTACTGTTCAACCCCTTCAGGGTTGTATTGAATATGCTATTACTGCCATGGGTTGCACCCATGGTTATTCATATTGAAGCCCTTCAGGCTTCTTATCGGTTGTTTATGATTTTCCAGTTTTAAGATTGGCAACCCTGAAAGGGTTGAACATCACTCGAATACTCTACTATCTCCAATCAATCAAACTGGAACGAGGAAAATATAAAATCACTCTCATTGATTACCTGTGAATCAATGGCGATGGCTGTTCGCTCTACGGTTGATTTCAACTCACGTACATTTCCTGGCCATGTATAACTCAGCAGTTTTTCAACAGCATCTTTGCTGAATGATTTATCCTGCAAGTGATTGTTTTTGCAAAATTCAGTTACAAAATACCTGGCAAGCAGCAACACGTCATTTCCACGCTCGTGAAGCGGTGGTAAATGAATTAAAAATCCCTGCAATCTAAAAAAAAGGTCTTCCCTGAATTTATTTTCTTTCACCAGCTGGCCGAGGTTTTTATTGGTTGCGGCAATAACGCGTACATCGAGTTTTATTTCTTTATTGCTTCCAACCCGGCTGATCGTGGATTCCTGGAGCACACGCAGCAATTTGGTTTGCAATCCCAGGTCCATTTCTCCGATTTCATCTAAAAATATGGTGCCTTTATTTGCCTCCTCAAAACGGCCGATTCTTTTGGAATCGGCACCAGTGAATGCCCCTTTTTCATGGCCAAATAGTTCACTCTCAATAAGATCGGGAGGTATAGCTGCCATGTTTACCGGCACGAAAGGCTCCCGTTTGCGTAGTGAATTGTTATGTATAATTCTTGAAATCACTTCTTTCCCGGTACCACTCTGGCCGGTAACGAGAACCATCATATTGGTTTTTTCAATCTTCTGCACCAGTCTTAATACGGCAAGAACCGGCTTGCTATCCCCGATAAAAGTGAGGTATTTATTCCTGTCAATAATCTGGCTTTTAAGGTCCTCAACTTCTTTTTTGAGGTTAACCTGGGTATTGAAATTCTTGACGGAATTGAGCAGCTCTACAATGGCGTTATCGTTTTTAACGATATAATCCTTTGCGCCATTTTTATATGCCTGAACAACTACTTCAACATCTTCCTGGGCAGAAATGATGATAGGAGTAATTTCGGAACTGTGATCTGTAATTCTCTTTAGAAGTTCGAGCCCCGTAATACCCGGTAAAGTATAGTCAATGGTAACAATATCCGGCATCAGATCCAGATTTTTAAGAAAGTCTTCCGCTGAAGAAAACATTGTAACTTCATAGTTCCCATCTTCTTCCAGTTTCAGTTTCATAACTCTGCTGAATACAGGGTCATCTTCTACCACAAATATGCGTGTAATATAATTCAATGCCATAATTTCATTACAATCAAGGAATGTTGTTTGCGAAAATACGATATTTCAATATGATGCGGATAAAAGTTTATAGATTTGGAAATTAAGGATCGATAAAGCCCTCAGTATTTGCGCAGATGCGTGAACTCGATTTTTATATTAATTTTGAAAACGAACCATTGCTCAGCTACAGCCTGGCGAAGCAAGTAATTATTAATTCTTTAGAATCTTATTAATGTCCAAAGAAAATTCTACCCCGTTTATTGAACCCTGGATAGATCCGGATGGATGGAATGCCGCGGATTTTGAAAGCCTGGAAACGCCATGCTACGTGGTAAGCGAAACCAGGTTGGAACAGAACCTTGAAATACTCAGGGAGGTTCAGCAAAAAACAGGGGCAAAAATCCTCATGGCGCTCAAGAGTTTTTCCATGTTCAGTATGTTTCCGGTGATTCGTGGGTATCTTGCAGGTTCTGAGGCCAGTTCGGTACATGAGGCACGCCTTGGATCGGAAGAATTCGGAGGTGAAACCCATAGTTTTTCACCGTCCTATTCTGAAAAAAATATTGAAGATTTTATTAAGTATTCAGACCACCTGGTTTTCAATTCATTTTCGCAATGGAACAGGTTAAAATACACTATCAAAAAATCTTCAAAAAAAGTTTCCTGCGGCATTCGGGTCAACCCGGAACATTCCGAAACCGAGAATCCATTATATGACCCAAGTGGACCGAATTCGCATTTTGGGGTTACCCGGAAAAATTTTGAGCCGGAAAATCTCGAAGGTATTGAAGGTATTCATTTTCATAACCTTTGCGAACTGAATGCCGATGCACTCCAAAGAACTTTGCAGGTCGTTGAGCAAAACTTCGGTGAATTCCTGGCGGAAATGAAATGGATCAATTTCGGTGGCGGGCATCATATTACCCGAAAAGATTATGATCTGGAATTGCTATGTAATATTATTAATGGATTTAAATTACGCTATCCCCACCTGGAAGTATATTTGGAACCGGGGGAAGCTATTGCACTCAATGCGGGAGTACTGGTATCCAGTGTCATTGATATCACAAAAAACAAAACAGATATTGCCGTTCTCGATGCTTCAGCGACAACCCATATGCCCGATGTATTGGAAATGCCTTATTTGCCATCCATACTGGGTGCAGGAAATGGAGGTAACCAGTATAAACTTGTGGGACCAACCTGCCTTACCGGCGACATTATCGGCGATTATTCTTTTCAGTCGCCGTTATCCATTGGCAATAAGCTGATTTTTATGAATATGGCTATCTACACGATGGTAAAAAACACCACTTTTAATGGAATAAATCTTCCCGCAATCGCGATTATGAAAAAAACAGGCGAAATAAAAATAATCAGGGAGTTTGGCTATTCTGACTTTAAGGACAGGCTGTCTTAATGATTTGAAAGTGGTTTCTTCAGGTTTATGCATTCATTTTGCACTTATACAAGCCCGGGTCTTTGCGTTTAAATATTTGATATAAAATCATTTATATTTTAGCTGCTGTTTTAACAATTGAATATGTTCATTTTACGCGACTCCTCCTGGTCTTATTATTTTTTATTGTCTTGTGAGTAAAAAAAACTATTTTTGTTTTTCATTGAACTTTTATGCTCAAAAAAAATAAATAATCAGAAATCATAGGCATGAAAACTTTACAACTTACATTATCGGGAATTTTTACAAGTCTGTTTTTATTTTTAAATGCCAGTAGTTCAGAAGCCTGCTCTTTTACAGCATCATTTTCAGGATCTACAATGATATGTGCAGGAAGCAGCGTTAATTACCAGACTACATCTGCTACGGGCCATCATTACCGTTGGGTAGTATCCGGGGGCAATGTAGTATCGGGTGCCGGCACGTATAGTCTTATTGTAAACTGGCCAACTGCAGGTACCTGGAGTTTGGAGTTGTTCGACAGCACTATAACGTGTAAAGATTCTATTACAAAGATCATAAAGGTTGGGCTTAATTCAGCAACCCTGACGGGCGCTTCTTATAATGCGATAGGAAGTGCTTCAACTTCCGGAAGAACAGTTACATTGACAAATGGCGGCGGGAGTGAAAATGCTGCCGGCTGGAATCAATACAGCATCAACCTTAATAAGAATTTTGATTTTACATTTACGACCAACCAGAATGGTGGGGCTGATGGAATGATGTTCGTTATGCAAAACACCAGCAATACCACTTATAATTCTTCTGGCCAGGGGAGTGATATGGGTTATTACAATGCCGGTTCCGGAAATATGAGCGAATCTATTGGAATAGAGGAGGATATATATAAGTCATCATCGGCCTACTATGATAGTTCTGCATCACATCTTAATCTCGTTATGGATCAATCACCTGCGCCACTCAGGCCCCAGGTTAATATTTCTCCGGCACTTGGAGGTGGATCTGATCATAAGGTCAGGATAACATGGAACAGAGATCTGAACCTTTTTCAATATTATTTTGATAGTAAACTGGAATATTCATGGCCGAACGACATCGTAAAAAATGTATTCAATGGCAATCCTAATGTCTGGTTCGGCTTTACGGGAGCAACCGGTGGAAGTACTGCTACCCAAACCTTTACCGTAGACACACTCATTTATAACCAGGCTGTCATAAATGCTTCGAGTGATACAATCTGCTCAGGCGATTCTGCTACATTAACATCTAGTGCGGGATATTCTTACAGCTGGTCAACGGGGGCTAAAACCAGGGCGATAAAAGTTGCCAAATCAGGCACATATTCTGTTACGGTAACAGACAGTTTCGGATGTACAAGCTCAGCATCCTTAACAATAAGCATTGTAACAATGCCAAAAGTTTCTGCCTCATTTACGGTTGGTACGGCTTGTCTTGGCAATAACCTGTATATCACGAATAATTCCACACCAACTTCCGGAGTGAGATTTGAGTGGAATTTTGGAGACGGGGATAGCAGCATAGGAAACCCACCAACTTATGCTTATAAAAATACTGGCAAGTATACGCTCTCAGTAACAGCAACCAACGGAGGCTGCAAGAGTAAAGCTTCCCAGACTGTTAATGTATATACGCATCCTTCAAGAATGGTTCTTTCCAAAAGCGTTCCATTCCAGGGCCAGTTCAATACGGGTGATCTTTTTAACCCTGATCAAATATGCGTTGGAGACACCAATGTTTACCAGATTTCAAGTCCATTTGGATATACCAATGCTGATTTCGGCAAAAAATGGATTATATCCAACCTGACATTTGCTACCGCTGGCGGTACTGTAAATACGGACACATTTGCCGCACCACCCGTTGGTACAAAAAATGCCTATTTCAAATTTTATCCCACGAAGGGTTTCGCTGATAGTGTCCTCATACTTAATGTGGATATTCAGTTAATACCCGGTGGATGTGATACGCTGATTACCAGATATATAGAAGTGAGGCCTAAAGCTGTTTCCAAATTTGGTTTCAGCGATGCCTGCAACGGATATCCTGTTAATTTTAAAGACTCAAGTTCTATTACTACAGGAGATGTGATAAGCTACTGGAGTTGGAATTTTGGCGATAGTACTTATTCAACTCTGGAAAATCCGAAACATACCTATGCAAGGCCGGGGACCTACAAAGTAACCATGACGGCAACATCAAGTGCAGAATGTGGTGTGCCAATAACCAAAACTGTTATTGAATATCCTTCGCCGGTTACCAAATACGGCGTAGTACTGGGATGCCAGAAAGCAATAAGTACATTTACGGACTCCAGCAGTATCAGTTCCGGATCCGTCGTTTCAAGGGCCTGGAGTTTTGGAGACGGAACAAGTTCGACGCTTAAAAACCCTACGCATATTTATGCAAAATCCGGGCCTTATAAAGTGAAACTTGTAGTCACTTCTTCTTATGGTTGCAAGGATTCACTTATCAAACAGGTACGCGTTGAGCCTCAACCGGTAGCAGGTTTTGGATATAAAGATGCCTGCGTTGGAACTCCGATATACATGACAAATAAAAGCACTGATTCAGCAACCGGGACAACTTATCATTGGGATTTTGGAGACGGCACAACTTCTACAGTTTCTTCTCCTGCACACACATACAATACAAATGGTACTTATGCTACAGTTCTGGTTGTAACCTCAAGATTTGGATGTAAGGATACCATAAAGCAAACGATGATTCCATATGCAGAGCCAATTGTAAATTTTGTGTATACTGGTGCATGCACTAAAAATGCGGTAGCTTTTGGTGATTCTGACAAAAACGGGGCTGGGGCAACCTATACCTGGAATTTTGGTGATGGCGGCTCTGATGTTACCAATAGTGATACATCCACTCATATATATTCCAAACCCGGCGCCAATAAAGTTTTGCTTACCATACAAAGTGCCAACGGATGTAAAGACACTGCTTCAAAGATTGTTACCATTAACGATTACCCAATTGCTTCATTTACTGCTCCTAATGTCTGCGTTGGTAAAACAACTGATTTTACCAATACAACAACAGGTAGCGGAATAACATATTACTGGAATTTCGGAGACACATTATCAGGGAAGTCGAATACATCAACTTCGAATAGCCCAACGCATACTTACAGTGGCGCGGGCACATTTACCGTAAAACTGGCGGCGACCAACTCGGGAGGCTGTACAGATACCCTCACCCAGCTTGTAAATGTTGTCCCACCGCCTGTAGTAGGTAAATGGGCTTTTAAAATTCATAACAACAGTGTTACCTTTACACCACAAGACACAACCCAAAAGACTTATAAATGGTATTTCGGAACCGGAGATAGTTCTTCAGTGAAAAAACCTGATTACACTTATAAAAGCAAAGGTAAATATTATGTAAAACTCCAGGTTACAAACGTTACGGGTTGCACAGCGTATTTTGCTGATAGTATAACACTTACAGGTCTGGGATTTGAAACACTTAAAGGGGATAACAATGATTTGAATCTGAGTATATTCCCAAATCCATCCGAAGGCAAAGCAAATATAAGCTATTCACTTTCGGCTACCAGTCAAGTTAATGTTTCCGTATATGATCTTCGTGGCAAGCTGGTTGCAGAACTCAAAAACGGGAATTTCGGCGCAGGTAATTATAAGGATGAATTTGATGCTTCTAAATACAATGCCAATGATGGCGTATATATGGTAAAATTACTCGTGAATGGAGTAGAATATACCGGAAGGATCGTTGAACTGAAATAGCCGTACTAACTCAGTTGTATTAGAAATAATATTCCCTGGATAATTGCTTTTTTAGCCCTTATCCGGGGAATATGTATTGGTAGCAATCCACTAGAAATCTTCTTTAAGGGCTTCGGGTATATCGCTTAATTCTTCCAGAACCCATGATAAACCGGTTTTTGGCATTTCGTCCAGAAAGAGTTTTGAATCAAATTGTTTGTCTTCTGTGTTTTTTACACCGGTACCGTTCCATTTGCCTTCAAGTACCAGTTTGGCTACAGCAACTGTAGGGATAGCTGTAGTATAACCGATCGCATTTCCACCTGTTTCTTTAAAAGCGGATTCATGATCGCAAACATTATAGATATAAATGGTTTTTTGCTTTCCATCCTTAGATCCCGTAATGATATTGCCGATATTGGTTTTCCCGGTATAGCTGCTGTTAAAGTCTTCACCTTTAGGTAGTATTGCCTTCAGGAATTTTACCGGGACAACAGGAGTACCATTATAATCTACGGGATCAATGCGGGTCATTCCTACCTCATATAATACACGCAGATAGGTAAGATAGCTTTTTGAAAAAGTCATCCAGAATCTTATCCTTTTCAGTCCGGGAATATGGGTAGATATGGTTTCAAGTTCTTCGTGGTATAATAAGTAAGGTGTAAAAGTGCCGGCTTCAGGGAAATTGAATTCAAAATATGGTGCGGACTCATCCATCAATCTTCCTCTTTCTACCCATTTTCCATTTTCCCAGAATTTAATTGGTAATATCAGCTCCCGTAAATTGATTTCGGGATCAAAATTAGGTGCAAACTTTATCTTTTCATCTTTTGATCCACCGTTGCAATCCAGAATGTCTATAGTATCAATGGAATCAAAAATATAATCGCGGGCATAGGCTGAAAATATATTGGTTACACCCGGATCAAACCCGGCACCGGTAATGGCAAGTAGGTTCTTCTTTTTAAAAGCCCCGTCTTTGGCAAGTTGAAGGGCATAAGAAAATCCGTAGTGCGCAGGGTCTTCATAACACGCAGTATCAATATAATTTACACCATATTCCAGGCAGGCATCCATAACAGTAAGATTTTCATATGGGCTACCCCAGTTTACAACCAATACCGGTTTAACCTCATTAAGCAATTGAAGAAGATAAGTCGGATCTGCTACATTTCCCTGGTGTATCCGGAGATTTACTTTTCCACCAGTTTTGCCTGACACAGAATTTTTTACTGCTTCACATTTTGAAAGGGTACGGCTTACGACATGAATTTCAGAAAATGTTTCCGGAAACATTGCCATTTTATGCAATCCAACACTTCCAACATTCCCACAGCCGATCACCAGTATTTTTGACATAATAATGAGTTTATAATTTGTTAATATGTAATTGTTAAGGGTGTCCTCGTGCCATTTAACCCGGGTTCAAAATTAGCACTTTCACCCATGCCTGCCAAATCAAATGCAAGGGATTGTATCAAGGGATTGACTCAGAATTGATAAGGAAGTAATAATAATTTTTCAGGACCAATCGGGGCACTTTAGGATGATTTGTATGTAATATATTGATAATGAATATTTTTAAAAAAGAGTTCTGTTAGGCTATATGATATATGTAGTTAATTTAACCACATGAATATCATGTTTATAACGCTTATCTAAAGAATTTGGATGTCGTTACTTCGCATCACCTATTATTTATGAATTATTCGGTTGAAATGATGAAGCATCTGAACTATCCCCTGAAAATAAAAGAAATCTTAATTGTTTGCTTAGTGATTTTTCTTTCATGTTCTAAAGCAGCATCAAGTACCTTCACATGGGTTGGTGGAGATGTTTCAATGCCAAACTGCTGGGCGGATGCTAATAACTGGGATAAAGGAAGTATGCCTGCTATTGGCGATGACGTGATAATTCCTGCTACAGGAAATAATCCATATCTGACGCTTTCAGTATCAGTAAATAGTTTGAATATAACCGGCTTAAATGCTTCATTAACTCTGGACGGTACGCATAATTTGACAGTAACGGGGAGTGTTATTCTTTCAACATTAAGTTCTGTCCTTTATACGGCTAAAAGCACTTTATACGTTGGCGGATCCCTTTCGGGTAATGGTATTCTTAACCTGAATGGGAATGGTACTGCCGTTATCGGTGGCGATATGACGATGGGATCACTTATTGCCGGTTCTGGTGTAAAATCAATGGTAATATTTAACGGAACAAACCAGAATGTCATAGGCAGCTACGCGTTTAATAATGTACAGGTAGGATCAACAAATGGAACAACGGTTAATTTTCTTGAAAATGAGACTATTAATGTGGCATTAAGTGGTTATGGCACTTTGAATTGTGGCAATGACACATTAAATTTAACCGGAGATATGACCCTTAAATATTTTAACGCTGACAGTGGGACTGTAAATTTAACGGGTTATATCAAGGCACAATCGCAGGTTATTAACGGATATAGTTTTTACAATCTTTCTATTAACAATACCAAAACATACTTGAGCGGGAATGTGTCCATATCTCATAACCTTAACTTCATTTCAGGAAATATCCAACTGAGATCTTATAACCTGACTATTCTTCAAGGTGCGCAATTAACATGGAACAGCATTTCAACGCTGGATTACACTTCCGGATATGTTGTTACCTGTGGGTCAGGGCATTTTACTATGAATGCTTCCCTTGGCGGGACTGTTTTCCCGGTTGGATATTCATTGTCAGAATATAATCCGGTTACCATTACCAGTTCTGCATTGAGTTCTGTTTTTGACCTGAGGGTATATGATGGGGTCACTGATAAATACGGGTCACCTGTTACCAGCAACGCTGTTTCAGTAACCTGGTTGGTCGTTCCACACACAAGCGTATCATCCGTGATATTAAATCCGCAATGGACAGACGGCTCAAATTTTGATGCCGCTCAGGAATTATCCCCTTTTAGCAGGGACAATGCGCTTGTAAATTACAGGTCAAACCTGAGTTATCCTTCACAATGGATGCCATCACAATCCGGTGGATTCTCCAATGGAAGTGATCCTTATTCGAGACTTTCAGGTTCTATTTCTATGGTAGCGGACAGCAGTTATTATATATATGTAGGTGGTGCCGGTATCAGTGCCCTGCCGGTATCCCTTATATCTTTAGACGCCTCATACCAGGCAGGTTCAGTTAATCTGAACTGGGTGACAGCTTCAGAAATAAACAATAATTATTTTCAGGTCGAACGTTCGACAAACGGGGTTGACTGGAAAACTATTGGGATAGTCGATGGTCATGGTACAAGCCAAACCCGAAATAATTATGCAGCAGTTGATAATTTGTCTGATATTATTGCTTCGGGGCCAATATATTACCGTTTGAAACAAGTAGATTTCAATGATGGTTTTTCTTATTCTGATATCCGTACCGTAGATATTATGCTTAAAGCTTTTGCCGTGCAGACTTATCCTAATCCAGCCAATCAATCCTTGAACGTGGACTGGACGGGCACAGAAGCTGGAAATTCTCAACTTCGCCTGGTAAATACCAATGGAGTACAAATGTATACCAATACAATTACAGGTAATGGAGCTTTACATCAACAGATAAATATGGAAGGTTTTCCTTCCGGCAGCTATATTCTAGAGGTGATAAATGGTTCTATGACCGCCTCAAAGATCATTTATAAGGAGTAAACATTAGTCAAATTTGTGTTAAATTTACCGCAATATTATTTGGGTGGGTAAAATGCTTTCGAAAAGGTCTAATCATAAAAAACGAACTCGTTCGGGTTCAATGCCAAAATCTGGAAAACCGATGGAAAGCGAATTAAATGTTCTGGGCATCATTAAAAACGGAAAATCCGAAAAGGAAGCGAGAGAACTTTCTATGGATTTGCAAAAAACAGATTCCCATCTGCGTATCATATTTGACAATACGGAGACTGCATATGTTTTATTGGATACAAAACTTAATATTATGCACTTCAACGTAATGGCCGAGAAGGGTTTTATGCGAGAATTTGGAAAGATGCTCGAAATAGGCAGCAATATTATTGACTATATGCCCGATGATAGAAAAGCAGAAACGAAAGAAGATTATTGCAAAGTTTTAGAAGGCGAGCAGCTGAGCTACGAATCCAATTTCGTTGCTCCTTACGGACAGTTAATCTGGTTTAATTTTGAACTTTCACCAGTAGTAAGCGATCAATATAAAATACTTGGTCTTGTAATGGCCATTACAGACATTACCAAAAAGAAAAAAGTGGAGCTTGTAAAGGAAAAACTTACGGAGGCTTTAAGGGCCTCTCACTTAGGATTAAAAAAATTAGTTGTGCATTCGCAAACCGTGAGGGAGGAAGAGCGTCTCAGAATCGCAAGAGAAGTTCATGATGAGCTTGGCCAGTTGCTCACTTCTACGAAAATCGAATTATCCATGATTAAGAAAAAGTTATCATCTTCAGCAGAAAATGAGCTTCTTCATAATGATTTTACCCATGCAATAGATCTTATAGACAAGTCCATCAAGTCTGTAAAGAAAATTGTAACTGATTTAAGGCCAGAAATGCTTGATGAAATAGGCTTAGTAGAATCTATTAAATGGCAGGTGGAAGAATTTATTAAAAATACTGGTATAGTTTGTTCCTTGTCGATTTCAAAAGAGTTTGAAGAATTAAAATGCGAAATTAACCTGTCAACTACTCTTTATAGGATTGTTCAGGAAGCGTTAACCAACATTATAAAGCATGCCCATGCAACCACAGTAAAAATTGTAATTAAAGTAAGTATAGATAATATTTTTATGGTGATCCAGGATAACGGAGCAGGGATAACTGAAGATCAGAAGAAAAAGAAAAATTCATACGGGCTTACCGGGCTGAAGGAACGGGTTTTGTTATTGAACGGTATCATAGATTTTACTGGAAATAAAAGTGGAACAGTCATTTATGTTCAGATTCCCTATTCTATATGATTAATATCCTAATTACTGATGATCATTCAATGATGCGTGAAGGGCTCAAGAAAATCCTGAATGAACAACCAGATATGAAAGTAATAGGGGAAGCATCCAATTATCATGAGGCAATAGAAGCAGTAGAAAAATTGGACCCCGAAATAGTAATTCTGGATATTTCTATGCCTGGAAGAAACGGGCTTGATGTTTTAAAAGATTTAAAAGCAGAGCACAGTAAATTAAAAGTGTTGATTTTGAGTATGCACCCCGAAGAGCGTTTTGCTTTAAGAGCTATCAAGGCAGGGGCGTCTGGCTATGTTACCAAAGAAAATGCCGCTGAAGAACTTGTTAACGCAATCAGGAAACTGCATCATGGGCAGAAATATATCAGTTCGGCGCTTGCCGAGCAACTTGCCGACCACTATGGTTCTGATGCAAGCAAATTGCCTCACGAACTTTTATCAGACAGGGAGTTTGAGGTCATGTGTAAAATTGCAGAAGGCAAATCGATCAAAGAAATTGCAGATATATTGTCGCTGAGTCCAGCCACGGTTGCAACTTACAGGGCCCGGGTTCTTGAGAAAACGCTCCTGAAATCTAATGTAGAGATAACCAGTTATGTTTATCGTAATCATCTTATTGATTAGATGCTCTTCTTAGACATTTAATTACATGAGGTATATTTAATCAAAAGGAAATTCGGGAATAGATTTCAAAAACGAAGGGAGAGATTTTTTAGAAGGCTTCGGATAATTGAAATATTTGCGCCAGATTGATATAAACCGGTATCGTACAACGTATACATTTATTTTTATGATCTGGATAGGATTGAACCCTGATGCCAATAGCCTAGCAGGCACGTTTCAATAGATTTAGTCTTGGGAAAGACCTCTGGCAAAAGTGTGGCTTTATAAATAGAACTTAGTCCCTGATAAGGTCAATTTTGTGGAAATCGAGGTGATCAGGGGTTAGCACCTTCAAAAAGTATCTGCCGGATGACATTTCAGATCCATCAAGGTCATAGTGATAAGTGCAATCTGGAGCAACTTCCCCTTTAAAAAGTTTTTTAACTATTGTGCCGTCACTTACCATCAATTCAATGGATACTTTTTGCTCTTTTTCGAACTTCATCTCTATGCTGGCCACGGAATCAAATGGATTCGGACAAACGACAATTTCATTTAAGGTGTAATTTTTCATAAGTTTTAGATTCCTAGTTTTTTGTCACACATTTATGGTGCTAAATTGAGTGTATTTTTTTTATATAATTTGTCTTATTCGTTATCGGTGGTAAATTATTTGTGAACGGTATTGAAATATATATTTTCGGCAATATCAATAATTTTAAATCAGTCAAAATTTGCGTAATGTTATTCGTAATCGGCATAAGAATTCATTTATTCGGGAGTTTCGTTTGAATTTTGCATGAATAACCGGCCATGTTTTACTTTTTAACGGTATGTTTTGGACATACAGCGACAGGATGCTGTCTTCTTTCCTGTTTTATAACTATCGTTAAATAGGATAGACCGCCCTCACTAAAATGATTCTCCCTGGAAAAGTTTACCAGAGACCCACATCAATAAAAAAGCCCCGTGCAAACTGCACGGGGCTTTTTATCATACCTCACTTTCGACTCTCTTTTCAGAGAGGGGAGAAAGCTTAGTTTTTCAACAGATCAATTTTGCGGATCTGTACAGTTGAGCCACTGATGACCCTTACCATGTAGATACCACTATTAAATTGTGATCCATCAAATGTGAAGTTATAAGGCATTCCTGAAGTTACAGCGCCATCATACAATGTGCTGATAACCCTACCTTCCATTGTTACTACATCTACTTTTACCTGCTGCTCATCTTTTGCAAAATTGAGCTTGATATTGGTAGAAGTACTGAATGGGTTTGGATAGATGTTAATTTCATCAGTTGCCGTAGCATCAAGGTCAGAACCAACGGCGCCACTAACAGTCACTGTTGTGCTTTCAGGAGTAGAAGTACAACCGTTTGCTGTTGCAGTTACACTGTAGGTAGTTGTTGCAGAAGGCGCCACTGTCCAGCTTGCTGAAGTGGATACACTGCTATTACCAACTTTCCAGTTGAAGGTTGAACTGTTCTGATCTGAAGTTGCAGAAAGAGTAACATTACTATGATATTTATAGTAAAATGTCTGGCTGCCGCTAACTGTTACGTTTGGTACCGGATTCACTGTTACTGTAGTACCTGCTGATGTTGCACTGCATCCACTCGTGTTGGTTACAGTTACATAATAAGTACTTCCAGCAGTTACCGTAATGGAAGCTGTATTAGAACCGTTGCCTAATAATGGACCATTCGTGTTACTCCATGCATACGTTGAACCTTTCGCAGCGCTACTTGCAGTCAGTTTCACATTACTACCGTCGCAGATAGTTGTAGAACCTGATGCAGAAATAGTAGGTGTAGTCGGTAAAGCAGCAACATTGATGCTTCTGACTCCCTTGCCTTGATTTAAAACGATCGCATTTGTACAACCATTGCCGTCAGTATAGGTATACGTCAATGCATATGTAGCTGGCCCAGGTGTCTGAGCAGGATAGAATACATTGTTTGTAACTCCTGATACTGCTTGACCAGACAAGTTAATGAGACCAAATGTACCTCCTGATGGACTGGCTGCCCAAGGAGAAGTTAAGCTAATTGGTGCTGCATTATAACAGAAGGTACCCAGTTCATTAACTGTTACAGTAGGTAACGCATTAACCGTAACTATTACGGTGCTGGCGCTGGTACAATGACCATTGCTTGCAACCATTGTGTATTGGGTGCTTGCTGCAGGACTAACAGAAATGCTTGAACCCGTACCAATTGAAGTGCTGCCGTTGTACCAGGTATAAGTATCACCGTTTACAGCAGTTGAAGCACTCAATGTAGCCGAAGTACCTACACAGATAGTCTGGTTAGAAACCGCAGTTTCAGTTGGACCATTGTTTACTGTTACAGTAGCAGATGCAGATGCAGAACAACCACTTAAAGTTTCCGTTACAGTATAACTTGTAGTAGAACTTGGACTAACTGTAACGGCTTGTGTAGTTGCACTTGTTGACCATGCGTATGTTGTGCCTTTAGCACCGTTGCTTGCAGTAAGTGTGGTTGAACTACCATTACAGATCGTTGTTGTACCTGAAATCGATACAGTAGGTACAGCTTTTAATCCTAAACTTCTGACTCCCTTGCCTTGTGACATAATTATCACATTTGAGCAACCATTACCGTCGGTATATAAATATGTAAGTACATAAGTAGTACCAACTGTAAGATCAGCAGGATACAGGACATTATTAGTTACTCCTGCTACAGGTTGACTTGACAAGTTCCAGAGACCAAAAGTTCCTCCTGATGGAGAAGCCTGCCATGGATTAGTTAAGTCAATTGGTGCACTATTCGCACAAACAGGAACTTGATTTACTGTCACTGTAGGTAATGGATTTACCGTTACCGTTGCAGATCCTGAAACAGCAGCTGTACAACCATTTCCATGTGTTACAACAAAGCTAACCAGTGAATACGTTGTGGTAGTAGTATTAGAAGCTGTAATTGATACAACCTGGTTACCAGTACCTGTCACAGTATGGTTGGTACCATTACTATATACAAGTGTCCATGATGCACCGCCTGTATTTGCTATAGTAACGCTAATTGTAGGAGCAGTATACCCGTAACAAACAGAAGTACTGCCTGAAATGGTTGCTGATGCCAATGGGTTAACCGTTACTGTTGTTGCAGATGACGTAGCAGTGCAAGAGCCATTAGTGACAACTACAGAATAACTACCTGAAGTTGATACTGTTATAGAACTTGTAGTCTCATTATCAGACCACAAATATGTATAACCATTACCCGTAGGAGCTGATAGTGTTACAGAACCTCCCTGACAGAATGTTGTAGGACCACTAGCACTGATAGTTGCTGAAACTGGAGCTGGCGCACCAACCGTTGCAGAAGCAGTAGTTGTACAACCATGTGCATCTGAGATGCTATAGCTGTAGTTACCCGCTGCCAGGCCGGTGAAGTTGCCATTGCCATCGCCATTAGAATTGGAATTAACATCTGTAATTGTATAAGGGCCGGTGCCACCAGATACTGATACACTAA
>JABDBQ010000001.1:94009-134561 GCA_013288555.1 Bacteroidota bacterium | reverse complement strand
GGTTTGTTTTTTACCATCAGCAGGTATTCCAGCATGAAAGACGGCGCATTGAAAAGTGTATAGACCAGGAAATAAAAATAGAGATGGTATTGCGGAAGATTTCCGGGCTGGTTTGAGCTATTTAATGGATTGAAAAAAAACGGTTTCAGTCCAAAAAGAATAATAAAACTGAGTGCTGAAATGGATACCAGTAATACAAATACATTGAAAACCAGCTGGGGCCGTTTCTCTTCTGAAAGGGAATGATAATAAGGAATGAAAGTATTGATAATACCTGATACCCAGAAATAGGTGAACGAAGTTCCGATCAAGGTTAATGATTCATATACTCCGATGGATTTCTGATCGAGAAGCCTGACCAGGATGATGGAAACAATAAAGGGCGCTCCAAAACGTAATACCTGGAAAATCTGCAGACTATTAAGCCTGTTGAGCGCGGGTGTTTTCAAAATAATGCTGCTATCACTGCAAATATATCTGAAAACCATACGAAAACATGAAGCTTTTCCCCAAAAGCAATTTTTAACACAGTCCTTTCGTTTAATCCGTATTTTTGCATATAATTCAACCTTATGACCCGGATTCTCGCAGCTTTCTCATTCATTTTCATTAGCTTATCTGGCTTTTCACAGAACATACCCCTGTACAACTGGCGTTCGCATATACCCTATCTGCAGGGCATGCAGGTACTCGAGGCCGGGACCAGGATATACTGTGCCACACAAACGGGACTATTATATTATGACAAGAGTGATAATACTTTACATACTTTATCAAAAGTGGATGGATATTCTGATGTCTTTGTAAAGACCATGGCTTATGCGCCGCATAAAGACATACTTTATATTGCTTATCAGAACGGCAACATGGATATAGTACATGCCGGGAAAATAACCAACCATACAGACTTTGAAAACCAGGTAACCATCAATAATATCTATATTGATTCAACGGAAACCACTGCGTATTTTGCTGTCAATTCTACAAACGCCAATAATGGAATTTTCGAATGGCGGATAGATGAGGAAAATTTATATACCAGTTATAATCCAAATACGATGCCTAACATAAACAGGGTTACAGTTCTGGGGGATTCTCTTTATGAATGTTCTGCTTATGGCGTTAAAAAAGTAAATCTCAATGTCAATTTTAAAACAGACCCAACCCGATGGGAATCTATAAGTTCTGACACCTGCACCAATATTATTACATACGGTGGAAGAATCATTGGCGCTTTCCCGAATGGTGTATTGAAATATTATAACGGCAGTACCAATACATGGGTTGTGATGCATAGAAATCAACATCATCATCATATACAAAGTATAGAAACAGGCAAGACCAAAATGGCGATGGTAAGTTCGGATAGTGTTTATACATATAGCAGCTTGCATGCCAGCCAGGATTCATTCGGCTTTCAGCAGGGAAATGATGCCATTGCAGATGCACAGGGGACGATATGGATGGCACAAAACACATATGTATTTTTAAATTATAAAAACGGCTCATTGGGATTTTTACAGCCCGGCGGATTGCCCTCAACAACTTTAGGAAATCATGCTTATGGCTACCATAACCAGGTATGGTTTTCTGCCGGCGGGTTCGCTGCAAATGGTGCACCCAGTTTTGACAATCATGGGTTTTATATGTTTGATGGACAAACATGGCATAACTATAATGAGCAAACCAATTATGGAAAGGACCCTTCGGGTAATGGAAATCCGGGACCTGATATCAGGGATTTTATGGGGATGGCAGTGGATTCTGTATCTGGGCATCTGTGGATTGGCACCCTTGATTCCGGAATCATGGAATTTGATCCGGCCTCAAACAATATTATCAATATATACAACGCCAGGAATACGAATGGAGGGCTTAAAATAATAGATCCGACCAAGCCATCTAATTTACATACTCCTGCCGCTGACGTCAAGTTTGACCAGGGTGACAACCTGTGGGCAGTGAATTATAATGACTATGGCGCGGCTAAAAACCAGCTCGCTGAAAAAAGGCACAATGGCGGCTGGGGAGAATACAATGCAGGACCTATGAATAATGCAAATGCAATTGTCATTGACAATACCGGAAACTCATGGCTTATTGATTCAAGGGATAATTATGGTGTTGTTATTTATAACCCGACCTTGAAAAAAACGACTACCCTTGGTTCAGCAGCCGGCTCAGGAGGCTTGCCTTCACTCTATGTGAATTGTGGGGTGAGCGATAAAAACGGAGAAATATGGCTGGGTACTACCGCGGGACCCTGTGTCTATAGCGACCCTTCTCTTTTGTTTGGGGCCAGCGAGTATGATGTGCAAAGACCCTATATAAGTTCGGGGGGCAATGCAGGGTATCTTTTAGGTGCGCTTCCTGTAACTGCGATTGCTGTAGATGGTGCTGACCGCAAATGGTTCGGCACGAACGATGGCGTATGGCTTACCAGTCCCGAAGGAGACAAAATTTTAAAACATTTCGACATTACCAACAGCGCTTTGGTTTCCAATAATATTAATGCAATAGCTATTAATGGTGTAACCGGAGAAGTGTTTTTTGTAACGGATAAGGGTATCATTTCCTATCGCGGTGACGCTACTGATGGTGGCAATCAAAACGAGGGAATATATGCTTTCCCTAACCCTGTAAGACCCGGCTATAGCGGCCCCATTACGATTCGCGGACTCGTGACTGATGCGGATGTAAAAATTACGGATGTTACAGGTGCTCTCGTTTATGAAACCACTGCAAATGGTGGTGAAGCTACCTGGAACGGGAAGAATTTTTCAGGGCGTGAAGCAAATTCAGGGGTTTACCTTGTATTCATCACCAATTCAGATGGGTCGCAGACTGCGATGACCAAAATCCTTATCGTTCGCTAAGGATGTTAGCTAAAACCCAGGGAATTGTCATTCGTAATGTACGCTACGGCGAAGGAAGCGTGATATCTAAAATATATACGCGCAATTTTGGGATGGAATCCTATATCATCAATGGAATCTATAATGCAAAATCATCCTTAAAAGCTTCTCTTCTGCAACCCCTCATGGTACTTGACCTGGTGGTATACCACAACCAGCTTAAAGATGTTCAGCGCATTAAAGAGGCCAAATGCCCTTATCAGCTGGTTTCACTTCATTTTGACAATACCAAATCGGGAATCTGCATGTTTGTTTCAGAATTGCTGAACAAAACCATAGTTGAAGAAGAACCGAACGCGTCTTTATATGATTTCCTTGAGCAATCTATTATTTCATTGGATGCTGAAAATAGAAAATTAGGAACCTGGCCTATTTTATTTATGATCAGGCTATCGAAATGGCTGGGGTTCCCTCCTGAAAATAATTACGACCCAAAGGACCACAATTATTTTGATTTATCGGCAGGAATGTTCAGCCCTTTTCCCGAGAAAGCCGACCTGGCCCTCGGACCGCCGGAAAGTGACTATTTTTCAAAACTTGTCGCAGAACAAGAAAACGATACAAACGATATACAGATTCCCAAAAAATCAAGACTGGAAATCCTTCAAAAACTGATCCTTTACTACAAGTTACATCTATCTGATTTTAAAGATATTAAATCAATAGAAGTACTTTCAGAAATGAATTAATAATTAGACGGATCGCCTTTATTTTCCATCAGGCAACATCCGCCTTTTTAAGCCGAATCCTGAAAGTAGTTCCCTTACCGATTTCTGATTCCTTAACGATAATTTCGCCTTTGTGATAGTTCTCAATGATTCGTTTCGACAGAGACAATCCGAGACCCCATCCCCTTTTTTTCGTTGTAAACCCAGGTTTGAAAACCATACTGAAATTAGACTTGGCAATGCCCTTTCCATTATCCTTAACTTCAATATATACTGAAGCTTTACCCTGACGGATAAAAAAGATAATTTCACCCTTTCCTGACATGGCATCTACTGCATTTTTTACCAGGTTTTCAATTACCCAACTGAACAGGTTTTTATTGATCTCGGCCATTGCTACCTTATCGCTTTCAGGTGATATCACGATTTTTACGTTATCTGAGATTCTGTTTTTCAGGTAATTGATAGATTCCAGGATCGTATCGTATATATTATTAACTTTAAGTTCAGGTGTTGAGCCTATTTTAGAGAAACGTTCGGTGATAATTTCAAGCCGTTTCACATCCATGCTGAGTTCATCCAGGATATTTTCGGTAGGTGCCTCATTGGTGGTTTTTAAATAATCAATCCACGCCATCATAGATGAAAGTGGTGTACCGATCTGGTGTGCGGTTTCTTTTGCCATCCCAACCCATACTTTATTCTGATCAGATATCCTACTGGTATTAAAGGCCACGTAAGAAATGGCCAGGAACAAGGCTATTAGCAATAATTGAATATATGGAAAATACCTGAGCAATGTAATTGCCTGCTGTTCTTTGTAATAGATATAATGATATTTGCCTTCTTCAATTTTTATAGGTATCGGGGGGTTGATAAATTTCATAACCCTGAGCTGCCAGTTCAGGTATGATGAATCGATCTCTTGTTTATTTCCTTTAAGATAAAGCCTCGTCGAATCCAGGTTCCTGAAATTAGTAATTTTCCCTTTTTCATTCGTAACAATAATCGGTATTGTTGCCGCCTGCAATGTTTTACGTATGTCCTCGTAATTCTTGAGATTAGGATCATTCAATTGTTCGAAGGCCTGTACAATTTTATGTACTTCCATTAATTCTTTAGCTGACAGTTCGTTTACAAGATACCTGGTGAAAAGCAGGAAAAACACACTTATAGCCACGGCTCCCAGCATCAACCATATTTTCCAGCGTTTTGTATTTGTAAACTCTATGAGCATAAGGTATTACTTCGTGTTTTTTAATTTCTTTTTAAAATCTTTAAATGCATTATGACGTGCACTATCCTGCGCAGATCTGTCAGAATGTTTTTTCGGAACGTCTTCATTTTCAGTTTCATTATCACCTGTTCCAAGTTCTATCTCATCTGTGTGTTTATTAAGATCTTCTCCGGGTTTCGCGTTTGGAGAATTGCTTTTGAATATTTTTTTTATTTCAGTGGATTCCTGTTTAAAATCTGATCCTATGCTTTTAATTGAACTCTTAGTGTCATATTTTATTTCATAATTTGAAGCAGGGCCTTTCATAGTTAGAAAAACATTGACGCCTCCGTTTTTATCTACTTCCACTTCCCCGAACTCATCTTCGTAGTCCTTTTTTGCACCGAATATCAATTGCGTCATATTCACCTTCAGCTTGTAATCCATCACATTGTCAAAGGTATGTGTTCCGGCTAAAGTAACGTTCACAGCATTGCTTTTAATATCCATTTTCGGAATGGTAACCACCCGGTTGCTAATTAATATCTTGTTCGTGTACTCACTGAAATGTATGTCATCGAGAGATTTAACTTTCAAAAACTTTCCAAGCCTGATAAAAGGCGGGAACTGGTTTACCTCTCCATCATAAACGGTTACATCAGCATCGCAAACAATAGATTTGGTATCAGGACTCAGGTTCCTGTTCCACAAGCCTGTATAGTCAATCGTTGCATCAATACGACCATTAATATATTTATCAGTAATATAATCCTGACCAAAATTTTCAAATTCATAGAACAGTTGTTTTACATCAATACGTTTCAGAATAATATGGGCCGATGCGGCAAACTGTCCTGCCCCTTTATCCATCATATTCCCATTCAGCTGAACCGTACCAGACATGGTATTCATGGATATATTCTTGAGTAAAACCTGGCTTTTGGTGGTCTGAACATTACCGGTTACATTATCCGCGACGAATTTTCCGAATATCAGTTTATCAGCCTCAATGCTGAATGTAAAATACAGGAATGCAGGCAAATTGAAATGTTTATCATCAGAACTGGTGGTGTTTGAACCTGATTTAAGCAAAAAGTCATCTATATTCAGATAATGACATTTCAGATCCGAATTGGCGTTTAAGGGCTGATTGGGAAGGAATAAAAAGGATGCGAGATTTTTAAAACTCCCGTTTAATGTAAAATCCGAATGCCCGCATAGCCCACTGAAATTGGTAACCTCCAAATCATTTCCGTTTGTTTCAAAATCACCTGACATATTCTTATAAGCTGATTTTTGATTCGTCGGTTTTAAGGTTACATTTTTAATCTGCATTTTACCATTCAGACTGGTTTTATTAATGGTACTGTACCTTTTAAGATCGACAATTTTACCTTTAAAACTGGCATCCAGGTTTAGATCACCTGTCAGCGTATCAATATCGGGAATGGTAACAAAATTCCTGAGATCCTTTAAGTTAATATCTGCCTTCAAAACCGCATTCACCATTGGGTCTTCAAAATTATCCATGGTATATTGAATATTAATGGGCCTTCCATTCAGTCTTGCTGTAAAATGACTGATATGAATATAGGAGTTCTCCAGATCGTGAGCTTTGCCATTGGAATATTCACCGTTTAAATTAACCGCATCAAGACCCATAGAATGTTTGCTATCATGTATGGTTCCATTGATGATGCCGAATTTAAAATCAATTGATGGCAGTTCATTTTTACTAAGATACCCATGAATATGTCCTGCAAAATTTATCTGGCCATTGCTCTGATAATCTTTGAACAAGGCACTTATATTTGAAGGAAGTAACGAGATCAGCGTTTGAATGCCGGCATCTTCTCCAGAAATAGTCAGTTCAGTAAGTTGCCTTTTTTCGACACTTGTTACCGATCCTTTTGCCTGGTAGATTGCCTTATCGAATTTCAATTTAACCTCTTTAAAATCATATTTTTTTGCCTTATTATCAATCATAATACTAGCATCAATAGCAATCGACCGGTTTTTAAGATATTGCTGTTTACCGATGGTGAGATTTGCGGCAAACATGTCAAGCGTGGCATTCATATTATACTGCGCATCCGTGAAACTACCCGCAAAACTGGCATTGTTAAACTTCATATTCAAATGCCTATTATCTTGTTCATCATCATAGGTAATCTGCACATTTTTAAGCCTGATATGCTTTAGTTTTAAATCAAGGGGCGATCCCTTCGCTGTATCTTTTTTAAGAGTATCCGGCTTCAGTATGTTGTAGTTGGTTTCTCCGTTTTCACAGATTTTCAAATGAATCTGTCCCTCAGAAAGCAATATCCTAGTGATATGATATTGATTATTCAGGAAATCCAGTGGACTGAATTTAAAATCAAGTGTTTTTGCTTGGGCAAGGATATGTTCCTTACCATCGGTTGCTGAGCCTGTCGAAGCATTAGGTTCCATTATCTTAAAATTCCTGAATTCAATGGCCGCATCCGGAAAAGTAGAGAAGAAAGTAATATCTATATCTGATCCATTGATGATCACTCTTGCATTCAGGTTGGCGTTTACCTGTTTTATGGCCATAGCCTTAATATCGTCCTGGTATATATAGGTCAAAACACCAGCGGCTACTGAAAGCAATACAACACCCAGCACTGTAAACAACAGCGTTTTTTTGATAACCTTCCATGTTTTTGCCATATAGTTCTTGAGAAACCGGAACGAATATACAAAAAACGCGGAAAGCACCTGAAAAGTATATCCTGTTCGGTTCAGTGGTTGGTTTTAGAAATGCCTTGTTCGCTGCTCCGTGATTACGTTACCTGCCTTTTTCCTACCTTTGCGGGAAACACCATTTTCTATGCCATTGCAATGCGGTATCGTTGGCTTGCCTAACGTCGGTAAATCAACGCTTTTTAATTCTCTGTCTAATGCCAAAGCACAGGCAGCCAACTTCCCCTTCTGTACCATCGAACCTAACGTCGGCGTCATCACTGTACCCGACCCAAGACTTGAAGCCATCTCCGCCCTGGTACATCCACAAAATGTGGTACCCAATACCATCGAAATTGTTGACATTGCCGGTCTTGTGAAGGGTGCGTCTAAAGGCGAAGGACTCGGCAACCAGTTTCTCGGCAACATACGGAATACAGACGCCATCATACATGTGGTACGCTGCTTTGAAGACGAGAACGTGGTGCATGTAGATGGTAATGTGAACCCAGTGCGTGATAAGGAGATCATTGACTTTGAACTGGAACTGAAAGACCTTGAATCCATAGATAAACGCATCCAAAAAGTCGAAAAGCAAGCCAAAACTGATAAAAAGCTACAGAAAACCCTCGAAGTCCTTTCAAAAGTAAAACACCACCTCGAAGAAGGCAAGCCTGCAAGAGGACTCGATCTGACCCCGGAGGACCTTGAAGAAATAAGCGACCTGCACTTAATTACATTAAAACCGGTACTATATCTTGCCAATGTGGACGAAGGATCCGTTATAAACGGAAATGCCCATACAGCAAAACTCATCGAGGCCATCAAGGGTGAAAAAGCGGAGATCCTGATGATCAGTGCGAAAATTGAATCTGAAATTGCAGAAATCCTTGACCAGGAAGAACGCAAAGACTACCTGGCCATGTACGGACTTACCGAGCCTGGTATCAACCGTCTCATACGCTCTGCCTATTCTCTCTTGAACCTGATCACCTACTTCACTGCCGGCGAAAAGGAAGTTCGTGCCTGGCCTATACCCAAAGGGACAAAAGCACCGGGCGCTGCCGGAGTGATCCATACTGACTTTGAAAAGGGTTTCATCCGTGCGGAAGTAATAGCTTATGACGACTACATCAAATACGGCTCGGAAGCTGCCTGCCGTGATGCTGGGCGACTGCTCGTACAAGGCAAGGATTATATCGTAAATGACGGCGATGTCATGCATTTTCGGTTTAATGTGTAATAAAATTCAGGCATAAGGGGTAAGGCATAAGGCGTAAGTAAATGCATTGTTGATGCCAACAAAATCATGTATTATCACATTAATCACATTAATCATAGTTAAGACTACTTCAGCGTTTTCATTGTATCATAAATGAGTTTAAAGACCGGGTTCTCGGGTTTATAAACTGTAGAGAATACTTCAGCTGATTTGGTGAGGTTTTCCAGTGCCAGATCCTTGTTATTGCCCACATAGAGCCTCCCGATATAGAAATACAAAGTCCCCATCTGAACCATATTGCCGTTAGCACTTTTCAGTTTGCTTTGAAAATATTTGATGAGTGCCTCTGATTTATCATTGCTTGAATAAATTTCTGCCAGGTCATTATAGATGGTCGGGTTTTCAATGCCGAGGTCGTAAAAATTCTCTGTGGCAATATATGCTTTGCGCTTGTTATCAACTTTAAGGTACATATCAATTAGTATGTTGAGGGTATTATAGTTGTTAGGCGCTATTTTATTGCTTATCTCCATATATTCTATGGCCTTGCTTTGTTTGCCCATTTGCCCATATACAACTCCGGCCATACGGGCTGCGTCAGCTTTTTCTGATGAATCAACATAGTATTTTGCAGCATCCACTGCATTGCTCAACGCATCAGTGGTATCTCCTACAGTGAGGCATGCATAGGCAAAGTTATAATGGGCATCCGGGTTGGTGGGATTAAGCGCAATGGCTTTCTCGAAATACTGGAAACAGGTCTGAAAGTTGGAGTCCTGCACATATGTAAGGCCCAGTCTGTAATTCGACTCAAAATCACCCAGTCCGGCATCAATTGTCACCCTGTAGTCGTTTTCGATAAGGACATATATCTTTTTCTGCTTCAGGAGCCATTTATCGCCATAGATCATATTCACATCAAAGTAAAAATCAGCCCGGCCTCTGTATAGCTCAAAATTGTTGGGGAATTTCACCAGCAGGCTGTCAAGCACCTTGTTAATTTTAAAAGGATGGAGCTTTTCCGTATTTACCTTGCCCCTGTACTTAAGAACGGTTTCTCCTGGTTTCAGGTCCCTGAAGGCAAAGGCCTGGTGGTTTATCGTTGTAATATATCCGTTAAGAGCCACCTTTTCCTTCAGCAATACGATATCCACGTTTTTATTATGGGGATCAAATTGATCAAGAAGGTTATAGGCCGACTCGAATTTGCTGCTTTTTAGAAGCTCATTGGCCTGTGTGATAATGTCCTTGGGCGATTTGTCCTGCGAAAAACCCGGAACCGAAAACGAAATAAGAACGAATAGCAGCAGGTATTTAATATTGCAATGAAGAGAGGAAAGCATGTTGATCTATTATTTGAAAGTGCAAAGAAATGGATTTTTGCTGACAGACGTGAAAAGAGCCGTACAGGTTGCTTGGATGAAATTGGTGAGTTGGTGAATTAGTGAGTTGGTGAATAAAACAATGTGCGAATACGCAAATGAACAGAAAATTTTGAAAGTGGCACCATTCCCCTCCTTTAGCAAGGAGGGGTGGCCGTAGGCCGGGGTGGTTGCGTCGAATAACATCAATCTCTGTCCTCCCAAATAATTGTCCATCCCCACAACCCTCTCTCCTTCTGTCTTGTTACTGTTCATTATACTGTCCATCTTTGCATTTTTCTATTGTTATTATTGGTTTATCTATTTGTAATGAATGGATTAACTGTCATGTTTGGGTGTACATTTGTGCTATTTGGTATGCTCTTTTGAAATTTAATATCTCTATCATATTGTTTTACAGGTTTTAAAGTGAACGTTATATTAGGCATAAGGTGTCAGGCATAAGGCGTAAGTGGCTTACGCATGATTTATTCTGCGTAAATTGTCTAAACTATGATCTATGTGATTCATATGATACAGCATGATTTATTGTTTTCGTCTTTTTCTTTACGCCTTACCCCTTATGCCTTACCCCTGTTTTTTATATACATATATAGCGAGACCCCCAAATGGGTGGGTGATTCGGAAAAATATTTTTTAACTTAAATTATTTCAATGCATTACGAGCGAAAATATTTTGGATTTTGTTTCATTTTTTTCGAATACTCAGTAAAATGGCTCCAGAGGAGCCCACTGTTTGTAGAAATACAATAACAAACGATTTTTAGCTCCGGAGGAGCGACCTGTTAAATTAGCCACGTGCATTATCCCGCCACAAAACAGGTTTGCTTACGAACAGACCTCAGGGTCCCCTGTATATATATACGGTTTGGAATACAGTCAGGTTCCGAAGGAGACCCTCATGGGAAGAAAAGAAAATTGGAATAGGCTGACAGAATTTTATTAATCCCTGAGTTTATGTTTAATGACCCAGCTTGCGCCTGGTCTGAAGCGAAGCGGAGACTTGGTAAGGTCAAAGGGTATTTTTGATGATGAGAATTTGCTGATGAATGGACTTGTTGGTGGCAGCACCAACAAGGGCGGAAAATTTTGTTCGCTTATATCTGGCTGATCAGCAGATCATTCATCTCTTCCCACTCATAAATCTTTACTTTTTCTGATTGGTTTTTTGCAGCATAAACCATAGCTTTTGCAACATCCTTTCCTTCTATGCCCCTGTATCTTTTCAAATTACCCACCAAAATCAGATCAACAACGGTCCAGGTTTTTTGTATTAATTTTTCCAAAGGCCGGTGTTCTTTCCGGTTTCCCAAAAGCATGGAAGGACGAAAAATATGGGTATGTTCAAAATCCAGGGCTATAATATCCTTTTCCGTTTCTCCTTTGGTTCTTGTATAAGTGATTTTTGAATGGGCATTGGCGCCTACCGCAGAGACAATAAAAACAGATTTCGCGCCTCGTTCTTTCATGATCTTCGAAGCCAATACAGGGTAATCATGATCTACCTGGTAGTATTCAGCCTTGTCAGGTGTATTTTTTTTAGTTGTTCCGAGCGCAATAAAAATTTCATCCGCCACCATTTGCTCTTCCAAACCAGGTAAGGAATGATAGTCACCTATCAGCGTTATCAGTTTGGAGTGATTGATATTCAAAGGCTTACGAACGACGATGGTCACCTGTTCATATTCGGGAGCCTGTAATAAATCCTCAAGAAGATATGAGCCAATAAAACCGCTTGCACCAAATAGAATAGCTTTTTTCATGAGATATAGATCACTGCCAAAGGTACTCATAAGTTAAGAAAAATCGCAGACAAGGGCAGACAGGGTGCGGATAGAATACAACAGACTTCAGACTGCGATCAATAAAGCTTTACCCTCGCTGGGGCAGCTGTATTATTTCGTGGCTTGTGAAGCGGCTGCTATGCCTGCCCTTGTGGATTGCTGAGCGGGTCAGTAAGGAATTTAAAGACGATTTGCGGGACTTCCGGCGAGGATAAGAGATTGTAATGACTGTACCCTGGTACGATTGCCAATCGCGATCGGGAGAGTTTCGTGTTCTGCCATCCGGGTTCCTTTATGCCGCCACCAAGCAAGGCGAAGAACTCAGCGATGTGCTTCTGAGGGATAGAATCGTTGTCTGAGAATACCAGGAGCACCGGCATTGGTAGGTTCGCTACATCCTTCGTCCAGTCATAGTCTTCACCCATCATCTTCCCGAATTTATCGAGGAACTGCGGAAAGCGCTGCGGATCAGGCCATTGCTTTGATAATTTCCCGGTAGGTGTATGCATCATGTTTTCGGCAAATGCCGCGCTGACCTGCCTCATGCCCTGCCGCGCTTCAGGATACCAGTTGTTCCTGGCAGGAGGCGATGAGATCACCACGAGTCTCCCTACCTTATCGGGATGCTGGATTGCAGCTCGGAGTGCGCTGGCACCACCGAATGAATGGCCAACCAGGTCGGCTTTCGGAATATAGAGATGGTCAAGCAACGCCGCGATGTCGTCGCCCATTGTAGGGAAGTTCATCGGCCTGTCTGTATCAGCGGTGCGACCATGACCCTGCATTTCTACCACGATCACGCGTTGCGTCTTTGCCAGCGGCTGGACCCATCCCTGCATCTGTTCAATAGTTGTCAGCCCGCCATGGATCAACACAAGCGGCTCGCCCTCACCATAGATCTCGTGATACATATTGATGCCGTTTACAGCCGCATAGCCACTGCTTACCGGTTCTATCATTTTTTCCATAATTAATTGTTTAATTTTTATCTAAAATTCCAGTCGATGTCCTACGCTATTTTTAATTTCAGCCTGGTTTATAAACTAAAAGCATTATGCCACAGGCAAATTGAATACTCTTTTCCAATTCCAGATTTGTTCGTCCATTGAAGATTTTCATTCCATTACCCAATGCAACCGGATTTAAAAGCAGATGATATTCGTCAATCAATCCTTCATTGATAAGTGATGAAGCAAAAGTTACCCCGCCATACACGATAATGTCTTTGCCTTTTTTCTCTTTCAAAGCTTTTATTTCATTTGCAAAGTTGCCATGTAAAATTGTCGCATTGTCCCATTTATTGGTCTTAAGGTTGTTTGAAAAAATAACTTTTGGAATATCCGTGATTCGTTTTCCGAGTTCGTAATCTGCATGTTTTGGATTGGCATCAATTTCAGCCCAGGCCGGAATAAGAGCTTCGGCCGTCGTTCGCCCGATTAATAAACAGTCGGCCTTTTTAAGATTGTCGATTGAATAACTTCTCACGCCATCGTCCCATTTGAAATTTGTAGGTTCACTATTTGTTGTAGCAACAAATCCATCAAGGGATATGTGCATTTGTAATTTTAGTTTACGCATGATTTTGATTTTTTAATTGTCAGGGATTTATTTTAATTAACAATACAAATTTAAATGGTAAAAACGAATCGAGTGAAGTGTAAAACGGCATGTTAAGGGGTTGATTGCGGCAGTTTAAGAAAAATCTCCTCTCAACTCCCTCCTCCGTGGTCTGTGGCCCACAGACCACTTGTTCATAACGTCCCAAATTCCGGTCTGTGAGCCACAGACCGGGGAAAAAGAAATACAATAACAAACGATTTTAGCTCCGGAGGAGCGACCTGTTAAATTAGCCACATACATTATCCCGCCATTTTGAGTAGACCTCAGGGTCCCCTATATATACGGTTTTGAATACAGTCAGGTTCCGAAGGAGACCCTCATGGGAAGAAAACACCTGTTGTGCAAAGACCAAGGTTATTTTTGTGAAAATGCGCCACAGCTATTCTGTGGCCCACAGACCACTCTTTCATAACGTCCCAAATTCCAGTCTGTGAGCCACCGGGGAAAAGACTTTCAATAAAACTGACCCTTTCCCATCCTGCCACCTTTATACCCATTATGCACCATCACTTAAATATCCTTTATCTTCGCAGGACGATGACCAAAACCAGAATCTATAAATCCCTGTCCGCCCTGGTGTTTTTCCTGTGGCTGGGCAGCGCCCCTGCCCTGGCGCAATATGGCGTTCAGTATTCCTATCTCTCGCCTGCCGGTGATAACGTGTATATTTTCAATCCGGCCTCAGGCATTGCGCTCACCTATACCACAGGGGTCATAGATACCAGCCGTACCCGTTTCAATTTTTCTATCGGGTACTACAAGCTGAGTCCTACGCAGGACAGCTTCCCCAACTACAGGGTTTCCAACGGCAAATTGTATCCCGGCTACGATATTGTTAAAAACTTTGTGGTTTTTCCGCTCTCTGCCGGCATTGAATACCATCCGTTTGAGGGGAGGCTCAATCCTTATGTCGGCATTGACCTCAATGTTTCTATCATCAGCTATAGCTACCATGACTATATAGAAAACCTGCAAAACGACGACAAATCCGAGACTGACTGGGCCCTTGGGCTGTATCCTAAAATTGGGCTGGGTTATGTCATAAACCAGAACTGGCTGGTGGCCGCAGGGATTGGCTATAACTTTGAGCTGGCAGGCTCATCCAGCGCCAACAACCAGAGTTTTGTTAAATCATTTCTCAGCCTCAGCTATTATCTTAGTCGCCCAACCGCAAAACAAAAATAAATGAAAATGAAAATCCGGCAAAGGTATATCGCGTCATTCAGCATCATAGTAGTTCTATTATTTGTTTTTGGCGCCTGCCAGAAACATACCCTCAACGAGGTGCTGCCGGTAGTACAGATGACATCGGTGGTAAAGCTTGGCAACGATAGCGTGGTAGTAACGGGTACGGTAGTGACTGATAACGGAGGCGCGCTGGGCTATGAGGGATTTTGTTATGGCACCAACCCGCTGCCCGACATCACCCAAAACCAGAAACTTTTTCAGACAGATAGTGTACATTTTTCAGCGCATCTCTATGTAAATAAAGACAGTACCTATTATTTCAGGTGCTTCGCTGCCAATAGCTTTGGTTATGGCGTTTCGGGGGCTATGAAGTAAGAATCCCATCGGGATGACATATTGGTAGAATAAATAAGCGAGAGCTCCCGGAATCCAGTTAGGGATGATATATTTCTCCTGTTTATAGAGATATTTCATACCTATGGCATTCAAAAATATATCAATCTTATTTTTTACCGATATTTCATCCCTACGGGATTTTAGAAATGCCCCCAAAGTTATCAGAATAACTACTTGAAATTAAACAGGTTGATTTATTTTGGTTATGACTTGTTTCAGGATCGCGCTAAATGAATTATAATTGTAGTTTGATAAGAATAATTTTAACCCCATATGGAAGACCTCACACTCTTAGATAATCCTGCAAAGCATCGGTTCGAGATGAATCTCGGTGATGATTTTGCTTTTATTGAATACTCGCATTTTAAACACGACCTTGTGATACTGCACACTTATGTACCTGAAAGTCACAGGGGAATGGGTATAGCGGGTAAAATGTACAAACAGCTGCTGGATGGCATGCGGACTAAAGAAATCAAGCTCATTGTGTATTGTCCCGCCCTGAGCAAATATATTGAAGGCCACCCGGAATATGAAGACCTGTTGGACGAGAATTATAGGAAGTAAGCTGGGAACTTTCACGCAAAGCCCGCAAAGAGAAAACGCGCAAAGAGCGCAAAGTTTATTCTCTGAAATTATATCTTCTATAATGTATTTCTTTGCGTTTCTTTGCGAAACACTTTGCGAACTTTGCGTGAAATTTCTTAATCCGCGAAAGCCTGTTCTACCAGTTCCATCTGCTGGGCCTGGTGCATTTTGCTGAACCCTACTGCAGGTGATGCACTTGCTTTTCTTGATACCAAACGGAACTGCATATTCTCAGGCCTGCGGAGCCAGTAAGTCCATGCACCCATATTCTTAGGTTCTTCCTGAACCCAGACATGTTCTGCTTTGGGATATTTTTTAGATATCGCTTCGAGTTGTTTATCAGGCATAGGGAAAAGCTGTTCAACACGCACAATCGCAATGTCTTTACGGGCATCTGCCTGCTGTTTGGCAAACAAATCATAATAGACCTTACCACTGCAGAAAAGGATGCGTTTTACTTTGGCTTTGGTGACATATTTGTCGTCTATGATTTCTTTGAATTTTCCATCTGTAAAATCTTCCAGCGGCGAAACAGCCAATGGATGCCGTAGCAATGATTTCGGCGTGAAAACCACCAGGGGCTTACGGAAAGGCCATTTCAACTGCCTGCGGATGAGGTGGAAAAAATTGGCCGGCGTAGTGCAGTTGGCAATGATCATGTTGAGTTCTGCCGCCATATCGAGAAAACGTTCCGGGCGGGCACTGCTGTGCTCTGCGCCCTGGCCTTCATAGCCATGCGGCAATAACAATACAACACCCGTCATACGGGCCCATTTGGTTTCGCCGGAAGATATGAACTGATCAATCATCACCTGTGCGCCATTGCTGAAATCACCAAACTGCGCTTCCCAGATAGACAAGCCGTTCGGGTGGGTAACAGAATAGCCATATTCAAAACCCAATACCGCATATTCTGACAGCAGGCTGTTGTATATCCTGAATTTGGCCTGTTCGTCATCGATATGGTTAAGATTGCAATAGGTTTCACCGGTTTCTTCATCCCATATTTCAGCGTGACGGTGTGAAAAAGTACCACGGATCACGTCCTGCCCGCTCATGCGAATGTCTTTGCCTTCGAGGAGCAGACTGCCATAGGCGAGCAATTCGCCCATTGCCCAGGGAAGGGCATTGGCTTCGAAACTTGCTTTGCGACGGGCAAGCTCATCCACAGCCTTTTTGATCGGGTGTATATTAGACGGTATGGTAGATAATACTTCTGTTATTTTCTTGAGGGTTTTCAGATCCACAGCGGTATCAGGAGATTCCAGGAAATCATCTGGTACTGCTTTGCGGAAAGATAACCAATCCACTTCCGGCGCCTGCGGGGTATAAGGAATTGGTTTTTGTTTCACCATGTTCAAGCGATCCTGCAGCAGGCTTTTGAACTGTGCTTCCTGGTCCATCGCCATTTTTGCTTCAATTTCTCCGCGGGCGATAAGTGATTGCACGTATATTTCTCTTGGGTTGGGGTGTTTGGAAATGATATTGTACAATACCGGCTGGGTATATTTGGGTTCGTCGCCTTCATTATGTCCATAGCGGCGATAGCATACCATATCAATGTAAACATCTTTGTTGAACTTCATCCTATATTCCAATGCGAGTTCAACACAATATACAACAGCTTCGGCATCATCACCATTCACGTGGAAAACAGGAGATTCCGTTACCAACGCTACCCCTGTTGAATAAGTCGAAGAACGCGCTTCATCCCAATCGGTGGTAAAACCAATCTGGTTATTGATCACAAAATGGATGGTCCCACCAGTTGTATAACCCGGCAATTCAGACATCTGGGCCACTTCATATACAACGCCCTGGCCTGCCAATGCGGCATCGCCATGAATAAGGACGGGAATAACTTTATTATGATCTTCACCATAGATAAGATCGGCTTTGCACCGGGCAAAACCTTCTACGACAGAATTTACGGCTTCAAGGTGGGAAGGATTGGCAGTAAGTTTCAGGTAAACAGTCTCGCCGCTTTCGGTTTCTACAGTTGAACTGTAACCGAGATGGTACTTAACATCCCCATCACCAAAATTCATGGTATCGCTGGGCTGGTTGCCCTCAAATTCGCTGAAAATATATTCGTAAGTCTTGCCGATGATATTAGCCAAAACATTCAGTCGTCCCCTATGTGCCATCCCGAAAATGATTTCTTCCACCCCCATTTCAGATGCCTTATTAATAATTGCATCCAATGCTGGAATGGTTGTTTCACCGCCTTCGAGCGAAAAGCGTTTCTGTCCCACGAATTTGGTATTCAGAAAGCTCTCAAAAATGACGGCTTCATTGAGTTTGGAAAGAATCCGTTTAGATTTATCGAGGGGAAATTTAATCTTATCTGCAGTAGATTCATAACGCTCGCGGAGCCAGTCACGCTGCACTTTATTAGTGATGTGCATAAGTTCAACCCCGATTTTGCGGCAATAGAGATTCTGCAGATGGTTGATAATATCCTGCAAAGTTCCGTCCTGAATACCAACGAGTTTTGATGCTCCGAATTTAACAGGAAGATCAGCTTCCGTAAGCCCAAAATCAGACAATTCCAGGTGCGGGTGACGGTCTCTGCGTTTACGGATGGGGTTTGTATCAGACAATAGATGGGCGCGCTCGCGATAAGCATATATAAGTTTCCAAACCAGTGCTTCTTTATCGATACTGGCCGGAGACGAGCCCTGAGATAAAAAGTCAGCCGCCTTTCCGTTCAGTTTTGAAGCGAGTTCAAAACCTTCGAAAAACTTGCGCCAGCTCTCTTCTATATTTTCCGGATCTTTTACATATTCCTGGTATAATGACTCAATATACGTGGGGTCTGCGTTGTTGAGATAAGAATAACCTGCCATAATTTATTTATTTCGATCAAATAAACCGCAAATATAAGCATATTTGCCTCAAAAAGGGATGCGATGTGCTATTGCGATGATCCCGAAGAGGTCGGGACAAGTTGCGATAATGTGCTGATTGGTTTATTAGACAATTTGGGAATGAGACAATTTGAAAATTAAATGCAAATGTTGAAAGAAGGAATTCCCCCTCGTAAGAGCCTGTCCTTACTTCTTCGGGAGGGCAGGGGGATTTGGTCGGAATCAAAAACTGCTTACATTATAGTCTGACCTAAAATGATTGAATCGTTCACCATACAAGATATTAGAATTTTTAAGGAAAGATTGTTCCTTCTACTTAAGGATGAACCCGTATTTTGCCTTTTAGATTCGTGCGATTATTATAATTCAAAAGACCTCAACAAGCATCCTTATTATCACGATTATGATTTTGTATGCTGTTTCGGTGTTCAGAAAATTTTGAAATGCGATGCAGGAAATGCAATTCAAAAATTCCAGGAATTCCAGAATGAAAATAAGGGTGAATGGATGTTTGGTTATTTCGGATACGATTTGAAAAATGAAATCGAAAAATTAAAATCAGAAAACCCTGATGAGACAGGTTTTGATGATCTTTTCTTTTTTGTGCCCGAAACTGTTGCCACATTGAAAGGTAATGAGTTGCGTATTTATGGGAATTCGGTGAAATTAAAAGATGTCTTTTCGGATGCACCTGTATTCTATTCTGAGAATCCCATAATCAGCAACAAAATCAGTTTCAAGGAAAGAGTAAGCAAAAATTCCTATCTCGAAATCGTTGAAAAACTTCGTCAACATATTATTGAAGGAGATGTGTATGAGGTGTCTTTTTGCCAGGAATTCTTTGCTGAAAATCTAACCATAAATCCTTTTGATGTCTATCAAAGTCTCGGTAAAATTTCGCCTCAGCCTTTTAGTTCTTTCGTCCGGATTGAGGACAAATACATCATTGGGGCATCTATGGAGCGGTATCTGAAAAAGATGGGCAACAAACTGGTTTCACAACCCATAAAAGGAACCATTCGCCGTGGAAATGACGCGGTTGAAGATGAAAAACTGAAAGATATCCTGCTGAATGATGAAAAAGAAAGAGCAGAAAATGTGATGATCGTGGACCTGGTCAGGAATGATTTATCAAGGGTTTGCAAAGCAGGAACGGTAAATGTTGAAGAACTTTTCGGAATCTATGATTTTTCGGGCGTTTTCCAGATGATTTCTACTGTTACCGGAGAATTGCTACCAGAAAAAAACGGGCTGGATGCCATCAAAGCCTCATTTCCTATGGGTAGCATGACGGGTGCGCCGAAGATAATGGCTATGCAGATCATTGAGCAATATGAAAACACCAAAAGAGGCGTCTATTCAGGTGCATTGGGGTATTTTGCTCCAAATGGTGACTTCGATTTTAATGTGGTTATCCGAACATTACTTTACAATGCATCCAAACGATATCTTTCATTGCACGTTGGTTCTGCTATAACCTTTGATTCTGTTCCGGAAAAAGAATACGAAGAATGTTTGGTGAAGATAAAGACAGTTCTTAAAGCGCTTGAACAATAGGATACGATTGAATTAATGAATTTCAAAATCGTTCGAAGGACTTGTCCTTTTTATAAAGACAACATAATCAAAAGCTTTTCCTAAATTATAAGGCTGAAACTGTGCATCTGTGACAGTAGTTGTTTCCCGAAATAATCTGACCTGATTCAGCCATTTCGTACTGTCATTTATATTAATTTCTTTTAAAGGCAAAATAAAATTTTGCTTCTTCGATTTGGATAAAATATACTCGTAGGATTGAATATTGGTAGGCGTAAATCGAACAGCTTGTTCCTTTATTTTATTTTCATATGTATAGCGCATAATTGTATTAAAACTTCCCTCATCGGTTGTAACACCAACAATCGCCATTGAATCTCCAAATCTCGCCCTAAGAAAGCTTCCCATCGCATTTTTCTTGTTCGCAATGTGTCCGTTATGTGCCCATATGACTGCCTTTCCTGAATTGAATTTTCTGCTTGTTTCTGCTAAATTCGTAGCCATGCACATATCCCTGTACTGCCAAGAACTCATGTAATCAGAAAAAGACCAATAAATGGCACTTTGATTGAGCATTGTTCCATATTCGGAAACCCAATTGCTATCCGTAATTCCAATAGTTTTATCCAGTACTTCTTTTGACGCCTGGATATACTCTTTTGCCATAGATTTTTTCAAGTATCTGAAACCTTGAGAAAACATATAATCGTGAGATTCTTTTTGCAACTTTCTTAAACGCAAAAGCTTACTTAGGAGTATTTTATTGGATGTTGCTGTTGCGTAATTTACTAGCCTGGTTGTGGCTAATTCATCTTTTTGAATATCAATTCCTACAAAATGGACCTTTTCATTGGCTGATGCTTTTGAATTATAATCTGCAACCCATTTCAAAAAGTTAAGGATTTCAGAATTATCCCATGGGGACGAAGAATACTTTCCCCATACTTCCTTTAACCCTAATCCATTATTTTGCAAACTTTTATCAATAAGATCGCCTTCGGCCACGCCTTTTTCAAAAGCAATAACCTGAACCCTATTGTGGAGAATCAGAGATTTAACCATTTCCCCTTTGGCGATAAATTCTTCACTTGAGCCATGTGTGTTTTCTCCTAGCGCTATATACCTGTAAGGATTAAAATAATCAAGATTTAAAGATTTATACATGGTATCAGAAATACGGTCAGCCAATGGGATTTCTTTTTGGTTCATCCAATCAATAATCTTAGGATCAATAACATAAGTTTCTGTTTCATTTAGGGGCTTTCCATCACATTCCAATGTAAATCCACCAAACCATGCTTTCCCATTTCCACGTAGCATTCCTCCGATGATAATATAATCAGAGTTTTGATCAACATCCATTGTAACAGAAACTTTTGTGAAGTTTTGTGTACCACTTGCCCTACCATCATAATTTATCTGCTTCCCAACCGATGAATCAGAAGCATAGTCATAAATATAAAGTGTTGCATATCCGTTGGTTACACTATCTGTCCTAATAATTCCTGAAAAGGTTATTTTATGTCCCCGTAAAGGATAAGCGATAACATAGCTTGATATATCCCCAATAGTAGATAGACCTGCTCCTGGTTTAGCTTGAATCGATACCGATTTTGAGAATGTTTGATTGTCTCCAACAGAATCTAATACAAAATCATACGGAGCGCCATCAATCAACCAGTTTTGCGGCAATTTTGTATTAATACCTCTTTGACTAAAATCAAGGTTTAGCTGCGAAACCGATTGTGCATGGCTATAAGAATGAAATATCCCCAACAATAATAAAATAATAGCAATACTTTTCAAGACAAGGATTTTAGGAATTCTGAACGATGGATTTTAATAAATATTGTGACGGAATATTTTTGAATTGGCTGTCTGAATTTAGTCTATTTAGACTCAAATGGCAACCTTCATTTTCATTTGTGCAAAATAAGGATGTTCAGGGTTAACAATCAGTTCCTGCCTGAGTGGATGAATAAGTACATCCATATCCTCCATTAGGATGGCTCCCAATAATGGTTCAGAATCACCTGGAAGCACCATTGCCCTGCATGATGTTGACCGGTTTTTAAATTTTAAGTCAATGGGGCCAACCACATCGCATTCCACAACATGCCCATTAGCTAGTTGAGCTGTTCTTTTTTCAATAACAGGCAATTGCAATTGTTGTTGAATATTCTCATTAATAGCAAGCATATAAGAGCCAGTATCAACTAATGCGCTGATGTGCATTCGCTTGATCTCCTCTTCGCCGATATAATTTCTGCGTGCCAGGGCAATGTCTTCGCTATTAATTAATTCAATATCGGCATATATCAATCCCATGTTTTAATTAGTTTATATTGTTTACAAAGTTACAAAAATCTTAAGCTTTGATTGGTGAGTTCTGTGATAAAATCGTCATAACTTGCACATTATTTCCCCATGCTATCTATCCCCTATCATATCGTTTTAGGTTCCCAATCGCCACGTAGAAAAGAACTTCTCAAATCTGCAGGATTTGATTTCAGGGTTTTGGATATTGACTATGACGAACAGATCCCAAAAGACTATGAAAACCTGGAAAACATCCCTGAATACCTGGCTGAACAAAAAGCCCTTCATGCGAAAGGCTTAAAAGAAAAAGACCTGCTTATCACGGCTGATACACTGGTTTTCCTGGATGGAAAAATCCTTGGAAAACCTAGGGATATAGACCAGGCATTTGAAATGCTGAGTTCCCTCTCCGGCAAAATGCACAAGGTTATTACTGGGGTTTGCCTGAAATATGGACAGCATACGGTTAAATTTTCCGACACTTCGAATGTCTATTTTAAAACCCTGGATGCCGAGGAGATAGAATATTATATAGAGAACTACAACGTTCTGGATAAAGCCGGCGCCTATGGCGCCCAGGATTGGATCGGTCTTACTACCATCGAAAAGATAGAAGGTTCTTATTTCAATGTGATGGGTTTGCCGGTTCATAAAGTTTATGAAGCCCTTAAAGCATTGGAGAATAACAGATCGTAAATTAATGGATTCTTTCTTTGTGTTCTTTGCGTAAAAACTTTTCTAGAAGAAAAAATAACCGCAGAGAATGCCAAGGTATCGCAGAGAACACAAAGTGAGAACCATATACATCTTCTCTCTACATTCCAGTCCATTTCTTTGCGAAACCTTTGTTTTTTCTTTGCGAACTTTGCGGTTTGTTTTGTCTTTGGATTAATGTTTTTTTCTTTCAAACATCCTCACCATTATTTCTAACTTTGCCTGAACAAATCTCACGCAAAGGCCGCAAAGGATATACCGCAAAGGGCGCAGAGTATGAGGCTAAAAATTAAATTATGAAACTGTTTCTATTTCTTGCAGGTGCCTTTGGCTTTTTATCTGTAGCTATTGGTGCCTTTGGTGCTCATGCCCTTAAAGATAAACTGAGTCCGGAAATGCTTGAGATCAACCATACCGGGGCACAATACCAGATGTACCATAGTTTGGCATTGCTCGCTGTTGCTTTGCTCTTAAAATTTTATCCGGATTCAAAATATTTTAATGCTTCGGGCTGGCTTTTCGTGGCGGGGATCATCATATTTTCCGGGAGTTTATATGCGCTTTCCTTAACAGGAATAAGAACTCTTGGCGCCATCACCCCTATCGGCGGTTTATGCTTTTTGGGTGGTTGGATCTGCATCCTCATCGGTGCGTGGAAAGCCTGATTTCCTTACCATCAAATTAACAATTTCAAAAATCCCGCTTAATCCTAAATTATCATTAGTTTTTCACTAATTTTGCGCCCTAAATTACACCCCTGATGGAGATACCCAAAACCTTTGAACCTCCGGCAATTGAGGAACGATGGTATAATGATTGGATGAATAAAGGCCTGTTTCGTTCGCAACCGGATGAAAGAGAGCCATATACTGTTGTTATGCCTCCGCCGAACGTCACAGGTGTATTGCACATGGGTCATGCGCTGAATAATACCATCCAGGATATCCTTATCCGTCGCGCAAGGATGCAGGGATACAATGCCTGCTGGGTTCCGGGAACAGATCATGCCTCCATTGCCACTGAAGCCAAGGTGGTAAACCTGCTCAAAGAAAAAGGAATCCATAAATCTGATATTAGCAGGGATGAATTTTTATCCCATGCCTGGGAATGGAAAGAAAAGCATGGTGGGATTATTCTCCAGCAGCTAAAAAAGATCGGGGCTTCATGCGACTGGGACCGCACGTCCTTTACCATGGACCCGGATTATTATGCTTCAGTGATCAAGGTTTTTGTTGAGCTATATAATGAGGGCAAAATATACCGTGGCGAAAGAATGGTCAACTGGGATCCGCAAGCTCAGACTGCCGTATCTGATGAGGAAGTAATTTTCAAAGAAGTAAACGCGAAGCTTTACTACGTCAGGTATAAAGTTATTGATAAACCGGATTCTACAACCGGATGGTTATTTGATCCTAATGATGCCGGAGATGGCGAATACATTACCATCGCCACCACCCGGCCTGAAACCATCTTAGGTGATACTGCTATTTGCGTACACCCTGATGATGAGCGATTCAAACATCTTCACGGCAAGATGGCTATTGTGCCTTTGATCAACCGGCAAATACCGATTATCACAGACGATTATGTAGATATGGAGTTTGGTACAGGCGCACTGAAAATAACTCCGGCACACGATAAAAATGACTTTGAGATCGGGAAAGCACATGGCCTTGAAAGTATAAATGTATTGGATGCTGATGGCAAGATGAGCCAGACAGCCCAATTGTATATTGGCAAAGACCGTTTTATTGCCCGCAAACTCATCGTGAAAGACCTGGAGGAAAATGGGGCATTGGTTAAGATTGAAGAATACCAGACCAACGTTGGTTTTTCTGAACGTACCGATGCGGTTATCGAGCCGCGCTTAAGCAACCAATGGTTCTGCAAAATGGCCGAACTGGCACGCCCTGCTATTGATGCCGTAAACGGAGATGACGTAGAATTGTATCCGCCCAAATTTAAGAACGTATATCGTCACTGGATGGAAAACATCCATGACTGGTGCATATCCCGTCAGCTTTGGTGGGGACAAAGAATACCGGCCTATTATCTGCCGGATGGCAAGTTTATCGTTGCCGAATCGAAAGACGAAGCCGTAAAAATTGCCAAAGAACTGGATGCTTTTGATCCGGAATGGGAGTTCTATACCGAAGATCAGCTTCTGAAACAGGAAGAAGACGTACTGGATACCTGGTTCTCCTCCTGGTTATGGCCTATGGCTGTATTCAACGGAATCCTGGAGCCTGATAATGTGGAGATCAATTATTATTACCCGACTTCTGTTTTGGTTTCAGGACATGATATCATCTTTTTCTGGATAGCCAGGATGATTATGGCCGGGTACGAGTTCAGGGATAAAGAACCATTCAACGAGGTATATTTCACCGGGATGGTACGCGACAAACAGGGACGCAAGATGTCTAAGTCATTGGGTAATTCACCCGACCTTTTGAACCTGATCGAAACTTTCGGGGCTGATGGCGTTCGTTTTGGCGTTATTGTATCATCCCCTGCCGGTAATGACCTGCTTTTTGATGAAAAACTCTGTGAGCAAGGCCGGAATTTCGCCAACAAGATATGGAATGCCATGCGCCTGGTAAAGGGCTGGGAACTGAATGATGAGATCAAACATAAATCATCCAGGTTCAATGAAAAGCCGGTACAATGGTTTGAAAACAAACTGTATAGCCTGCAGAATGAAGTAGACGACTATTTCGAGGAGTTCCGCTTATCTGAAGCGCTCCACGCTATTTATAAAGTTTTCTGGGACGATTTCTGTTCCAATTACCTCGAAATGATCAAACCTGCACCGGGATCGGGCATGGATTCGGTGACTTTCGAGCACACGCTCAACTTTTTTGATGAGCTCCTCAAATTGCTGCATCCTTTCATGCCATTCATTACTGAAGAGATCTGGCAGACCTTGCGGACACGCAAAGACGATGATTTCTGTATGATGGCGCAATTGCCTGAACTGAAAAAAGCCAATAAAGAGCTGATCAAGAATACCGAAAAAGTAATTGAGGTGATCAGTTGGGTACGCTACCTGAGAAGTGAAGCGGGTTTGAGTCCAAAAGTTGGCCTTGAATTATATATCAAGTCGGATAACCCGATGCTTTATCGCCAATGGGAGCCGATCATCACCAAGATTGCCAACATTAACTATGTGTCTTTTGTGAACGAAAGGCTTGACGGCGCCAAATCATTCACCATTAAGACTGATGAGTTCTTTGTTCCGATCACGGTAGAAACAGATCCTGAAGAAGAACGCCAGAAAATGCAGAAAGAACTGGAATATGCCAAAGGCTTTTTATCTTCCGTATCTGCCAAGCTAAGCAATGAACGTTTCGTACAAAATGCCAAGCAGGAGATCATAGACACCGAACTCCAGAAAAAAGCAGACGCCGAAACCAAGATCAAGCAGTTGGAAGAGAGTCTGGCGCAGTTGGGGTAAAAACCTTATTGATTCCAGTCTGAAGACTGTTGGATTCTATCCGCACCAAGTCACCGCTTCTCTAAAGATCTGGCGCGAGCAAAATATATTTAAATTCCATCGAAAACCGGAACAGATCGGCGGGGACGCCGACCTGGGACAAAAACATCAAAATTCAATGACCCTAAACCACATAAACCTTTCTGTTCCTGATGTTTCAGAAACGGCTGCTTTTTTTGAAAAGCATTTTAACTTCAAAATAGTGAGAGCAAAGCCCGCTATACGTAGCCTCCAGGCTATGTATCCTCAAGCTTCCAGCCTCCGGGCTGGCCCGCTATACGTAGCCTCCAGGCTATGTATCCTCAAGCTTCCAGCCTCCGGGCTGGCCTTCCCCACTTCTACCATAAAAAATCAACCTCCATAACACCCTCCATTCCGGCATAATTTTTTGCACTCGAATAAACATATTCGTGTGGCTCATCTACCCAACCCGCCCTGACTGGATTTTCATGAATATAGTTTGCTTTTATTTTAATCACTGCAGGACTAAACAGTTCTTCCGGGTGATTGTCATTCGTCCATATCTGATAGATTTCGTTTCTTGAGTTCAGCATACCCTTGTACCTGAAATGATTGAGCATCCAATCCTTTCTGCTTTCATCATTTTCTTTTATCGCGGCAATAAGTTGTTTGCTCGTGTAGCTTTTAAAATCCCTGATTGTATCGCTCAACCTGCCTGTTTCAGATGACAAAATTAAATGGACATGGTTGCTCATTCCCGAATAAGTCGGGACAGGAATCACGAACGCATGTACTTTCAACCCTTTGTTTTTTCGGCAATAGTTAAGGTTTTCGATAATGATGTCCCTGTAAAGTTTCCTTGTAAACAAATCCACCCAATCTACAACAGTAAAGGTTAGAAAGTGCATGGCATATTGGTCGCGGATCACATAACCTGGCCGTTCTTCATTCATGAGCCAAAGTTAAAAAAAACTAAGAATATAAGGCCAGCCCAGAGGCTGGAAGCTTGGGGATACGTAGCCTGGAGGCTACGTATAGCAGTGAAGTTCTATGATACTTCCAAAATTTTGTACACGGATACTCATATAAGTACTATAGGAAAGAATAGGATGAGGAAAACTATAACTTTGCCCCCTAAACTTCCAATAAAAACTAAAACTTGCTATGACCCTAAACCACATAAATCTCTCGGTGCCTGATATTTCGGAAACGGCTGTTTTTTTTGAAAAGCATTTTAACTTCAAAATAGTCAGAGCAAAGGCGAATACCATTGCCATCCTTGAAGATGCAGAAGGATTTGTTTTGGTTCTTTCCAATTTCCCGAATACAGCCAGTTTTGACTATCCAGCCGATTTTCATATAGGGTTCTACCAACCAGATAAAGAGAAAGTGCTCGATATTTTTCACAAGTTACAGGCAGATAACCTGGCGCTCACCCAGCAACCCGGTTTGATACGGGACCGGTATGGCTTCTATTTTTATGCCCCGGGAAAGATTCTGATTGAGGTTACTTGTGCGGGAGAATAGTATAACTATTTCAAACCAGGGTTGCCCACCCCCTACCCCCGCCAGCGTGGGACAGCATCTTACCTACTTTTGGTAATGTGACATTGTTGTTTCTTTCATCTTTTTGATGGACAAAACAACAACATTGAAAATTTTAAAATTGTTGAGAGTGGCTATCCCCGCTGGGGGCAGGGGGTGGAATGTCATATAACATGACTATTTGAAAACAAATCCCACAAATCCGGGCACAAAAAAAGGCAGGTTACCCTGCCTTTTCATATCTGAATTCAATAGATTTTACCAGCGTTTGCTGCCGCCGCTATTGTTACCGCCACGGTTGCCGCCACCGCTGTAGCCACCGCCACCGCCTGATGAACGACCACCACCGCCACCGCCTTCTGTACGTGGACGTGCTTCGTTTACTGCAAGGCTCTTGCCTTGAAGATCATAACCGTTAAGTTCGGCAATAGCTTTTTGGGCTTCGTCGTTGTTTTCCATGGTTACAAATCCAAAGCCTTTAGAACGGCCTGTGAAATTGTCCTGGATGATTTTTACGGAACCAACTTGTCCGTATTTTTCGAAAATGGATTGCAGATCAGCTTCTTCGCTCTGGAAGGAGATGTTGCCAACAAAAATGTTCATAGAATAAAAAATTAATAAGTAAAAAAAGTGCCTAAACGCCACCTTGAACAAGGCTAAATACAGAAACTGCGTCTAACGCTGAACCCGGAATCCGAGTAAACTATTTCAAAGATAATACAATAAATCATTATTGCCTGATTTTCTTTTAAATATATTTGGGGGAAGATGAATTTTGAAACTTGAAATTTGAAATTGGGGGTTAGGAGCGTATCGAAAGCATGGCATTTCACCCAAACTTCTTAAAAGAATAGATTATTTTAATGCCAAGTAACTAAAAGATTCTCAATTAGTATAAAGTTTCTTAATCCAAAGAGAATATTGCATTTCGCTCTAATAGCTGCTTGTCAAGTATACCTTCAGCAAGTTAATGGCACAGTTAAAACATTTCAGTGAACGCCAAATTTCAAATTTCAAATTTCAAATTTCTATTCTCAAATTCCCAAATTGTCTAATTCTCAAATTGAATAATTGCCTAATTGTAGTACCTTTGCACATGGAAGAAAAAATCCTCATTCTCGACTTCGGTTCCCAGTACACACAGCTCATTGCCAGAAACGTTCGCGAACTCAATGTCTTCTGCGAAATCTACCCTTTTAACAATATTCCGGCCATTGACAGCTCTATTAAAGGCATTATCCTATCCGGTAGCCCTTATTCCGTGCGCAGTGAAGACGCGCCTAAAATTGATGTGGCTAAAATAGCGAATGGATTGCCGGTTTTGGGTGTTTGCTATGGAGCTCAGATGGTGGCTTCTGAAAACGGAGGAGAAGTAATGCCATCTAAAACAAGAGAATACGGACGGGCTAATCTTTCTTCTATTGATCTGAATGATCCATTGTTTTCAGGATTTGAATTAGATACCCAGGTATGGATGTCGCACAGTGATACCATATCGCAGATACCCGAATCTGCTAAAAACATATCCAGCACATCCAATGTAAAAAATGCGGCATTCCGGTACGATAAATTGAATTTCTGGGGCATACAATTCCACCCGGAAGTAACCCATACCATCCTGGGCAAACAATTGCTGCAGAATTTTGTGGTAGGTATATGCGGATGCAAACAAGACTGGACACCAGCGCATTTTATTGATATGACTGTTGCTGATATCAAAAACAAAGTTGGGAATGATAATGTCGTGATGGGTTTATCAGGCGGTGTTGACTCATCTGTCGCCGCAACAATAATCAGTAAAGCCATTGGCAAAAATCTCTATTGCATATTCGTAGATAATGGTCTCCTACGGAAAAATGAATTTGAAGAAGTACTGGAATCCTATAAAGAACTTGGATTGAATGTAAAGGGTGTGGATTCCAAAGAAAAATTCTATACCGCACTCAAAGGCATTTCAGACCCCGAGCAAAAGCGCAAAACCATAGGCAGGGTATTTATAGAAGTATTTGACGAAGAAGCCCATAAAATACCGAATGTAAAATGGCTCGGTCAGGGAACCATATATCCTGATGTCATCGAATCAAAAAGTGTAAAAGGGCCATCCGCAACTATTAAATCCCATCACAACGTGGGAGGATTGCCAGAGGAAATGGAATTGAAAGTGTTGGAGCCTATCAATACTTTATTTAAGGATGAAGTACGTAAAGTGGGTAAAGAATTGCAGATTCCTTCCGCCATCTTAGGAAGACATCCTTTCCCTGGTCCGGGATTGGCAATAAGGATTCTTGGAGACCTGACACCTGAAAAAATCAGGATCACCCAGGAAGTGGATGCCATTTTCATACATGGCCTTAAAAATGACGGTCTTTATGATAAAGTATGGCAGGCCGGAGCGATATTATTACCCGTACAATCGGTTGGTGTTATGGGCGATGAGCGGACTTATGAAAATGCGGTTTGCCTCCGCGCTGTACAATCTACAGACGGAATGACAGCAGATTGGGTACATTTGCCGTATGAATTCCTTGCAAAAACTTCGAACCAGATCATAAACCAGGTAAAAGGGATCAATCGTGTTGTATATGACATCAGCTCAAAACCACCGGCAACCATTGAGTGGGAATAATATAAAATTCTGGATTTTCTTTTTAACTATTTGGTTCTCTGTTTCCTGCCAGGTAGCTAAACCGCTGTCTCAAAACCAGGATCAGGTAAACAAGAAAGAAAAACAACCATCGTTTGAAAACGATGTTGTTATAAGTAAGAACCCAATTCGAGCTCAACCCAAAGACAGCATGGTTCAGCTGTTTCCGCGAACCATGAAAAAGAAATATGTGATAAGTGTATTTCTGCCTTTATATTTCGATAGCCTGGACCGGGAGCAAAATCAAAAATCCGCCTTATCCGTAAGCAGAGATTTCTACAAAGGAATGATCATAGCCACTGATTCATTAAGAGATCTTGGCGCAATGATCGATATTCATTTTTTTGATTCGGAAGATCCATGGATTTATCAGACATTGCTTGATACGTTGAGAAAAAACAATACCGATCTCATTATCGGGCCAATTTTTGAAAGCCATTTGAAATTTATGGATTCTTTGTCTAAAACAGAGCATATCAATTATGTTTCATCATTGCAAAACAAAGAGAAATGCAATAAAAATGAATTTTACATCCAATCCATCCCCTCTCCTACCATGGAAGGATTGGCTGCTGCCGGACTGATAAAAAAGAATTTACAGAGCCGCAGGATATTCCTGATCAACGACAAAAAAACAGAGAAAAGCCCCGTTTCAGATGCTTTTATAGCCCAGTTCAAACCGGGAGAAATAACAGTGATCAATTGCAAAAGCAAAGGAGTTGCTGCACTGCCAAACCCATTTCCTTATGCGGATAGTAATGTGATCTTTATCCCTTCTAAAAGCGAGAGTTTTGTAAATCAGATGGTTTCAAAATTTAGAGTAGATAGTCAGAATATCAGTTTCATCGCACCCATTCAATGGCAATATTTCAAAAGTTTTGAAGGAGACCTTTGGGAAAAATACCATGTATATGCCTTGTCTCCTTATTTTATTGACTATCACAACCCTGCAATCAATATTTTTATCAGGAAATACAGGGCAAAATACAATGAAGAACCTTCGGTTTGGGCTTTTATCGGATATGATGAACTGACTTATTATGGAAAGCTTCTTGACAAATACGGCAAATATTTCCAGGCTCAGATAGACGGTACCAATACAACCATGCTGCACACAGATTACAGACTGAGGCACAGCAGGTATGGTTGCGGATGGCAAAATGAATACGTGAATACTTTACAATTTCAGAATTATCAATTAAACCCGGTTGCTCACTAAACCCACATATGAAACATTACCATACGCGGGTTGCACAACTCGCTGAAATACTGGATACATATCAGTATCCTCTCCCCTTTTCAGAACACCTGAAACAATATTTCAGAACCAATAAAAAGGCCGGAAGCAAAGACCGCAGAGAAATCCGCTCCCTGGCTTATACCTTTTTCAGGATTGCCAATGCTGTTGAAAACAAAACATTAGAAAATATCGCCGAAATAGCTGCTAAATACCTGGATTATGAAGGTGATTCTATTGACTTCATCTATGAAACAGAAGGCATTCAGGCTGACAGCATTTTTACCTTTAACGATTATCTATCTGAAAGTTTTAAAAATGAGGAATTTCAATTATCATTCTTAACTCAGCCGGCAGTATGGATTAAAATAAAGCCCGGAAAAGAAAACGAAGTTATTGCAGAATTGAAGGAACAGGATATTGCTTTTAATACCCATTCCAGCCAGGTTTTATCTTTTGAAAATGAAGCAAAACTTACTGATCTGCAAGGTTTTAAACACGGCAATTTCAGGATACAGGATCTCTCTTCGCAATCTGTTTCGTCATCTTTTAAGGCATCAGCAGGCGAAAACTGGTGGGATAGTTGTGCCGGGTCGGGTGGCAAAAGTATGGCATTGCTGGAAGAACAGCCTGATATTCATTTATATGCTTCCGATATCCGTGAATCGATCTTAAATAACCTCCATGAGCGTTTCAGGATCGCTGGGTTAAAAAACACGAATATCTTTGCAGCAGATGTCACGCAACAGATCATAAATCAACATCTTCCTGAATTTGACGGTATTATTATAGATGCTCCCTGTACCGGTTCTGGCACCTGGGCCCGCAATCCTGAAAATCTGCAATATTTTGACCCAGAAACGATAAAAACCTACCAGGAACGACAACTGGCCATCCTTGAAAATGTTTTCCCTTTCCTGAAGACCGGGAAGCCACTTATTTATATTACATGTTCGGTTTTTAAAATGGAAAATGAAGATGTGATAAGCAAATTCGCTGAAAACCATGAGTTTAAAATTGAAGAACAAAAATATCTGGAAGGCTATAAGCAAAGTGCCGAAAACATGTTTCTTTGCAGAATGATAAAAACGGAATAATGCAGAGCAATTTTGTAGACCAGTACAAATATAAAGGCATGCGAAAGCGCCTTGCAGAATTGATTGCCCGCAAGGGCAAGTTCGATCACGCATTATTAAAAGCGATTGAAGATATCCCAAGACATTTTTTCCTCGATTCTGCTTTTGCGGAACAGGCTTATGAAGACAAGGCTTTTTCTATAGGTGAAGGACAGACCATTTCACAACCCTATACTGTTGTCTACCAGACTCAACTATTGGATATTAAACCGGGTGACAAAGTGCTTGAAATTGGAACCGGCTCCGGTTACCAGGCCTGCGTTCTGGCTGCCATTGGAGCTAAAGTATTTTCAATAGAACGTATCGCGAAACTCAGCGATCAGGCCAAAATGGTCATCAAAAACCTGGGCTATCATGTAAAACTATATACCGGCGACGGAACCTTAGGCCTTCCGAAACAGGCACCTTTCGATAAGATTTTGGTGACGGCCGCTGCACCTGAAATACCTTCTGCATTGCTTCATCAACTTGTTATCGGAGGTTTTCTGGTTATTCCGGTAGGTGATATGGATTCCCAGCAAATGATCCGGATCAAACGAAACTCAGACAACGATTTCTATGAAGAACGTTTTGATAAGTTTAAGTTTGTTCCTCTGATTGGGGAAAAAGGATGGTGAGGGCAATGATCAGTTATCAATGATCAGTTAACAGTTAACAATGACTATTTCGTCATTTCGAGTGCGGCGAGAAATCTGATTCTCCGGGAAATCCATTTCTATAAAGTGTCTAAAAATACTTCCCGAAAATCTCACTGGCAACGATTTTGGCTTCGAAAAGAGCATCAGCATTGATACCGGTTTCAATGCCTTTTTCTTTGAAGAAATCCATCATAAATTCTGTCGAAACATTACCAACCAGGTCATCCTCAGCCATCGGGCAGCCACCAAAGCCCATCATAGCCATATCGTATCTGCGACAACCGGTTTCCCAGGCTGCTTCAATTTTGGCATATCTCATTTCTGGTCTCGCATGAAAATGAGCTCCGATTTCAAGGTGAGGATGGAGTGCTGAAACGGTTTTAAAAACACTGGAAATATCTTTCGGATCAGCTGTTCCGACCGTATCCGCGAGGCTGAATATTTTGATGTCTTCTTTGGTCAGTTTCTCAAGCCATTCCGTTACAATTTCTGCATTCCAGGCATCGCCATAAGGATTTCCGAAGCCCATAGAGAAATAGACAACCAGTTCTTTACTATTCTTTACACAAAGCTCCTGCATTTGTATCAGGTCCTCGTATGCAACTGAAATACTCCGGTTTGTGTTGCGCTGCTGAAATGTTTCCGATAAAGAAAACGGGTAACCGAGATAAGAAATCTGCTCAAATTTAACCGCATCTTCTGCGCCGCGGATATTTGCTATAATAGCAAGCAATTTTGTATTACCTGACGTAAAATCAAGTTTTTCAATAACTTGTGAAGTATCCCTTAATTGAGGTATGGCCTTCGGCGAAACAAAACTTCCAAAATCTATCGTATCAAAGCCGCATTTCAATAATAAGTTTATATATTTGGCCTTCAAATCAATGGGAATGTATTCATGAATACCTTGCATCGCATCACGCGGACATTCAATAAGCTTGGCATGACCGGCTATTGTATCTTTGTTTGACATTTATTTGAAAATAAATCCTTATTTTTGATACAAATTTAAGTTAATAAGCATTGTAATAGACTTCCATTAAGGAAAACATGAGTGAATTAAGCAACGAAAATAACTCTTCAGAAAGTGAAGAAACCGAAAAAATGAAAGAAGAACAATTACGTCCTGAAACAGAAGTTATTGCTTCAGGCGAACCAAAACAGATCATTGATGAAATGACCGAAACGATGATTGCTGAACCCGAAACAGCGGAGCAATCTGTCGAAGAATCCCCTGAAACAGAACAGGGTGAATCTATTAAAAATGAAACTATTGCAGAGGTTACTGCCCATTCAGCCGGATCAAAGCCTGAAGCCGCGGAAGATATCCCTGAAGAAGTTCATGAAGATCAAGAAGATGACCGCCAGGACGATGATTCCTGGTTTGAAGGAATGACCCGTGAGAACCTGCTCGAATTTGTGGTTAACGCTATTGAACATAGTGATGAGCGCAACATGAACAAAAAAGTAATGCAGGCCCGTTCCGCATTCAACAAACTTGCCAAAGAAGCACTCGAAGATGCCCGGGAAAAATGGAAAAGTGAAGGCAAAGACGAGAATGATTTCGAATGGGAAGACGGAAACATCAGGGATGATTTTAATAAAGCATTTAAGGCATACAAAAAAAGCAGGGAAGGCTATATTGTAGGACTGAATATAGAAAAAGAGAAAAACCTGGTTGCCAAAAAGGAGTTATTGGAATCCCTCAAGGCATTTGTTGAAAACGAGGAAAATCTTTCTAACATATCGCAGTTTAAAAAACTACAGGAAGACTGGCGCAAAACAGGCCATGTACCTATTGCAGATGCAGAAAACATCTGGAACAGCTATAATTTTTATGTTAATAAATTTTATGAGCAACGTTCATTATATTCCGAGTTTAAAGACCTTGATAATAAGAGAAACTTTACGGCCAAAGAAGATATTATTTCCAAAATTGAAGCCCTCCATGCAATGGAGGATATTGAAGAAGCTTTCCGTCTCTTAAGGGGTTATCAGGACGACTGGAAACATGTTGGTCCCGTACCAAAAGAGAAACGCGATGATATTAATCTCCGTTTCAGAAATGCAGTAATACCTATCTATGAGAAGAAAGAAAAGATCTCTGAAGAAAGACAGAAGATCAGTGAGCAAAACTTCCGGGCCAAGATGGACCTGATGACTAAAATTGAAGAAATTGCTGATTATCAGACCGATCGCGCAGAAGACTGGGTGAACAAGAACACCGAACTGAGCCAATGGATTGAAAACTGGCGCTCCATTGGTCCCATTCCGTTCAAGAAAAACGATGAGCTGAAAGAACGTTTATCTGCAGCTATCCGCAAGTTTAATAAAAACAAAAACGAATTTTTCAAACTGCGTAAGCATGAAAAATCTCAGAATCTTGCCAGAAAAACCGAGCTCTGCGAGAAAGCTGAAGAATATGCAAAATCAGAAAACCCAGCTTCTCATAGAAAAGATGTGATTCTATTGCAGGAGGAATGGAAAAAATTCGGTGCCGTTCCCTACCAGTATACTGATAAACTCAAAAACAGGTTCAGGGCAGCATGTAACAGTGTATTTGATAAAATAGCTGACAGCCATAAAGATATGGTAAAAGGGCAGATTGAAAACCTGAAGTTGAAAACCGAAATTGTCGAAAAAATTGAAGAACTGATCAAAGCAGAGAAAATAGAAGCAGCTGAGGATCAGGTGAATCAATTCCAGGATGATTTCGCTGCAATAGGTCATGTACCCTATAGCGAAAAAGATAAAATAAGGAAACGATTTTATGCGGCCCTTAATAAACTGATTGCCAAAGCGGGGCTAAAAAGTGAAGAAGATCATAAATCCAATCCATTATTGAGCTACAGGCTCACTATCCAGAAATGGTCTAAGGACAACGGTGGTAATGAGCGTATTGAAACTGAAGAACGAAAAAACACCAGGGAGTTAAAGCGAATAGAAGGTGAGATAGCTACGCTCGAGAACAATATCGAGTTTTTCAGGAATTCCAAAAATGCAGATGATCTGAGAGCAAAAATGAACAAGGAGATCGCAGATTTGAAGACCAAAATGACCGATATCCAGGAAAAGATAAAAGTGATCAGAGCTACCGCAAGGCGCTAACAGGGAAATACATTTTTCCTTATTCTTTCAAATTCCTGTATCAAATCCTCTTAATGAATATTCAGATCATAAGGATAGAACATTAATATACCCTGCATATCCTTTATGCTCGCTGCTCTCTTTATGATGGCATAATTTTCAGCGCCAAGGTTTTGTTCTATTTCAGCTTCGCTTTTTGCCATGCTCATCCTGTTGAATGCCTTGAACAGATTATTGTTAAACTCAGGCATGATCTTGATTCCGTAGCTCGTGATATTGGCTTTCTTTGCTGCGTAAGCGATAGCATCATCCAGGCTGCCCAATGCGTCCACCAGTCCCAATTCTTTTGCCTGGATTCCGGAATATACATGGCCTTGTGCAATAGAATCTACAAATTCGGGTTTCAGGTGGCGACCGGTTGCTACCCTGTTTTTGAATGATTTATAAGTAGAATCAATCAGCATCTGGATAATATTTTTCTCTTCATCTGTCATCGGGCGGTTAGGGTTGCCCACATCGGCATATTTACTTGTTTTCACCCGATCCCAGGTAATTCCCAGTTTATCTTTCCAGAAATCTTCCATATTGGCAAGCAATCCGAAAACCCCGATTGAACCTGTAATACTGGTCGGCTCGGCGATGATATAATCAGCCGGTGCTGCGATATAATATCCGCCTGAAGCCGCAACATCACCAAAAGAAGCAATTACCGGTTTTTTCTGCTTCGCCAGGACTACTTCGCGCCAGATAACATCAGACGCAAGCGCACTTCCTCCCGGTGAGTTCACACGCAGTACAATGGCTTTAACTTCATCATCTGCAGCGGCTTCCCTTATAGATTCTGAAAGTTTTTCAGAACCTACACTTTTTTCACTACCCTCGCCTCCGCTTATATCTCCCGCAGCATAGATCAGGGCTATTCTATTTCCACCACTTGGCTTTAATTTGTGATCCACTTCATTATAATCATCCAATGAAATTTTGTTGATTTCTTTGTTGGTTTTCACACCCAGTTTCATCCGGATGGCAGCAAGCACATTGTCTTTATAGGCCAGTCTGTCAGCCAGTTTCAATTTCACGGCATCAGAAGGTAATTTAATAAGCAGGCTGTCGGCAATCGTACGCAACCTTGCGGCAGGTATATGCCTTGAACTATCAATCCTTGCCAGGTAATAATCATAAAACGAATTCATAAAATCAGTTACCTGCTTGCGGTTGGCATCGCTCATACTGGTCTGGGTAAAGGTTTCCCCGGCACTTTTGTATTTGCCTTCTCTTATAAGAATGGGTTTGATTTCAAGTTTGTCCAGCAAACCTTTAAAAAAGATCTGCTCTGAATGAAAACCGGCAAAATCAAACAACCCATTGGGATTCACATATATACTATCAGCCACAGAAGCCAGGTAATAGTTTTTCTGAGTATAAATTTCACTGTACGCGTAAATGAATTTCCCTGATTTTTTAAAATCTATCAGGGCATTCCTTATTTCATTTACAGTTGATAATCCTGCCTGCATCATATCCGTTTGCAGGTATATTCCTTTAATTTTAGGATCGTCTTTGGCGTTTTTAATATCATCCAGGATTTCTTTTAGAGACAAGGGAAGTTTGAAATTCTCTGCGATAAAAGAGATGTCTTTCAGCGGATTATCAGTAGGCCTTTCAGGGATGGCTTCATTCAGGTTGATTTCAAGGATGGAATTATCCTTTACAGCAACCTTTTTCTTTGTTCCGGCTGCTATGGCGGCAAATATGATGAATATGATAAATATACACAGGAAAAAACCTATGATCGTGGCCAGTAATGTTCTGAAAAATGCAAGCATAATGATTGGGATATTATATTTGGAAGCGAAGGTAGGAAATTCTGTGATATTTGATCTCAGGATGAATTTTAAGAATATTCATCTCCTGTCCGTGGTTGGCGTCCCCGCCGACCACTCCTAAACATTCCGTAGATTTAAAAGAAGCTGTTCGGCGGGGACGCCGACCAGGGACAATGGCCCGGAATTATAAGCCTGTACCGGATTCCACTTGCCTAAACTAGGGTTCTTGGTTACTGATTTGGGCATGCTGTAACTGGGTTGCCCATAGGAAAATGTTGAGCAAACTGTTGTAATGATAAGGCACAACAAGACCTTCCGCAATGCGGCAATTCTCTTTTTCATAATATCATAGATTTAAGGTTTGCTAATGAAGTGTTCTCTGGTAAATGAGGGTGTCATTTATTATGAATTTAAGCATTCCATATTGAAGGTTATAAAAACAATAAGTACTGTCAACATAATAATTATTTGTACCTATTTCTATCCCCTGAAAATTCTTTACGCTATAAAATTTCTGACCACCTATTACCAAACTATCGTTCCAATTGACTTGGTGAGCCTGGTATTGAATATCACCAACACCAAAGTTTTCCCCCTGTAATGTGATCAATAAGTCTGTATATGCCAAATAATCTAATTCACATGTCAATGATTCCGGTCCAGTAATATCAGCAACCAGATAATCACCTATCATTAATTCATTGCAATTGAGGTTTGTATAAGCGTTCGGTTGAGTTACTTTTTGTATGCCAGTATCTTTTACCATGAAGGTTTCACTTCTGCGGTACACGTACGGAGAAGACCTATCGTTCCTGTGATAGACATTAAACTTTATCATATCCCCAACCTTTATTGGGTCAAAAAGCCACCGACTGGCTGTGGAAAGGAAAGGCCATTCTTTGATGGGATCGTTGCAGGTGTTGCTATCATCTGGTTTCTGACAACCAGAAAAGAAGGAAAATCCAACAATAAAAATGAATAATAAAATGCGAAATAGGGGTTTCATACGGGGTTTAGTTTAGGTTTCGCATATCAAAATTAAAAATTGTTATGACAATTCCAAATATTTTTCCTGTCCGTGGTTGGCGTCCCCGCCGACCACTCCTGAACATTCTGTAGATTTAAAAGAAGCTGTTCGGCGGGGACGCCGACCACGGACAAAAATTTAAAAAATAATTTATAAAATTAATAATCTGAAATTTAATATATTTGTCTAAGCCTATATCAAAATGAAACTTAAAAAAAACATCCTGTTTATCTTATTTTTGCTTGGATCTTATGGCCTGCGTGCTGGTAATAATCCTATACCAAAACAATTCATAAACCATACGGATTGGAATTTTGCAGAAAATAAAGGACAGATTAGACCATCAAAAATTCGGTACTATGGTCACCAGGGTGGGGTTTATTTATATTGCCAACAAGGCAAAATAAATTTTGTTTTTACTAAAACTGAAAATTCAAAGAATGATGTTTCCGAGGCAACTGGGATAGAAACGGAATCCCCCTTTACAAAGGGGGCACCTGTCCCGACTTCTTCGAGAGGGGGATTCGATCAATCAAAGCGCGAAATATCGGAACCTTCTAAAACTACTATTAATCGCGCCGATCTTGTCTTAATAAACTCCAACCCCGCCGCCGAAATCCTAGCTTCTGACCGGCAGCAATATTACGAAAACTACTACACCACAGGAAATGCAGATTCTGGAATTACCAATGTCCGCACTTACAAAACCATCACTTACAAAGATGTTTATCCTTATGTAGATATGGTTCTTCATGCCCAGGCAAATGGAATGAAATATGAATTTATAGTGCATCCTGGAGGCAAAGTGAGTGACATACAGATGCAATGGAATGG
>JABDBQ010000001.1:0-93909 GCA_013288555.1 Bacteroidota bacterium | reverse complement strand
GATATGGTTCTTCATGCCCAGGCAAATGGAATGAAATATGAATTTATAGTGCATCCTGGAGGCAAAGTGAGTGACATACAGATGCAATGGAATGGACTTGAAAATATTAAAAAATTAAAAAATTCCGGAATTGAATATTCTTTGGCTTCAGGGAAAATGAATGAATCTGCACCTGTCAGCTACGCAGCAACATCCCTTTCAGATGCCAAATATCCCGTTCCAAGTATGTTTACTAAAAACAACAATCGAATAGGATTTAAAATTGGGAAGTATGACAAAACCAAAACATTAGTGATAGACCCGACACTGGTTTGGGGTACATATTTTGGTGGCAGTGGAACCGACATTGCATTAGGTGTAAGTACATATGCCTCTGGTAATGCATATATTACAGGCTATACAACAAGTGGAAATAATATAGCAACTTCCGGGGCATATCAAAGTTCTTTTCAAGGTTGGGACGATGCATTTTTAGCTAAATTCAGTAGTTCCGGCAACCTTATCTGGACTACCTATTATGGCGGCATTTATCATGATTATGGATATGCTGTAAATGCAGATATCAGCGGCAATGTGTATATTACAGGTTCAACAGACAGCTACAATGGTATAGCCACTTCGGGTGCATATCGTACTTATTTCATACCAGGCGGCAGTAATGGTTTTTTGTCTAAGTTCAGCAGTACTGGCAGCTTAACCTGGGCCACATATTATGGAGAAAGCGATGGAGGAACGAGCCTAACCACGGACGCGTCAGGTGAGGTGTATATGACAGGGACAACACACACTATAAATGGTACTGCAACTACAGGAGCATATCAGACAAGTTATGGAGGAGGCCCATCCGATGCATTTCTGGCAAAGTTCAGTGGTTCAGGTAGTCTTTTGTGGGCTACATATTTTGGAGGAAATGACCAGGATGGGGGCAACGGTGTAACGGTTGACAAATCCGGCAATGTTTATTTGACAGGAATTACATACAGCTCTAATGGAATTGCTACTGCTGGTGCGTATAAAACCTATTCAAGCCGTGTGGATGCTTTCCTGGCCAAATTCAGTGGTGCAGGCAAACTGGCATGGGCAACATATTACGGAGGAACTTATAATAATGGAACCTTTAGTACCAGTGGCGCCAGGGGAAACGGAGTATGTACCGATGCTACAGGGAATGTATATATGACAGGATGGACAGTAGGTGGCAATATCATCACTTCAGGGGCGTACCAGACATCGGTTGGTGGAGGCCAGGATGCTTTCCTGGCAAAATTCAGCAGTTCCGGCAGCCTTAACTGGGCTACCTTCTATGGCGGGAAGGGAACCGATAATGGAAATGGTGTAAGTATTGACGCGAACAGCAATATATATATGGCAGGTACTACGTCAAGCAGCACTGGAATTGCAACTACTGATGCCTATCAGACTTCTTTGGCAGGTTCTCAGGATGCTTTCCTGGTAAAATTCAACAATACAGGAAGCAGATTGTGGGCTACATATTATGGAGGAGGAGGTGAATCCGCTGAAGGTGTCAGCATGGATGCGTCAGGAAATATATATGTTGCAGGCCAGACAGCAAGCAGCAATGGCATAGCTAGTTTTGGTGCATACCAGACAAGCTATGCTGGGAATGAGGATGCCTTTCTTGCCAAATTTGGTAATATAAATAATACCGATGCCGGAATCACTTCAATTCCGTCTTTGCAGGACAGCTTTTGCCCGGATTCTCAAATCGTAAAAGTTCAGCTCAAAAATTTTGGCTCCAAAGATCTGGATTCTGCCACCATCGGGTTGTCAATAAATGGCAACGTACAAAAGCCTTACAAATGGTCAGGCAAATTATTGTCTGATAGCGTCGTAACCATAAGCTTAGGTAATTATTTTTTTCCTTCGGGGACGGATTTGGTAAAGTCATGGTCATCATTGCCAAACGGTATTACCGATTCGTTTCCAAATAATGACACTGCCTCAATCAGTGTTAAATCATTTTATCTACCTAATGCCTCCGCCGGTCCCGATACCACGCTTTGCTTTGATGAGGTCTATACCATGCAGGGCTCGGGTGGGATAACCTATTTATGGCACCCTGCCATTTATCTTTCATCTGCCACGGATCCACACGCCATTGCCACCCTGCCAAATACAGAACATTATATGCTTGTTGTGAGCAACGCCCATGGCTGCCAGGACAGCAGTCCTGTACTGCTGAAAGTAAGGCCAAAACTTAAGGTAAAAGCTATTGCTGATCCGGCTAGGGTTTGTTATGGGCAAAAGGTTATTTTATCAGCCAAAAGCAGCGGCGGTGATAGTTTGCATTATCAATATCAATGGGTCGATGATAAGTTGACAGGAGATTCTCTCATTGAAAAAGCCTACAAAAGCGGCTGGCACCAGGTCATTTTAAGTGATAACTGCTCCCCTACTAATGCCATTGATAGCGTGTATGTTACGGTAATTCCTCCCGCCAAAGCGGCATTTGTTTATGTGCCCATACAGCTCATAAAGATCAATCAGGATATCAGTTTCCAGAACCAGTCATCTAATGCAGCCAGGTATTTATGGAAATTTGATGCCAATGACACAAGCGATATCATTTCTCCTGATCATATTTATACAGATTCAGGTGAATATAAAATAATGCTTATCGCTTACGGATTGAACCAATGCCCAAATGATACAGCTTATGGGCTTATTAAAATAATCGGCAATCAGATAACCATCTATATCCCAGATGCTTTCAGCCCCAATGGAGATGGCGTGAATGATTTATTTATTCTAAAAGGAGTCGGAATAAGCAGTTATTCCTATAATATTTACAACTGTTGGGGCGAACATTTATATACCTCACCTTCGGTAAACCTGCTTGCACAAACTGGACCCGGCGAAGCAGGATGGGATGGCACTTTCAAAGGCGAAAAAGTTCCGGAAGGAGTCTATATTTATGCATTTGAAATCATAGATGTTACAGGACGATATCATTATATTAACGGCAATGTGACGCTGTTGAGATAGGTAAGAAGGTACATTATATATTATTGCGATAGAAATTACCGCAAAATGACTATTTGATTAAATTCCATCTGGACAAGAAATGAACCGGGGCATCATCATTCTGCTTCTATTGTTTGTTCTTTCCTGCTATAAATTATATGCGGGGGTTCCAGCCCATGAAAAGGATTTGCTGAACAATACGAATTGGAATTTTGTAGAAAACAAAGGACAAGTTAAATCATCAAAAACTCAGTTTTATGGTCATCAGGGTGGTGTTTATCTTTATTGTCAACCCGGAAAAATCAGTTTTGTGTTTACTAAAACTGAGAATACCGAAAATGATATTTCCGAGGCAACTGGGATAGAAACGGAATCCCCTTTTATTAGGGGGGTACCTGTCCCGACTTCTTCGGGAGGGGGATTCAATTCTTTAAAGCACCAAAATTCCAAATCTTCAAAAACCACTATTAATAGGACCGATCTCATCCTTATCAACTCCAACCCCGCCGCCCAAATCATCGCCTCAGACAAACAGGAATATTACGAAAACTACTACACCACAGGAAATGCTGATTCTGGAATTACCAATGTCCGCACTTACAAAACCATCACTTACAAAGATGTTTATCCTTATATGGATATGGTTCTTCATGCCCAGGCAAATGGAATGAAATATGAATTTATAGTGCATCCTGGAGGCAAAGTGAGTGACATACAGATGCAATGGAATGGACTTGAAAATATTAAAAAATTAAAAAATTCCGGAATTGAATATTCCTGTTCGTTAGGAAAAATGATCGAGAGCAAACCAGTTAGTTTTCAAGGGGAAAATATTGTTGGAAGCGATTTTATTAAAACCGAAAACAAAATTACCTTCAAAATCGGCACATACGACAAAACCAAACCTTTAGTCATTGACCCCACGCTGGAATGGGCCACATATTATTCCGGCGACTATTCTTCCAGCTATGGAGTCGCAACTGATACTTTTGGAAATGAATATATTACAGGGGTTACTGCCAGTTCTTCAGGAATTGCAACAAATGGAGCTTATCAAACCTCCTTTGCAGGAGGAAATAATGGTTATGATGCATATATAGCTAAATTCAACAGCAAAGGTATGCGGATATGGGCCACTTATTACGGTGGTAGCGGCGATGATTATGGCAATGCTGTTGCAACTGACTTGTCAGGTAACATATATATTTCTGGGACAACAAGCAGTAATTCTGGAATAGCTACAACAGGTGCTTATCAGACATCATTCGCAAAGGGTAATGGAATAATTGAATATGTTTTTTTGGCAAAATTTGATAGCAGCGGAGCCATAAAATGGGCGACCTATTTTGGCGGCGGACGCTTTGACGAAGGACAAGGGGTTGCAACAGACGCTGCAGGGGATGTATATATTTCAGGCGCGACTCAATCCTCAGGTATTGCGACTAAAGGGGCTTACCAATCCAAATTCAGTTCGGCTTATGGCACCGCTTATGCTTTTCTTGCTAAATTCAGTGGAACGGGTACCATTAAATGGGCTACCTATTTTGGCGGTGGCAAGGACCGCGGATATGGTGTAACTACAGATCATTTCGGAAATGTGTTTCTTACAGGCGGAACCGGGAGCGATACGGGAGTGGCGACCTTTGGAGCCTATCAAACGGTAAAAGGGTATGACGAGGATGCATTTCTTGCCAAATTTAGTTCTGGTGGTGGGCTGCAATGGGCTACCTATTTTGGAGGCAGTGCTCAGGACCTTGGTTTTGAAGTTGCGGCAGATGCTTCCGGAAATGTATATATGACAGGATTAACGAATAGTGATACAGGTATTGCCGTAAACAGCTCCTATCAAGCATTTTATGGTGGCGCTGGAGATGCATTCCTTGCTAAATTTGATATGAACGGCGGCATTCAATGGGCTACATATTTTGGAGGGAATGGACAGGATGTAGCTAATGGTATTACCGTGGATGAAGCACAGGATGTGTATATAGCAGGCCAGACTTATAGTTCCACAGGGATCGCGACCAGTGATGGTTATCAAGTTTCAAGGGTTGGAAGTGAAGACGCATTCCTTGCACAATTCAATAGTAACGGAGACATTAAATGGGCTACACATTTTGCAGGCAGTAATACCAGTGACTGTGATGGTGGATCCGGGGTGGCTGTAGATAGTTCAGGGCATGTATTTCTAACTGGCAACACCTGTAGCGGCTCAGGAATGGCAACGAGCGGCGCATACCAAACTTCAAGTGCAGGGTATCATACTCCAAGTGCCTTTTTAGCTAAATTCAGTTTTCCCGGGAACGATGCCGGGATTGATTCAATTTTCACTCCCTTCGGTAGTGTTTGTAAAGATTCTCAACAGCTTGTGGTGAGCCTCAAAAATTTCAGTCATATCAAACTTGATTCAGTTACCATCAATATATCGGTAAACGGTATTATTCAGCATCCTTTTCATTGGAGTGGATCTTTAGCTTCCGAAAGTACGGTAGTTGTTAAAACCGGTATAATTTTGCTATCCGTCGGGACAAATAAAATCAAATGCTGGACTTCAAGACCTAATGGAACGAAAGATTCAGTTCCTGAAAATGATACTTCTATCATATTTGTGACTCTGATTCCACCGCCTGTAATTAATATCGGGGCTGATACTATTATTTGCGCCAATACAAATATCTCGATTGGCGGTACGGCAAAAAGCGGATATTCATACCTATGGTCCTCATATCCAAATGGTTTTAGTTCAACAGTTTCTAATCCCAATGTAAACCCTTCAACTACTACAAAATATTATATCACTGTAAATGCAACCGGATGCAGCAATAGGGATTCCATTACGGTAAAAGTGAATCCATTGCCATTTGCAGTAACGGGACCAAATAAATCCATCTGTTTTGGCGACAGCGTTACAATAGGTGATCTTGCCGTAAAGGGAGATACTTATGACTGGACTTCAAACCCAAACGGATTTAATTCCACTATTTCTAATCCTGTTGTTAACCCTCAATCTTCAACAACCTATACCCTATCAGAAAAAGACACGACTACCGGATGTACCAATACGCATAGTGTAATTATTACGGTAAATCCACTCCCGAATGCAAATACGGGTCAAAGTAATTATCAGATATGCCTTGGGACCCATATTAAAATAGGAGCAAATGGCGCTCCTCATATTAGTTATTCCTGGACTTCGATACCAACGGGGTTTAGTTCAACCTTACCTGATCCTGTCGTGAACCCCTTGAATAGTACAGTTTATCATTTGAGCGTAAAAGATACTGTCACCGGATGTGTCAATAAAAATTCAGCAAATATTTTTGTCGGAATTGCACATGCGCCAGTTGCTGATCCCGGACCTAATCAAACTATTTGCTATGGTGATTCTGTAGTTATCGGTTCTCATGCTGTTGCAGGAAACAATTATGCCTGGATATCAAACCCTCCAGGCTTTACTTCTTCAAAACCTGTTCTTGTTGTATCACCTGATAGCACGACTTCATATTTGCTAACAGTTACCAGTTCAGTGGGATGCACTGATTTTGATTCGGTTATTATCAAAGTAAATCCAATACCCTTTCCCTTCGCTGGCAAGCCCGAAAATTTATGTTCTGGCACCGGTATCCTGCTTGGCGATTCTTCTAAACCAGGACATCTTTATGCCTGGGCCTCAAATCCACCTGGGTTTAGCTCCACTATCAGTAATCCTATTGACAGCCCTAAAGTAACAACGGAATACTATCTGAAAGAGACTATCAGCTCGACCGGCTGTAGCTCTTCTGACAGCGTTCTCATTAATGTTGTTCCGAAGCCAAATGTCAATTTTGATGTAAAAAACATCAATGGATTTGAATATCAGTTTGTGGTAAAAAATCCTAACGAATGGTATTGGCAATACCACTGGGTTTTTGGGGATTCTTTAAGCGGAAATGCTGATACCTCATCCGGATTCAATGTTTTACATACATATTCCAAAAACGGAAAATACAATGTGGTTCTTACCGTTTCCTTGCCAGGATTTTGCACAGAAACTGAACTGTACCAGGTTGTCATAAATGAAAAATTTGCCTTGAATATCTTTCCAAACCCCTTTGAATTACAGACTGACATTAACTATACCCTTGTAAACCCGGGTCATGTTAGAATATCCCTAACCGATGAAATCGGCAGACAAATAGGAACTCTTCTGGATAAGCAGCTTTCACAAGGGGAATACAATACCTATTTTGATGCTGCAAAATGGAATACGCGACCGGCCATGTATTTTGTTATCTTTCAATTGGATGACAAACTAATCGTTAAGAAAATCGTACAACTATATTCGATCTATCACTAAATGCGCACTGATATCACTCAGGATGGTGCAAAACCTGGTTCCAACATAACATCCCAAAAAAAATCCTATCTTGCGCCGAAACAAAAACCGGGGGGTTGGCGTTTTACGTATAGGTTATTTTATAAGTGTGTTCAATTCAATGAGTCGCATATATTACATATTATTGATATTTACATCGTTAGCTATGGTCAGCTGCAGTAACCAGCCTGTTGCCGATACCAGCTTTGGCAAACCTATCTATATCGGGCAGCGTATTAATGAGGATGGTGCCATCGATTGCGGCGAGCTGAAAGACAAACTCGGCAATGCTACAGAGATGGAGACCAAAGTAAAAGGTGAGGTGATCGGGATTTGCCCCGACAAAACCTGTGAACTGAAAATGGATATGCAGGATGGCACCTGTATGATTGTGAAGATGAATAATATGAATGTATCCATTCCCAAAGACGCGACAGGCAAAACAGCCATTATAGAGGGTAAAGCTTATATTGATACGACATCTGAGAAAATACTTCCCGGCTACAGGGGCGATTCCGGAAGATCAGTTTCCGAATCAGAACCGGATGTTACCCTGGCGTTCAATGCCAAAGGCGTTATAATCCGGTAAAAAATTTATCCACTTCTGTAAAATTCTAAATGTCCTATAACTTTCTGGACATATTTTTTTATAAATCGTTTTTCGTTTTAGCCCTGAAGGGGCGTGATATATTAACACAGGGTGAAGCCCTGTGACAACAATATCGAATTAAATATAGCCCTGAAGGGGCACAATAAAAATATTAAGGGTATGCTAACAAAACTATATTGCCCTTTCAGGGCTATTCATATATATATATATCTTTTTCGAAGGGCTCCACCCTCCGCTGATATATTTCGCCCTTTCAGGGCTATCCGATTTTTATTAATATCTGAAAAAGGCTTTCGCCATTTCCCCATTGCAGCCTTGTCCTTAATATTCCGTAATTTTGCACCTTGAATCCCAAAGGATGAGTGACGAGATAAAACATGAGTGCGGTATCGCGCTGATCAGGCTCAAAAAAGAGCTTTCTTACTACGAAGACAAATACGGCAGCAGCCTGTACGGACTGAACAAACTGTACCTGCTTATGGAAAAGCAGCATAACAGGGGGCAGGACGGAGCCGGTGTGGTTTCTCTGAAACTGGATGCTGAACCGGGAGTTCCTTTTATTTTCAGGGAGCGTTCCGATTCTTCTAATGCTATTTCTCTCATATTCAACAAAATTCATGAGCAGCTCCTTGAAAGTAAATTCCTGGATGCCGAAGGTCATGAAGAATTTTCGAGGCTTTCCGGTGCTCCTTTTATGGGAGAATTATTGCTCGGACATTTAAGATATGCTACCCACAGCAGTAGCGGAATGTCTTATTGCCACCCATTTTTGAGGGAAAACAACAGAATGAGTAAAAACCTGGTTCTGGCGGGAAACTTTAACCTGACCAATAATGATGAGCTGTTTCAAAAACTCATCGAATTGGGCCAGCATCCCTTAAACCATACCGACACCATTACTGTGATGGAAAAAATAGGGCACTACCTGGATCAGAATGTGGATGAACTCTATGAAAAGCTAAAAAAAGACGGTTATAGCGGCGAACATACCCAGAATATCATTTCAAAAGAACTGGACGTAGCCTCTATTTTACAGAAATCAGCCAGGCAATTTGACGGTGGTTATGTTATGGCAGGACTTATCGGCCATGGAGATGCCTTTGTTTTGCGTGACCCTAATGGCATCAGGCCGGCATTCTGGTATGAAGATGATGAAATGGTGGTGGTGACTTCTGAACGTCCCCCAATCAAGACTGCATTTAATGTGGATTATGATCAGATTAAGCCCGTTAAACCCGGACATGCCCTCATTATCAAGAAAGACGGTACAGTAACAGAAACCAGAATTCTTGAGGAAAAAGAAATAAGGCAGTGCTCTTTCGAAAGGATTTACTTCTCGAGGGGCACTGATAAAGACATCTATCATGAACGCAAGGAACTTGGCAGACTTATCACGCCGGCTGTCCTCTCATCTATCGGTCATGATCTTAAAAATACGGTATTCTCATATATCCCCAATACGGCTGAAGTATCGTATATTGGTATGACGGAAGCCCTGGGCGACTATCTGAACCAGTACAAAAAACTCAGGATAAAAGAAGGCAATATCAGCAACGGAGAACTGGATGAACTGCTTGCCCTCAAGCCAAGAATTGAAAAAATAGCCGTTAAAGATGCAAAACTGCGTACTTTTATTACAGCAGATACCCAGCGTAAAGACCTCGTTTCGCATGTATATGATACGACGTATGGGATCGTAAAGCCGGGTACTGACAGCCTGGTGGTAATAGATGACTCTATTGTACGCGGCACAACCTTGAGAAACAGCATCCTCAGGATTCTGGATCGTTTGGGGCCTAAAAAAATCGTTATTGTATCATCAGCACCACAGATCAGGTTCCCGGATTGTTATGGAATAGATATGAGCAAGCTGGGTGATTTTATTGCTTTTAAAGCCGCAATAGCCTTGCATAAGGACAATGGAACAGAGAATTTGCTCCAGGAAGTGTACCTGAAATGCAAAGAAAATGCTGCAAATAAAGATGCTCCCAATTTTGTGAAAGAGATATATGCCGGGTTTACCGATGACCAGATCAGTACAAAAATTGGTGAACTCCTTAAGTCGGAAAGTGTAAATGCTGAAGTACAAATCATATATCAGACGGTTGAAAACCTGCATCAGGCAAGTCCGGAACATAAAGGCGATTGGTATTTTACGGGCAATTATCCCACACCGGGAGGCAATAAAGTATCCAACAGGTCTTTCATCAATTATATAGAAAACCGGGACGAGAGGGCTTACTGAGCTATTTGGGAATTTGAAAATTTGGGAATGGCTTCGCGAGAAGATTAAATATTGTAACGTTAAAGTTTAGAGCATCTCTAAAAACTACCTTATACCCTTCTCCTTGGGAGAAGGACAGAGGATGAGCGAAAAAAAGAAGTTTTTAGAGCATCTCTAAAAACTACCTTATACCCTTCTCCTTGGGAGAAGGACAAAGGATGAGGCGAAAAAAAAGAAGTTTTTAGAGATGCTTTAAACTCAAAATTGCATTAAGAATTAAAATGACTGCTACCAAAGAATTAATAGAAATAAATGACGTTGTGATCCGGTTTGCCGGAGATTCGGGAGATGGAATTCAGTTGATCGGGAATGAGTTTTCCCTGGCCACTTCCCTGATGCAGAATGACCTGGCAACATTTCCGGATTTCCCTGCAGAAATCAGGGCCCCTGTTGGTACACTGCCCGGCGTTTCGGGTTTCCAGATCCATTTTGGCTCTCATGAAATACATACCCCCGGTGATGATTGCGATGTACTGGTGGTGATGAATGCCGCTGCACTGAAAAAGAATATCGCCAATCTGAAAAAAGGTGGAACCATTATAGCTAATGAAGATGGTTTTGACGCTAAAAACCTGAGGCTTGCCGGCTATGCAGATGATGCAAATCCCCTGGAAAGCCAGGTGGTGGAAGGTTTTAAATTATATATCATCCCGATAAACAAACTAATAAAGGAAGGACTCAAAAGCCTGGGACTGGGGACCAAAGAACAGGACCGTTCCAAAAACATGTTTGTATTGGGATTGATCTGCTGGATGTATGATCGTTCCATTCACCCGATCATGGATTTCATTGAAAAGAAATTCGCAAAGAACCCACAGATCCACGATGCCAATGTGAAAGCCTTGAGAATAGGCTATAATTATGGCGATACGGCGGAAATATTCGTAAACCGGTTTGAGGTAAAACCCGCACCCATGAAACTCGGAACCTACCGGGGCATTACAGGCAACCAGGCTGTTGCTTATGGATTGGTTGCGGCTTCGGTGAAATCAGGTATTCCATTGTTTTATGGCTCCTACCCTATTACACCGGCTTCAGACATCCTGCATGAACTGGCAAAACTCAAGAATTTCGGGGCCATCACGTTCCAGGCCGAAGATGAAATTGCTGCGATAAGTTCTGCTATAGGTGCTTCATATGGGGGCAGCCTTGGTGTTACGGCATCATCAGGGCCTGGTATAGACCTGAAATCAGAAGCGATGGGTCTGGCCATGATGTTGGAATTACCTTTAGTCATTATAGATGTGCAACGTGCGGGACCATCAACGGGAATGCCCACCAAAACAGAGCAGTCTGACCTGCTGCTCGCTATGTTTGGCCGGCACGGAGAAGCACCGGTACCGGTCATTGCTGCACAATCGCCTGCAGATTGTTTTGAGGGAATATACGAGGCAACAAGAATTGCGATAGAGCACATGACCCCTGTGATCTTCCTTAGCGATGGTTATTTATCAAGCAGTACAGAACCCTGGAAATTTCCATTGTCCGAAAATCTCAGGGAAATAAAGCCGAAATATGCATTACCAAAGACTGCGGATGATCAAAAATATCAACCCTATAAAAGAGACGAAAACCTGGTCCGCGAATGGGCATTGCCCGGTGTTCATGGTTTCGAAAACCGGATTGGCGGCATCGAAAAAGAGGATGTAACAGGAAACATCTCTTACGACCCGATAAATCATGAAAAAATGGTGCAGATCAGGGCTCAGAAAGTTGCAAATATTGCCCATCATATCCCTGAACAGCGCCTGGATAGCGGATCAGAAAAAGGAAAAATACTGGTACTTGGCTGGGGATCCACATTCGGCACGATTAAAACTGCCTGTGATGTCATTAGATCAGAAGGAATTGAAGTGAGCCATGCGCAATTGCGGTATATCAACCCTTTTCCATCCAATCTCGGCGAATTGCTTTCCGGATTTGAACATGTTTTGATCCCGGAAAACAACAGCGGCCAGCTGGCCATGCTCATTCGCAGCAGATATATGATCAATACCCTGTCGTTGAATAAAATACAGGGATTGCCATTTACCGTTTCAGAAATTACGAATAAGATCAAAAGCATCCTAAACCCCGGAAAATGAAACGCACAGAAATACTTGACTTTATAAAATCAGAATTCCACTCCGAACCCTTTACGGCCAAAGAACTGGCTACCGACCAGGATGTCCGCTGGTGCCCCGGTTGCGGTGATTATTCCATCCTGAAACAGGTGCAGACTGTTATTCCATCCCTGAATATCCCGAGAGAAAAGATCGTTTTTGTGTCGGGCATAGGCTGCTCTTCACGCTTCCCATACTATCTGAATACCTACGGCATCCACTCCATTCATGGTCGTGCGCCTGCTATTGCCACGGGACTTAAAACAGCCCGTCCGGATCTGAATGTCTGGATTGTAACCGGTGACGGGGATGCACTTTCTATCGGGGGAAATCATTTTATCCATCTGCTCAGAAGAAATGTGGATGTGAAAGTATTGTTATTTAACAATGAGATATATGGTCTCACCAAAGGCCAATACTCTCCCACTTCTACACCGGGACAGATTACCAAATCGACACCCATGGGTGCGGTTGATCATCCCTTCAACCCGATTGCCTTAAGCCTTGGGGCTGATGCGAGCTTTGTAGCCCGTACGATGGACCGTGATCCCAAACATCAGCAAGCTGTTTTGATGAAAGCGGGAGAACATACAGGGACGGCTTTGGTAGAAATATACCAGAACTGTAATGTGTATAATGACGGCGCTTTTTTTATCTATACTGATAAAGAAACCAAACCGCTGGAAACCATTTTTGTAGAGCACGGACAGCCATTGGTTTTTGGTGAGAACCACGACAAAGGTATTGCACTGAAAGATGGTAAACCTATGGTCGTGAATATGAACGAAGAAAGCTTTTCTATAAATGACCTATGGGTGCACGACGAACATGACGCCTACAAAGCATTTGTGTTAAGCCGGATGTTTGACGACCCAAGCGTTGAAAACCATTTCCCAAGGCCGTTTGGCGTATTCTATAGCCATGACCGTCCTACTTATAACGACCAGGTTCATGAACAGTTAGCCCATGCGAAGACGATGTATGGTGAGGGTGACCTTGATGCCTTAATCCAGGGGAATCAGACGTGGACGGTGGCGTGAGGGGACTATTTGGAAATTTGAAAATTTGGAGATTTGAAAATGGGCTGACGCAGCTTTCTATATTCCCGCTATCCGTAGCCTCCAGGCTACGGATGCTCAAGCTTGCAGCCTCTGGCTGCCAATTCTAATCCTTCCCACAATTCTGTCGCATTTCTTTGGCCAGTTTGCGGTCTGATGCCGGTATTCCGGGATAGCGCATCGTATTCTCATCGAGATATTTACGGCAGTTATCGCAATCGTCTGTTTGTCCGTATACGATCCCTAAATAGAATCGCACCCGCTGGTCCTGGTTGAGATGATAGGCTTTTTTTAGGTATTTCAGTCGTTCCTGCAAATGGCTCATGGCATTGGGTCGGTCACTGACGCACAGATTGGATTCGCAATTGGCAAGGTCCCACCACGTAAGATAGTTTGCTCTATTATATTTCAATGCCTCTATGTAAGAAGATTCAGCTGCAATGGGGTCACCCGTATAAAGTGCTATGGTACCCAGCCCCAAATATGCTGCATCATCTTTTTTGTTTTCACCAAGTGCTTTATTGAAGGCTTCGTTGGCAAGATTAAAATCATTTTCTCTTTTGGATTTTGAAGTATCGGCTGATGCTAAGTCAAGGTATATATTCCCCAGCATATCATCCGCTTCTCCATTGGATATATTGTTGTTCGCGGCTTTTTTGGCAAATGAAATCGCAGATTCATAATGATGAATTGATTTGTAATAGTCAGCCGCAAAAATATCGATATCAACTTTTTCTGTTTGATCGGGATTGTATGCCGGCCAGAATATTTCAGACACAATTCGGGCAATAGAAGAATTATGAGGCACGGGTGGCGCGTGAAAGGGAATTTCGCCTTTGACATTATTAAAGAGTGCCATTATCGCTGCATTGGTTGTGTCCTTTTTGATATAAATAGCCGCAACCGGATCTGCATAAACGCCTCTCCAATCAGGATTTGCCGCCAGGTAACTGTGCAAGGCTTCAAACTGTCTACGGAAGATAACAGCATATTTAAAATGAGCTACTTTGTCAATATTCTCAATCAGTTTGGGCTGTACTTCAAGGAGATTGACATGTTCAAAAAAATCTGCAGGAAAAACGTCGAGGTCCCTGAGATCAATAAAGGTTTTGAAATCGGGCCTCAGGTCCCAGAGCAAATATGATGATACCAGAAAATCTGAAAAGCCATTGCCTTTAATGTTGTGGTCCCGGAGATAATCAGCTGCGCCAATAGGATTTGCAAAAGCATTGACTTTTAATCCATAGCTGTCATGACCTTGCTCCAAATCTTTATAAAACTTTCCGGTAGTGATGGATACATAAAATATACCTCCCAAAACGATCAATGCGCCATAAAAAAATACAGTCCATCCCTGCTTGTTCAATCCGGCAAAGCGCTTTTTCAAAAAAACAAAAATGACATCCAAGCCATTAGCGAACAATGGGATGACAGTTATAATGAAAAATGGAATATTCCGATATGCCGTAAGACTTAGGTAAAAGAACAACAATAATATAGCACAATAGGCTAACCCGAAACTATTTACAGGCCAGAAAATCCATCTCACCTCCTTATTGGAAGATGTTTTCAAAAACAGGAAGATTAATCCCAATCCAAACAGGATAATATTGGCATATGCTTCCCAGTTCCAGTACAAGGGATCCATATAACCGAGAAGTTCAGAAGTAAATTTATTGCTTTCGACCTGTGAAAAAATCTCAAATGGATGGGTGATCATGGTTAGTCCGTAAGGATGCACAACCGGTGCAAGAATAACTCCTATGGCTGTAATGGATAACCACTTGGGCATTATTGGTTTGGGTGAAACAACAGATTCAGGGGTCGGTTCTTTTTTCTTATTCTTTGATGGCTTTTTTTCTTCCATTCGCTTCGTCATGATATTCATACCATGAAGGAAGTATTCCATCCAGGCTGCAACCGCGGCTGTTACAACCATTACCGTTCCTGTACCATAGGCCTCGTGAAGATTCGCCCATAGGATCTGTAATGGAATGAGCCAGAGGATTTTTCTTGACGACTTGAAATGATCTGACAGAATAAAAAAGAGGAACACAACAGCCATCACATGGCTTGCCATCTCAGGCCTGCCGATAAAACGGAAAGCACATATAACCAGTAATAAAAATGCTGAAAACAGGATGGTGGGAGATGGTAATTTTGAATCAATTCCTAAAATATTTCTTCTGAAAAAATTGTAGATTTTGAGAACAAAAACCAGTATCAAAATATCTGCAATGCATTGCAATACAGGCGTAAATTCCGGTCCTCCTATATAGGCCATGCATTGCATGAGCACTTCAAAACCCCATTTCACATTGATCCATGGCGTGCCTTCATAAGTAAATGAAAAGATGTCTTTAAAAGGGACGGTATGATGCTGGATAATCCATTCCCCTGTACGCAATTGCCACCAGATATCTGGTTCTCTCAGGTTTTTAAAACCCAATACTATGGCAACCAGCAGGCAAATGACCCAGGCCGTATTGGCTAATATTTTTATTGTTTTGGGTGACAAAATTTCAGTTGATGTTTTCTTATTCCATTCAAATACCCGGCGCAATTTCCTGTTTTTTTGTCAGGATTCAGCCTAATTTTATTTCATTAAATTCTGCAACAGGCAGGTATCCGATATTCCTGTAAATTTTGTTTGAAGTCGGGTTTGATGCATCCGTAAAAAGACCGCAATATTTGAATCCTGTATTTAAAATTTGCTCACTTAGCTTCCACACGCAGGTTGTGGCATAGCCTCTGCCCCTCAAGTCATGAGGAGTATATACAAACCCAATGATACCAATGTTTTTTGTTTTTCTGATAAGCGCTGCCATACTCACAACTTCTTCGTTATCAATCAATTTAAAAAAATTTCCGGATTTGATCCTAGCTTTAGTACTTTCATACATTTGTTTTCTGTTTGGTTGTGAAAAACCTCCTGCCTCCTGTTCAAAAATCATCATCCAATCGGTAATAAGTTCCAGATCATTTAAATCACATAATTTCAATTCTCCCGCTAATAATGAAAGTTCGTTTAAAGTTTCAAGCTGATGAACGATCACGCCTCTGGTATCAGGTTTCTCGTTTCCATAACACTTTGAGAATTCAAAAGCACATTCTTGCTCCCCAAAAACGCTTCGTATCTCAATCTTATTCATCTTATAATAATCAGCCAGTAGCCTGATATATTCAAGATTACCCCTGGTACATGAAACGATTGCCCTTGTTGTGGTTTTTATCGATGTCGCCACTATCTCCCCATTTTCAATTGCATTAATAAAAACACAACCATCCTGTTTCTTCTTTTTGTCTTCATATCCATTACACAAACCAATAATCAGGTTATTTTCAAGTTCTCTTTCTTCGAGATAGCTTAAAGTTGCATCAAGATATTTTTGAGGTGTGTTATAAGAGGCGATCATGCTCATATGTATTGACTCATTATTCAAATATAATTTTTCCATTTTAATATCATTCAAATTAACATTACCCGGTTTCAATTAACAGCGAATGACTATTTACATAATTATTTGGCTATTAGGAAAATAATGGTTTCCTTTGTCAATGATCCATTTCAAAAAGCCAGGGCTGGCTTTCATTCTTTTATTCCTGATATTTTATGGCTGCATCAAAGTGGCTGAATCACCTTCGGCAATGCCGACTTCTTCTGCAATCAGGTTCTATGGTAGCAATTATGGTAATTTTCTCAATTCATTTGAAGCGACGGCCGATGGCGGATTTATGTTTGGTGGATATACTTTTTCAAGTGCAGGTCAGGAAGATCAGGGTTTTATTCAAAAAACAGATGACGGAGGCAATGTCCTCTGGTACAAAACCTATGGAGGACCTGCTGTTGATATTTTCGCTTCTGTTCATACTACTTCCGATGGTGGTTATATAGCAGCAGGCGCTACAAACTCTTATGGAAACGGATCAGCATCTGAGCGAAACGACTTTTTCTTCGATGCTTATCTTTTAAAGGCGGATGCAAATGGTAAATTACTCTGGCAGAAAAATTTTGGAGGCATCCTCGACGATAGGTTCTTCGACGTTGCTGAAACTCCGGACCATGGCTTTATAGCAGTAGGTATCTACAATTCAAATACTTACAATTGCGTTTATATTGTTAAAACGGACCATAACGGCGATAGTTTATGGACAAAACAGGTTTTCGCAAACAGCACTTTCTTTTTTAGCCTGGGTGCTGCGGTAACAACTGCAACAAATGGAAACAACGCCGTGGCCGGATATGTAGCAAAATCAGATGCATCAGCAGACCAGAGTACCAACTATCCGTCATTTATTTTATTATCGGCCAGCGGTCAGTCTCTTGATTCCCAGAATACAACCTCCCCATACCCGGAATATAAAACCTGGGGGACATTGCCTTATATTTATTATGGGAATTATGCAACTTCTTATAACCCGGAAAAAATAATAAGCAGAACAGACGGTTATATTTTAGCCATCAACCTTCCATCTGCCGGGCCAAATGGAATTATGTTATTTAAAGTAGATATAAAAGGAAATGTGATCTGGAACCACGAATATTTCGGATTATCAAGCGCACAAATGAACAGTATTAGCAATAATGCAGCAGGCGGATTGTTAATTTCAGGCGGCACAACTGATGTGTCCGGTATCAGTAATATATGGCTTCTCAATACAGACGTCAATGGAAATAAGCTTTGGGAAAACAATATACCATTGAATGGATTTAATGCATGGGCAGCAGGAGCCGTGGCTACAGGTAATTCTTTTGCCGTGGGTGTTAACCTCATATCAACAAATAAAAATCATGAAGGCTTTTTCGGGCTTTTAAATATAGATCAAAATGGCAAAATCGTTGAAATTACCAAATAACCTATTGATCTTATCAGGATTGGTTCTCATTTTAGGGTGCGTTATATTGTCTTGCAAAAAAGCGAATTCTTCCAATCCCGTTTCACGCTCTTTTATCAAATCATTCCAGACTGATTCCGCGGCTGTAGGCACTCATGTTGAGCAGTTACCCGATGGAGGTTTTATGATTGTTGCAAGTGATGGAGCGGGCAGACCAGTACTTATAAGAACGGATAAATATGGAAATGAGAGATGGACCAAAACGATACCATATTATTGTTTTACCCTGAGCTCAAATTTGGCACCGCATTGGTGGTCAACACAGTTAGGCCCAAATTTATTTACCTTACAGGCCGGCATCAAAACTACCAATATTGATACAATGGGAAATATTATTTCTGCTTATACCATTCCAAATTCTTCATATAATGATTGGTATAATGGTCCTGTATTGAAAAGCGCTACAGGTTATCTTTTACCCATGTGCAATGGTGGCAATACAGGTGCGCCATCCGATAATTATGTATTTGTGATGGATAAAAATCTTGTTTATCAGCGAACAGATGTTTTTGAAGATAAAGTTCTTGGAGGAAAGACACTTCAATTTTTTGTGTATGGTGCTACTAGTTCCGGGGCTTATTATATCTGGGGGCAGAAATTTCCAAGAAATCCGGGATTCTGGACATGGTCAGATAATGCTAAAATATTTGTGGCCAGGGTTCAAGGTAAAGCCCCCGCCACTGAAACAATCATAGAAGGTACAAACCAACAGTATTACGATTCCCCGGAATTTCAGGTACCAGGGCCTGATTCATCTATAATCCTCCTTGCTCAAAGAACAGACTATAAGACGAATTCCATATATCCTCTTGTTTTAAAATTTGATAAAAACCAAACCCTGGTCTGGGAAAAAGTATTTCCCTCAACCTTAGGCTCTGTTAATCTTTTCAATATGTCATCCTGCAGCGACGGTGGATTTATTATGACAGGAAGCTTTCGCGGTTTCGGGTTTACTGACCTGTATCCCTGTGCGTTAAAAATTGATCAATCGGGCAACGAACAATGGGGAAAAACTATGTTTTCTGTGGGCAATGGCGAATTGTTGTACTCTATCACGACTAGTGACGGGGGCTATGGCTTTGTTGGCTATACCAACGCCTTTGGTAAAGGTAAGAATGGAAACAGGATACTTTTTATTAAGACAGATGCGAACGGTAATCTGTAACCTTGACCATTTAGCAAAGACCATCGACCATTAAATGATTACCATTCACTCTTTTCATAATTATTTGGCTATTAGGAAAATAATGGTTTCCTTTGTCAATGATGGGGTTCAAAAAAAAACATATTCGCGATTATTTGTCTGTTCATGTTATGTCTTGGCTGTAACAAAGAACCTGAATCACCATCAGCAAATCACAGCACATCCGGAGTAAAACTTTATGGCACCAGATATGGCAATATTTTAAAATCTTTTGCGACAACTCCCGATGGTGGATACATGTTTGGCGGATATACGAATACAAGCGTGACAGAGGGCGAGCAGGGGTTTATTCAAAAAAGTGATAAGAATGGGAACCGTATATGGTACCAGGAATATGGCGGAGTTGGCGTAGATCTGTTTAATGTGGTACACCCTCTTACCGAAGGTGGTTTTATTGCCGCAGGTGCTACTATGGGCAGCGATGGCTACAAATGGGATGGGTTTCTGGTAAAGACAGATCTCAATGGTAGTATCATGTGGCAGAAAAAATTTCGCAATGAAAATGGTCTTCAGTTTTATGATGTGAAAGAGACATCGGATTATGGTCTCGTCGTTGTAGGTTTTAGCAGTTCAAATGACCCTAACCCTATGTACATTTTGAAAACGGATCAGTATGGAGATAGCTTATGGGAGCAACAGATCGTCCAACTGCAAAGAAATAGTATTGGCGCCTCAGTAACAACAAGTCCGAATGGGGAAATTGCAATTGCAGGTTTGCAGCAAAGGTATGATTCTATCAGTCGTAATTATCCGACTTTCACATATATATCGCCTACTGGCGATTTACTATTTCAAAGGATTTATATCAATTTTGGATCGTTGCCATGGGCTAATAATGGAAATTTGTGGGGCAACGGGCGTAGCTGGGATTATGGGTATCTAAACTTTGAAAAAATTATCAGCAGGCCTGATGGTTTTCTTTTTTTGATGTCCTCAGAACCTCAGGCGCTTCCTGATAATGCTGCATGCCTCACTTGTGGCAATGCTTTGTCTGCCACGCTATTTAAAATTGATTTTAAAGGTAATATTATATGGCGCCATACATTTACCGGGCTTGGTAATGGGGTTACATTTAATGATGCAGTTGATAATACAAGCGGCGGATTATTGATTTCAGGGGGTGCGTTTGATGCATCAGGCGTTAACTACTGCTGGCTGCTGAATACCGACGCAAACGGCAACAGGACCTCGGAAAATTTTACACCTATAAATGGTACAAGTTCGTGGGCAGCAGGGGCATTCAATACCGGAAAATCATATGCAATAGGTGTCACTTCGCTACCGTTGCTTATCAACCGGGTTGGCTTTTTCAGTTTTCTAACAACAGACCTAAATGGAAAAATCATTGATCAAAATAAGCAATAGATTGCGTTGGGTATTATTGATATTGCCCATGCTTGCCTTTGTTTTGGGTTGTAATAAGGTATCTCTTGTACAGCATTCAGACACATTTATAAAAACCTATAAGACAGACACTTCCGCCACAGCTATAAGCCTGACACAAATGCCGGATGGAGGGTTTATTATTATATCAAGTGAAGGCGCGGGACAACCGTTAATGATCCGTACAAATAAATACGGAATTCTGCAATGGAATAAAGCGATCCAGGAAAACGGTTTTCAACCTTTCTATGCAAATGCGTTTTTATTAGCTGATGGCTCCAATTTTGTAGCACATTGTCAATCAAATATTTATAAATTTGATACTTTAGGGGAAATTAAAAATTCCGTCAGCATACCAAATCCCAATTACCTTACTTTTGATGATATGAGTCATCTGGGTTCGGATTTTATGCTGCCAGCATGCAGCTCCCAATTTGGAGGGGCCTCAGAGAGCTATATATATGTCTATGATGAAAACTTAATTCCAGTGAGACAGGATTCCTTTAAAACCGCAGGTATTGGCGGTGAGATCTTTGGGCTTTCTATCAATGGCTTGTCATCAAGCGGAACTTACAATATATCAGGTATGATATATCCAAGGGTCAACTGGACTACATATGATGTTTTTAAATTATTTAGTGCCGTTATTCCAACAAAAGGCAAAGTGACAGAAACAATGATAGACAGTGGAGACCAAACATCTGCAGATATATTCGTACCGCAAATTTTAACCGTTGATTCAGAAGAGATTTTACTGGGCGAGCGTTTTTCATCAACCACCTCGATTTATTATCCTATTGTTGTTAAATTTGATAAAAAGCTCAACCTAATCTGGGAAAAAGAATTCCCTGTACTTACAGCTTCAATCAATCCTTACAGTTTAAGACTATGCAAAGATGGTGGGTTTATTATTTCGGGGGATATCGGAAATACAGGCACCTTATACACTCAGCCTTATATTTTAAAAATTGATAAAGACGGGAACAAACAATGGGACAAAACGATCACATCTGCATCCTTAGAAGGAAGTGGCATATTTTATTCCGGGACAGAGCTTATCGATGGCAGTTTTGCTTTTGTCGGAAGTTCCTCGCAATTTGGTAAGGGATTGAATGGTATCAGGGTTCTGTTCGTCAAAACGGATGCCAACGGAAATCTGTAATCATTATTGATGAAGCATTACAAACCTCATTCCGAAATAAATATTTTTTTATGTTAAGGTTTTGTTATTATATTTGACTTTTAATAACCTTTAAATGATTGTATCACATACAAATGAAAAAAGTATTTAACTTTATTGGAGCGATTGCAATGTCATTTTTGGCGTTATCTGCAAATGCACAATCTGCTATAACGCTTGACAACACCAATATAACAGGCCAGGTGAAGGGAACCATTCATACCCATACAGCGACTGCAACAGGTGTTTCTGCGCCAAAAACAGGAGCAAATCAGGCTTGGAACTATTCCAGTTTAACAGGAGGCGCAGCTGTTAGTACAAACCTTCTTAGTGATACAACTTTTTCTACTACTTCTGTGATGGATACATCTTCACATGAAAATGTCGTGCAGACTTCGCCCATAAAATCCTTTATTGTGTATGATATAGATTCGAAGGGATATTTTACACCTGGCAGAATGTTGCCACATCAGGATTATAGTGATGCGATTATTACCGGCAATCCTAAAGACAGCACACTTTGGGCGGCCCAATCCTATAAAGCACGGCAGGATATTATTGCTTTCCCGGCTACCATGAGTAGTTCCTGGTCTTCAAAAACCGTGCATCCGCTCAATTCTAAAATTAATTTAACATCATTCGGAATCACGAATGCATCAGTAGATATAAATGTTCATAATATTACAAAAGATTCGGTAGTTGGCTGGGGCACATTGCAAATACCCGCAGGGAGCAAACCAAGTCAGGCTTACAACGTGCTTCTCGTCAGGCATTTTACTGTTTCTACAGATAGTTTTTATTTAAATGGTCAGCTTGCACCATCATTTATGCTGCTTGCATTTCATTCTAAACAAAATGATACAAGTACTATTGATTATTCAGAATCGTTTTACCGGGCCGGAACAGGAACACCTCTCCTGACACTTGATTTTGGTTATGATGGCACCTACACAACACCCACAACCGTTGCTTATGATGCTGACAATGTGCAAAGCGGTATTGAGAATGCTGGCCTTGATCCTCAGGACTTCAAAATATTCCCTAATCCTGCAATAGCCGGCGTCATCAATTGCCATTTGTATAAAAACGTCGGAACGCCCTGGAATTTATCGGTTATAAACACGTTGGGGCAATGCGTTAAAATATTAAAAATTAATGGAAATGACAACCTCAACATGCAGCTGGATATGACGGGTTTCGGGGCTGGATTATACTTCGTTCACGTTAACGACGAATATGGAAATTGTTTGATATCTTCAAAACTGGAAATCGTTAACTAAGCTATTAAAAATAAATCGCTTATAAACATTGTCGGGCCTCGCTGCCTGTAAAAATTTTTGGAGTTTTCTCTTATTATCACTTTATTTGCGCATGATCTCAAGGATTCAGGCAACTCATTTTTTGTTTTTTTTAGCAGTATCATTTTGCTCTTGCTCGAAGGTACAAGTGTCTCCCCAAAACAATACCAGTACATCTGCTATTAAATTATACGGCTATCAGTACGGAAATTTCCTGAGTTCGTTTCAAGCTACTCCAGACGGTGGGTATGTTTTCGGAGGATATACTATAAACAGTGACTCAGACGGCCAGCAAGGGTTTATACAAAAGTGCGATCATAACGGAATAGTAAAATGGTATAAACTATTCGGCGGGCCGAAACAGGACCTGTTCTGGATGGTGCGCCCAACTTCCGATGGTGGTTACATTGCTGCAGGGGCCACCACTTCATTTGGTTTTGGCGCTGAACTGAACAATAACCTTCAGGATGCTTACCTGGTGAGGACAGATGGCAATGGCAACTTGCTATGGCAAAAAACCTATGGCAGCAAAAGCACCGACATCTTTTATGATGTTGCTGAAGCGCCTGATCATGGCTTTGTTGCAGTTGGAAGTGAAGGAGGTCAGTTTTTTATGGTAAAAACGGATCAGAATGGGGACAGTTTGTGGACAAGAACATTGTTTAAAGGGTATATCAGAAGTTTTGGTGCATCAATCGCTTTTGGTCCCAATGGTGAAATAGCGGTGGCTTCTTATGAACAAAACAAGGACACTGCTTTATTAGCTTTTTGTGCATTCTCATATTTAACCCCGGATGGCACTTTCCTGCTCCATCACGTTCAATATAATAACCTTCAATATAATGCCAATGTAGAGACCTATCTCTATAATTCGTCAACTCTGAACAACTCTTCAACCATCCAGGCCACAATCAATCTGTCTAATACATTATGCTGCGAAAAAATCATAAGCAGACCAAATGGGTTTATCATTGTTGAAAACAGCAATGGATTCAAAGCCGTTGATATTTCTAAAATTGATTTTCAAGGCAATATAATTTGGGCCAACCTGTATTCCGGAATCGGTGGCGCGGTTTATTTTAATGATGCTACAAACGGCCCCAATGGAGGCTTGTTGATCAGCGGGGGTACATTTCAGTTAAATTCCTCAAATTCTTCCTATTACAACTGGTTATTAAGTATTGATGCCAATGGAAATAAACTTATGGAAAGTTTTCTTCCCATTCCTGAAAATGCCTGGGCTGCAGGTGCTGTTTTTTCAGGTACTGATATAGCTGAAGGGATTAACCTTACAACTCCTTTAAATACGCATGCTAATTATTTCGGTTTTCTTTTAACTGATAAGAATGGCAATCCCAAATAACAAACAAATTTTGATGATGATAATGCTGATGACCTGGGTCATTGGGTTATCATCCTGCACCAAAAACCAGTCTATTTCTAACCCTGAACTATTCGTCAAAACGTATCAGGCCGAGGATTCATCCGCCATAGCATTTTATGTCAATCAATTGAATGACGGGGGATTTTTCCTCGTTTCCACTGTTGGCAATTCTTCGCTTTTATTAACAAGAACAAATAAATTCGGGAACCTTGTTTGGCAGAAAACAATAATCAAATCCGGTTTTGTACAATATTATCAAACATCTACCCCTCCCTGGATTTTCAATGGATTTACAGCAGGAGATGCCGGCCATTATATAGTGCAATCAGGTGGAACCATTACAAGTTTTGATACATTAGGCAACGTAAAAGGGAACCTGTATAATATCGTTATCAATAGTGAAATGGTACCACAAGGAACCAATTTTATTACCTCTTCCTGCGATGGATTACTTTCGGGGACAGTTCCTTCATCAAATATTATCTATGAATACAATACAGGATTTAAACTGAGTAAATCTTTTTCATTTCCAGACTCCATCCTGGGACCCGGAAAAGTGCTTGACTTTTTTGTAAACCCATCCTACATTAGTGGATCGTATTATATCCTGGGTGCCAAATATTACAGATCAGCATTTACAACACTTGATAATTCTAAACTTTTTGCCGCAAAAATCCCTGTCTCAGGAGGGAAAGCCAGTCAAACCACAATTGATACAATTGATCAGACCTATTCGGATCAGGTAGAATGGCAAACAACCTCATCTGATTCAAACCTGATCATCCTCGGGCAGCGCACTGATGTTACCACATCAGGAGAGTTTGTTTACCCTGTGGTTATTAAGTTTGATAAAAACCTGACCATCATCTGGAATAAAGTATATTCTGTTAATAACAGTGCCATTTTCCCACGCCAGATCAGCATCTGTAATGATGGAGGTTATATCATTGTCGGTTCAATTCGGATAGCAGGTTTTAGTGGAAATGAACTTCCGTATGCATTAAAAATAGATAAAGACGGAAATAAAGTCTGGGATAAAACCATAACCTCAAATGCCGGTTCTGGCTGGTTTGTATCAGGAAGGGAACTTAGTGATGGCGGATATGCTCTTGTTGGTGAATCTCAGCAGTTTGGGAAGGGATCTACCGGATTTACTACCTTGTTTGTCAGAACCGATCTTAATGGAAATTATTAGCTAATAACTGAAGATAAATTATCAACTGTATAATCCATTGCGCATAATATATTCATATACTTTTTCCGGAAGAAGATAGCGACAGTTCTTGCCTGCACGAATAGCAGTTCTGATATAAGTTGCTGAAATCTCAATTAAAGGCACATCGCTTATCAATTTCAAATTGGGATAAACTGAGGCCTGGGATGCATCATAAAACGGTCTTGGATATATGAGGATTTCATATTGATCTACGATCTTTAGATAGTCCTTCCATTTGGGAAGTGTTTCTACAGTATCGGCACCCATTATCAGCACCCATGTGTTTGAGGGGTATTTGATTTCCAGATGTCTAAGTGTATCAATGGTGTAAGAAGGTTTTGGGAGATAAAATTCAACATCGCAGGATTTCAGATAATCATTGTTTTCAATAGCAAGCTTTACCATGTTCAGCCTGTGATCCTGGTCAAGCAGGTCTTCCGATTTTTTTAATGGGTTTTGTGGTGAAACTACGAACCATACCTGCTGCAGATCAAGGCCTTGAGCAAAATGGTTTGCTATGATAAGATGCCCCGTATGAATTGGATTAAAAGAACCGAAAAATAAGCCGGTTTTCACTTTATGTTTTACTTTATATCCTGAAGATACTGGTTCACAAACTCATTGGCTTTTGCCACGGCATGTTCAAGATTATCATTATACACAATCCTGTCAAATGATTCTGCTGCATTTAATTCTTCTTCCGCTTTATGAATCCGGTTTGTAAAACTTTCTACCGATTCGGTAGCCCTTTGATGAAGTCTCTGCTTCAGGTTTTCCAAAGAAAGAGGATGCACAAATACAGTTAACGAATCAGGAGAATAATTTTTTTTTATATTAGTCGCTCCTACAACATCAATATCCAGGATCGGGATTTTGTTTTCTTGCCATATTTTTTCAAGTTCACTTTTTAACGTCCCGTAATAGATGCCCGGGTACACTTCTTCATATTCAACAAACGCATCCTGGTTTATTTTTTCTTTAAAATCCTCAAGGGTAAGAAAATGATAATCTTTTTCGTGCTTTTCGGTGTTACGCTGAGACCGGGTTGTAGCAGAAACTGAAAAAGCGAGTTGGGGAAAACTACGCATCAGGTGACTCGCTATCGTAGTTTTGCCAGAACCAGATGGACCACATAATATGATTAATTTTTTTGATGCCATTTATAATACATTAAGGCATTGCTCCTTGATTTTTTCAAGTTCTTCTTTCATAAGAACGATGTCTTTCTGTATCACCGCATCATTGGCCTTAGAACCAATTGTATTTATTTCACGTCCTATTTCCTGGGATATAAATCCCAGTTTTTTGCCGGGTGCCGGTTCATTCATAGCCTCAAGAAAATACTTAAGATGTGTGCCAAGGCGCACAATTTCTTCTGTAATATCAAGTTTTTCAGCAAAATATATCAGCTCCTGCTCAAACCGGTTTTCATCTATACGCCCCTCATCCTGAATCTGCTCGAGCTTTTCCCTGATGTCAGCTTTGATTTTATCAATCCTGCTGTCTTTATGTTTAACTACTTTTTCGAGGCACTGCCCAATACTATTGATATAGATAATCAATTCTTTATGAAGTGCTTCTCCTTCTGTTTTTCTGAATGATTCAAATTTATCCATCGCAGCATCGAGTGCCTTTTCAATCTCAGGCCAATCGTCTCTTTCCATGTTGTTGTCAGAACTCTGGTTATGAAAGATTTCAGGAATCGTTATAAGGGTTGAAAAAAGATTATCAACAGATGATCCTTCTGCTATAGCTATAGATTTGAGTTCACTATAATAATTCAGCAATAATTCTTTGTTTATCAAACTTTTAGCCACCCTGGTACCTGTGGGCTCGGTATCTATATTTATGGTAACCTTACCACGCTGGAGTCTGGATCCGAGTTTAGACCTTAGTGTAATTTCTTTTTCAGAATGATTTTTGGGAACCCGGATGCTTAGATCCAATCCTCTGCTGTTTAATGATTTAATCTCGACACGGATATTAAGATCAGGTAACTCTGATACTGCATTGCCGAAACCTGTCATTGAAACTACCATAAACCTATAATTATGCTGCAAATATGAGGCTAATCATTGAGAAATGTTCATTAATGAGGATGATCAAATCATTTGCAATTGTTTATTATTTTCAAACCTCTTGAAAAATATGATTTAAGACAATTCATTTTCACAGTTTACCCTCCTTCCTGGGAACCTCAAAAAATAAAATTCTACCGCAGTCTTTATGGATATCTTTCCAGTTATCTAATAGGATATCCAAACCCAGAACACCGCATGTAGGAATATTGTCGTAAGGGAATTCTGTAATATATTCTGCAAGCAATTGCAATCCCGGATTATGGCCAATGAGCATAACAGATATATGATTTGCGCCAATTGTTTTCAAAACTTCCACCAGGTCATCCAGCCAGGCTTCGTAAATATCTTCGTTAACCATGATTTTATTCAATGGGTAATTCAGATGTTCTGCCATAAGTCTGGCCGTAGCCAATGCCCTTGTAGCAGGACTGCTGATGATGAGGTCGGGAGATATATTCATCTCTTTAAGCACTTCGCCCATAATGGGCGCATCAGATCTGCCCCTGTAATTGAGCGGCCGCTCAAAGTCAGGAAGTTCTGAGAATTCCCTTGTTGATTTTGCGTGTCGCACCAGATAAAGCTTTTTCATTAAAATATCAGTTTCCAGCCGCTAAGTTAAAGATTTTATCATATCCTATAAGGATGAATTCAGATTGGCTTGCCCTATGAACCAAAAATTAAGATAAAAATGTACCCTTTTGAAAATCGGTTTTTTCATAAACTTACATCTGCATAATTCTTTCAATCTTAATAAATTTTCACACCCTTGGCTATTATTGCAAAACTCACTAAGTTTGCTAAAACAGATATTTCGAATCCAGATATACGTGAGAAAACTTTATATTATTTTTAGCCTTTCTCTTGTATGCAATTTAAACACCGCGTTTCTATTGGCGCAGTCTTCAGATAGTATGAGCAGCTGGTCTCTTTCAGCCTATGCAGATGTTTATTACGCAAAATATTCGGATGAAGTTTCAGTTGGCAATTTTCAGCAATTTGCTTCCATTTCACCACGAAACAATTCATTTGGCCTCAATGTTTTACAGATCAGTTCTCAATATGATGGCCCCAATTTTCGGGCAGCGGCCACGTTACATTATGGCGATGTGCCTTCCAGTTCCTGGTCTCAGAATTACAATGCCATCCAGGAAGCCCATGTGGGTGTAAGAATTCTGAAAACGCTTTGGCTTGACGCAGGATTTTTCAAAACGCATTTTGGTACTGAATACCTCATGCCAAAAGACAATATCGCAAGTTCATTGGCCATGATTTCTTATTATGAGCCTTTCTATGAATCAGGGGTCCGGTTAAATTTTGACCCGACGAAAAACCTTGAAATTAACCTGTTTTTATTGAACGGCTATAATATGTTTATTGATAATAATAATACAAAATCATTTGGAATGGGAATTACCTATCTACTTGGTGATAAAGGAAATATAGGTTATACAGATTATATTGGTGACGACGCTCCGCCGGGTAGTTCACTACCACATACAAGGTTTGCCAACAATTTATTCTTAAATTATAACTTTAGCAGGAAGCTTACGGTACAGGCAGGTGGCGATTTTTTCGTTCAACAGAATTCTGATTTGTTTAACTTAACAAAGCCTGGGATTGCCTATGGTGCACTTGGTACGCTTAAATACCAGGTTAAATCACGATTCGCGGTTTATGAACGAACCGATTTTTTTTATGACGGGGAAGGAATTTTATCTCCTGCTTATACCTACCCAAATGGTAATCAACTAGGTTATACCTCTGTGAGTCAAACTACAGGAGTGGAATACAAACCTTCGGAAAACAGCTATATCAGAGTTGAATACAGAAGAATTAATATGCTTAACAATGAGGATATCTTCATAACAAACCATAGGAATGTGGATTACAGAAATGACCTCATGGTGAATATGGGCGTAAATTTTGACTTATTGAAAGGATCGCAAAACAAAAAATAATAATACCTTTAGCTCCATTTTGAGCGAAACTGAAAAACATTTCATTTTAAAACAGATAAACAGAAAAAACTATGACAACTTTTGACACTGGGACCACCGGCTTTATGCTTCTTGCCACAAGCCTGGTAATGCTTATGACGCCTGGCCTGGCATTTTTCTATGGAGGCCTTGCCGGCAAACGTAACATCCTCGGAATTATGATCCAAAGTTTTGTATCCATGGGCATCACAACAATTATGTGGTATATATGCGGATATTCCCTCTGCTTCAGCGGTGACGCGCTTGGAGGTCTTATCGGAAACCTCGACAAAGCTTTTATGCATGGTATTGACATGAACACTCCTTTCCCGGGCAATCCAAAAATGCCTGAATTTGTTTTCATTGCTTACCAGATGATGTTTGCGATTATAACCCCGGCGCTCATTACCGGAGCTTTCGTAAACAGGGTAACTTTTAAATCTTACCTGATCTTTTTAATTCTATGGCAGCTATTTGTCTATTACCCTTTTGCACACATGGTTTGGGGTGGCGGATTTCTGGCAACCCAATGGGGCGTGAAAGACTTTGCAGGAGGTATAGTGGTACATGCTATTGCAGGTTTTGCGGCTTTGGCTTCAGTTATATATGTCGGTAAGCGGCGCGATAAAGAATCCATCCCAAACAGCGTTCCGCTTATCGCAATAGGCACCGGTTTGCTCTGGTTCGGATGGTATGGCTTCAATGCCGGAAGTCAACTGAATGTAGATGCTATTACAGGTTTGGCCTTTTTAAATACAGATGTTGCAGCATCATTTGCCGCTATCGTTTGGCTGGTGATAGAATGGAGCCAGTCCAGAAAACCAAAATTTGTCGGACTTCTTACGGGTGCAGTTGCGGGCCTTGCAACCATAACACCCTGTGCCGGTTTTGTTTCGCTCTCATCGGCAGTGATCATAGGTAGTGTTAGCGGAATTGTTTGTTACCTCGCAGTAAGCCTTAAAAACAAAATGGGATGGGATGATGCCTTGGATGTTTGGGGCGTACACGGTGTTGGTGGTGTAATAGGAACCATCATGCTTGGCGTTTTTGCAACCAAGGCCATAAACCCTGCCGGGGCTGACGGACTTATTGCAGGCAGCTCATCATTCTTTGTACATGAGTTGCTTGCGGTAGTATTGGCTTGTATCTATGCTTTCTTATTTACTTATGCCATGCTTGCTATTATTAATATAATCACCAAGGTAAGAGTGAGTGAAGAAGTTGAAGACGCAGGACTGGATTCAGGAATTCACGGAGAAATGGCCTATGACGAAGGTGTTTTATAATAATAGCCAGATATGAGGCTTATGCCGGATTCAGAATACATGAAAAATGGGCTATCCTAAAGGTTGCCCATTTTTCATTTGTTGATCTTGATGATCATATCGTAAAAATTCAGGCTTTATTTATTCAACTATTTTAAATCTTCGTGAATCAGGACGTAATGCCCAGGATGTGATAGTTATTGATAAAAATATAATCGGGCCTATCAATGTTCGAAAGCCATCGCCAACAGCCAGGTGAGATGCAATGGCCCCTAAGTAAATTAAAAAAGTCCCAAAATAAGCCCATTCTTTCAGCAAACGCATTCCGGGAAGAACGAAAACCGGGGCTGCAAGAAGGGTACAAATGCCCTTAATAACAATAAAATAAGAAGGATAGCCAAGGTGCTGCATTAAAGGGTTTGCTAATCCTTTATTAAGCCAGTCAAAATCCCAGATAGCACTAAATATAGACTCAAAAGCAAGGTAAACGGTAACAATCCAATAGACGATTAAGCGCCATTTTGATTGCTTTTTTTCGCGCTCTGCCTGATTTATCATTTGTATCTTTTCAAAAGTTGATTATTTCAAATCTAATCTTAATTATTTCTTTTTGCTAATATCGCAAAGCATATCAGAATGAATATTGAGTCCGATATTGGTGATATTAGATAAATGCTCACTTGCTATAAGAAATACGATTTCACAGATTTCTCTTTCTGAATAAAAACCTTTTAATCGTCCAAAAATATCGGCGTTAACCTTCTTGTATTTTGTGAGTTCTGTCGCATAATCTAATACTACCTTTTCGGCTTCTGTAAACATTGGACTGGATTGATAATGATCCAGAGCATCAAATTTTGCCTCATTCAACTTACGTTTAATAAAATAAAACCTGCCCGAATCCATACAAAAAGAACATATATTGATCCTTGATACCTGCTGACGGATGAGCATCGCCGTTTCAACAGGCAGCGTCATCTTTTTATCGAGTTGATATGCCTTGCCATAAAACATACCGAATGCATTGGGAAGTCTTGCCGAAAAAACCGTTAAAGGCGAAAGTACTTTGCCAAATTGTTTGCGTGTAAAGTAAAACACCATCTTCATAATAAGGCTTGAAGGTTTTTCAATAGGAGAAAGAAATGTGTCCATTTTTTGTGATTTATTATTGTAATTTATTCTTGATTGCATTAAGATGAGAGTTGAGAAGTGAATTTAGGTTCTGCATTATCTTGCGTTGCCAATTGATTGCTTTTTGCAAAAGGCCTGAGTTTCCAGGCAATGATGCCAACAATTGCAGAAATAAGAGGGGGAAACATGCCGCTTATTTTGCCTACGCAGATATAAGAAGTTGAGGCGCCAACCAAATCAATCATTAACCCGGCATAAGCCCACTCCTGAAGGCGGGGAAATCGCGGAAAAAAAATTGCAACGCTGCCAAGAACTTTCCAGGCGCCCAGAATTGTAAAAAAGAACATGGGGTATCCAAGTTCTTTAACTATTTCCCGGGTATTGGAAGCGTGGAAAAAATTTGACAAGCCACCCGATACAGCACCCAGACCAAGAATAGAAACACAAATCCAATAAGTAATTCTTTTCTGTTTAATGTGTTTTTCATTCCTGATACTTTCGGGGCTAAGACTTGCTAAAAATTCATCCCGGGTTAAGCGACGGGACACAGGACGCAACGCCCATGATATCAGTGGTATAGCCGCAAAAATAAGACCTTGTATGGCCTTATCTGCTTCATGAACAAAAAGATGAGAAAATGCAGCACCCGTAAAAACAAAGAAAATACCGGCATACGCCCATTCTTTTAATCTGCGAAAGCCCGGTGCCAATATGACGATGGCCGCAAGAAATTTAGCAATGCCAAAAATGAATGGAAAATAGGCTGGATAACCTAAATGATCCATGATATTCTGTACATAACCCTTATTTAAGACATTAATATCCCAAAGGCCTCCGAATATTAATTCCCACCCAATGGCTACAGTGGTAATCCAATAAACCACATTGATAATTTTTGTTTTAAGATTTAATATGATTGCTTTTTCTTCCATGTCAGTGATATTAATATGTTATTGTATCACAATAAGGACTGAATGTGGAAGAATTGGACAGGGTGAAGAAAAAATTTCTAAAGGAGAGTATCAATTTTCTTCTGAATTCCCTGTTTTTCAGAATCAGTTTTGGCTAAATAATAAGCTTTCTCAAAATTCGATCTTGCTTTTTCAGAATCGATATCTTTATAAAGTTCTCCGAGCAGAATAAAATAGAAGTGGTTATTTTCAAGCTTCAGTTTTTCTGCTTCTATCAAAGCTTCTTCTATGCCATTTGCTTTGTATAAAGCATAAGTACGGTTCAAGGCAACAATCGGTGAATAATTAACAAGCAGGAGTTGATTATATAATTGTAAAATGTTATCCCATTTTTCATGAGAATCCTTTTTATTGCAGTGCCAGTATGCTATTCGGGCTTCAAAATGATATGAACTTATTTCACTGCCTATTTCGGATAAATTTAAAAAATAAAGTCCTTTTTCAATCAATTCAGCATCCCACAATTCTTCATTTTGTTGTTCATAAAGCACAGCCGAATCCTCATTGGATTGCCGGGCATTAAACCGGGAAGCATGAAAGCACATCAGCGCCATCAAGGCATTGGTTTTCGGCAGATTGGTTTCTTCAAATTCAGTGAGCATAAGTGCCAGTCTCATAGCTTCCAGGCAAAGATCTTTTTGCAATGTCTGGTTAGATGTCTTAGAATAATATCCCTCATTGAAAAGAAGGTAAATGATATGCAATACATTATCAAGCCGATGGGCCATTTCATTTTCAGATGGCAATTCCATCTTTATTTTTTCCGTCCTTAGCTTTTCTTTCGCCCTGAAAAGTCTTTTATTAATCGTCTCTTTGTTTGATAAAAAAGCTTCTGCAATTTCATCAATCCCAAACCCACATAAAATCCTGAGTGCAAGTCCTATCTGGGCTTCGCTTGCTATACCTGGATTGCAGACGGCAAAGAGCATTTGCAACTGACTGTCTTTAATATTTTTCATTGAAAAATCGAGATCCAATTCTTGTTGCGTCTCATTTACGAATGAGCTTATGGCCGGGATCACTTTTTTATCAAAAATGCCTTTTCTTTTGAAATGATAAAGTGTTTTTTGTTTCGCGACTTTATACAACCATGCGGTTGGATTTTCCGGCGCCCCTTTTTCGCTCCAGTTTTGGCTAGCAATTAAAAAGGTTTCGCTTACGATATCTTCAGCTATTTCAATATGCTGCAGACCAAATAGCCGGCTTATAACCGCAACCATTTTTGAAAATTCGGCACGAAATAGGTCAGATATAAGATTGTGATCATCTGTCATGGTAACAAAAATAAAACCTGCATTCAAATGGAACGCAGGCTTTACCAGGTTTTGGCTTTATGGTCTTACAATTTCCCTGATCTCCACGCTTCCGTTCGAATCAAGCGCGGGACATCCATGTGCCAGTGTGGTTGCTTCATCAAGGTTATCAGCTTTCACAACTACAAAACTTCCCAGCATTTCTTTGATTTCAACAAAAGGCCCATCTGTTACAACGCCGCCGGCTTTAAGTACTTTGCCATTAAGAGATAATCTCAGCCCACTGCCTGCCATTTTCCCCTGAGCTGCGATATTGCCGGCCCAATCCTGCCATTTTTTACCAATGGCTTTAAATTCTTCCGCTGATAATTTGTCAACATCTGCAAAATTTGGTTGACGAAAAAGCAATGCAAATTCTTTCATTTTAATCTATTTTTAAGGTTAATATAGGCAAATGAGTACCGGGAAATGAAAAACTGGACATTATATCAAAAATATTTTTCCTTCCAAATCAATGAATCAATGTAAACAACAAAGATGAGGCCACCCCGGCTACAATCAGCGCTCCAAAACCAATAACCAATCTTACCCGAAACGATTTATCGGATAAGACCAATGAGTATATCATCTTTAAAATATTATTACTGGTAATGGCATTGATAACTGCTATTGCGGTAATGGAAGTTTCAAATCCTGGCTTTTGCTGGAAAAGATTAATGATAAAAGGATCTATGTCAGTTACTCCTACAATATAAGCCAGCCCATTTATCCCTCTTGCTCCGTATAGTTTCACAACATAATTGGTAATAATAGCAAAGAAAATAAACAAGGCCCCGAAGACCAATGCAGTTTTAAACTCAAGTGGGTTAGCTTGTTTTTCAAGAGGATTTGATCCTGATTGTATTTCTTGTTTCTTGCCGGTTTTAAGAAAAACAAAGACAATGATCACCGATATAATAATAAAACAAGCAAACCATGGAAATAATGCCATGGCAACCTGCACATTAAAAAATAGTGCCACAAGGAATATTCTAAGATACATCATGGTGGTAGCCAGTAAAATAGCCGGAACGGTTTGACTATTTGCAGCAGGGTTTTCTTTGCTTTGACGAGCAAGGATAACCGTAGTAGCTGTACTGCTGTACAACCCACCTAATACTGCCGTCAAAAGAAGTCCTGCTTTAGGGAAGACAAATTTCCTGAGCAGATAGCCCAGGTAGGAAATTGCAGAAACCACAACAATGGCCAGCCACATTTTGTATGGTGAAACGTTTATTTCAGCTGATATGGGCTGGTCTGGCAATAGAGGTAAAATAACACCTGCCAGCACAAGGAATTTGGCAAGTGTGAGAAATTCATCGCTATCAAATTTTTTGGAGAATGCCAATAACATGTCTTTGATTTCTGTGAGTACCAAAAGACAAACCACTATGAGTAGTACAAGCCATGCATGTTGCGTATATATGAGCGGTGCAAGACAATATGTAATAAGACCAGAAACAATTGAAGTAATGCCAAATAGTTGTTTCAGTTTTATTTTCATGAAATAATAGATACTTAGTAGCAACGTCAATGCAAATCCTCCGAATAAAAATGGGGTAAGATCATGAGGACTTATAATATATAAAATGAAACCAAGTATACCGGTTAGTGTGAACGTCCGATCGGTACCGAATATGCTTTCAGGTTCAAGATTTATATGCAACCGCCTTTGCTCCAACCCAATAAACAGCGAAAAAATAACAACCAGGCAGAAATTGAGAAGATCAGGAGGTAAATGTTGAAGAATCATGTATTAATTCTTTTAAAAGTGAGTAAGTTACGCATCAATAGGTGGTAAATATGCGTTCCCTTTGGGGGACATTCCAAATTTAGTGTCAATATTTCTTAATACGCAATGATTTTAACGTTATTCTCTAATTCACAATCAAAATAAGGAGCATCTTTTCCTGAATAAAACACAATCATCAACGTTTGATTGAGTGAAACCAACATGATATTAGTATTCTCTAAAAATAAAACAACAATATTTAAAGATATCAGTCACTAAAATTGACTTTGAATTGTTGTAGTGATTGAAATCACAAAATCTTGTTTTTAAATTAAAATCCGTCAATTATGGATCATGAAGAATTAATAAGCAGCGCACGGCTTAGTATCTGGCTGGATCATTATGACGATATCTTTTCCGATTTTGATTCGCGCACAATAACCGAAAGAGCGCTATCTGACGATTTTATTCATGAGGCACGTAAAATGTTGAAAGAAAAACCCAATGGGCAGGTTGAACTCAAACTATTGGTACCTGAAGGATTACGCAATTCCGAAACGGAGAAAGTTGTTATTTTAAGCGTTCACAGACAATTTAACCGTTTCGCAAATGTCATCAAAATCGAAATGAAAAGAATCCGAAAACAGGGCTACCTGATGTGCTCTATTGGATTTGCACTTATGATTGCCGCCACTTATATTGGCTCATTCTCAAACAAAATGTTTTATGTCACTGCTTTACAGGTAATAATAGAACCGGCAGGCTGGTTTCTGACCTGGACAGGCTTTGATAACATATTTGCAAACATGAGAAAAAGAAGCCCCGAGCTCGATTTTAATGAAAAAATGGCTCAGTCTGAAATCATTTTCCTTTCCATCTGATAATTACTTCTCATCTGCACTCGGTCCATACATTCCAGGGATCGGAATATCCAAAAGCCTCAAGTATACACCAAGTTGGGCACGATGATGCACAAGGTGATTTAGTCCAATATTTCTAATGGCGCCAGCTTTAGGCAATGATCTCAAAACAGTCTCCCCATTTTTCATCGAGAACATTTTCATCATTTCCTCATCCGTCGTGTTTTCGAGAGATGCAATTGCTTCTGCTAATGTCTCGTCATAGTGTGAAAGAAGGGATTCTGTGGTCTTTGTTTCCGGCATAGGAGGCAATGCAGGCCCCTTACTGAAATCAACATCATCATGTTTCACAATATATGTAACCCATGAATATAGATTTGCCACATGCCTGGCGAGCTGTTCAATATTTCTTGATTTTTCGTGAGGAAGCCATGCCGGATTATTGAGCGGCACTCTTTCCAAAAGTTTGCGTGTATTAGCGCCTTCAAATTTGATTTCGTTTATAAATGCCTGTCTGAACATATGTTTTTAAATTTTAAGTTGAATAATCTTTTCAAAGATATCTGTTTTTAAATAAATGTTCTTCTTTGTCAAATCTGCAATGTTTCCAAAATATTACGAGAATTTGAATTAGCTCCTGAATTTTTTAGCAAATAATCATACCTTTGCCCCGGAGAGATGTCAGAGCGGTTTAATGAGGCGGTCTTGAAAACCGTTGAGGGTTATACCTCCGGGGGTTCGAATCCCTCTCTCTCCGCCATTGCCCGCCGAAGCTTCAGCAAAGGCGGGCTGTTATTTCACGTTCGGAGCCTTGTTTGAAATTCTATTGCGCAGGCTTCATCGGACAATGTCCGCTTTTGAAATATAACCTGGTTTTGTACCCAAATCTGTTTCATTTATTCCCTAAATAACTTTTACAAGGCGTATACCAAATATCCTGCTACGGATACCACTGGCACCTCTGCTCCACATTCTGGATGCCGAACGGCAATCGCTGGCCCAGGACTCAAAGGATCCACCTCGAAGAACATGGCTGGGCCCTGTTTTTGGACCCTTAGGATTGGTTTTCGCGTCGGCTGTATAAGCACTTATCCAATCACTGCACCAGTTCTCTACATTACCATGCATATCATACAGCCCCCAGGCATTTGGTGGAAAAGTATCCACAGGCGTTGTTCTCCACCTTCTTTGCCCCCTCAGATTTTGGTTATACGGATGTTCACCATCGTAGTTTGCCTGATCTGTAGTAATATTTTTACCGGTATTAAAAGGTGTAGTAGTCCCCGCCCTGCAAGCATACTCCCATTCTGCCTCAGTAGGCAAACGGCAATGCAGCCAGTCTGCAAAGGCTTTGGCATCATCCCAGTCAATATTTATTACAGGATGCCTCCCCCTGCCCCACCCTTCATCGCCTGGTTTTTCTCTATTGGTGGCGTCACAAAAAGCATCGTATTGATCGAAACTGATATCAAAACAACTTATTTCAAATGCTGGTAATGCCACGAGGTGTTGCGTTTCCAGTTGTTTTTGACGGCCAACTTCATCAAGGGGGCTACCCATTGCAAAAGTACCGGCCGGGATGCTTGCCCATTTAATGGTTTTTCTTACACTGTCAGCCCGGTCAGAGCGCATCGAAGCAATAGATTTTTGTTGACAGCAATTATCAGGTCCTTTGTTGCTGTCGCTGTTTAAGCTATTAAAGTCATAATCGCTTCTAACACCGCAAAGCCCCGAAAATAAAAATACTCCAATTGAAAAGCTGAGAGATGTTCTGAACATAGATATTGAAAATAACGATTCCATTCCTTCAATATATCAACGTTTTAAAAATAAATTTCGCATATTCATTTATAAAAAATTGTTATAATGAAATATAAATTTATTCCTTTTTAAAGGTGCATCAAAAGCTTCTGTAAAAATTTAAAATTTATTGTCTTTTAAATTAAGAAAGGAAAATCGCTACATTTGCTAAAACTAACACCCAATTAATATGAAAAAGAATTACCTCCGTTTTATTTTCCTTGCTTCTTTTACTTCTATTTTCTTACAAGTCAGTAAAACCGTGGCCCAGGTTGACATTACCAGTGGGCTTCTGGCAAGTTATTCATTTACCGGTGACACAAAAAGTTCAACCGGCAGTGCCTGGGACCTGACCAACAATGGTGCAACATTGACCAGTGACCGTTTTGGTGATGCTAATAGCGCTTATTATTTTGATGGATCATCATATATGCAGGGGAATTTTCCGGCTACCGGCTATGGTGGGTTAACTGTTTGCGCGTGGATCAATACGACATATACGGCCAATGATTTAGCAATTTTAGGATATCCGGCCGGAGTAATGTATATCAACCGTTTTACTCCTAAACATTTCATGGCCATGTTCGACCGCGCTTCAGGCAGCAAGTCATCAGCTTATGAAAGTGTGGCTACTGTTGAAAACGGATGGACTTTTCTTGTTGCTACAAGTGATGGCAGTGTAGCGAAACTTTATGTGAACGGAGTATATCAAAATTCAAACTCTGAAACTTTACTGAATGATGCCGGCAATGGGGAAGTGTTTGTTGGCAGTCTTTATGGGTTTACTAATATTGAATTTGTTGGTAGCATAGATGATGTAAGGTTTTACAGCAGACCTTTAGACAGCGCCGAAATTATGACTTTATATAAATTGCCTAAGTCTGCTGTAAATGAAACTCCCCATGCCAATATCAATTTTGATTTATTTCCAAATCCTGTTAATGAAGGTAAAATTACATTGCGGTCAAATGATATCAATGGGAATTGCAAATTGATCATCAGTGATATGCAAGGTAAAATTTTATATAATGAGGGATTGACTGCAACAGGTAACAGTTTAGACCAGGTTATAAATTTACAACCACTAAAAAATGGAATGTACATTGCCCAAGTGGAAACTGCATCTGGTGTCGAAAACAAAACATTTGTAGTACAGCAATAAAAAGAATATGGGCATCTCTAAAAACCTACTACTTACCTTCTCCTTGAGGAGAAGGACTAAGGTTGAGGCGACAAAAAGATAGTTTTCAGAGATGCCCAATAAAATTTCCGGTTCCAAATTAAACAGAAGCCCTCGAGGCTTTCAATCGGTTTCTTTTAATTTTTGCAGCTTCCTTTTTTCGCTTGATAATCATGCGTGCATGTGTAACGCTCCTGTTATATTCATGGCCCACGATAATAACCATAGAATTGAAATACAACCACAGCATTGTAATGATCATGGCGCCCAAAGAACCATATAACCTGCTGTAGTTGGCCCATTTGCCTACATAATAGGAATATGCGATACTTGTAAGTACAACCAGGATAGATGTTAACACGGATCCGGGGATTACATGACTTATTTTTTCTACCCGTATATCACCATACCGATAAATAATAACTGTCGCACTAAACAACAGGATAAATAACATGATCCATTGCCCGAATAATACAGCATCATAATATAAATGAGAATGAACACCTTCAGATCCTGAAATAATAGTAAGGAGGTACTTGGCCAATACAAAAAGAGCCATCCCCATGAGCAATCCGGTGCCAAGTACGATTGTTAAATATATCGAAACCAGTTTTTGGCTCAAATAGCTCCTGGGATCCATTTTATGAAATGCCTGCATTAAAGAATAAACACCGTTAGAGGCAAAATATAGGGATACAATGATACCTATTGATAACAATTTGGCGCTGCGCGTCTGCATGATCTCACTCAGATTATCCGCAACAATATTGAATGCCGAACCAGGCATGATTGTTTTAAGGAAAATCAGGATCTCAGCATGAAGCCCCTGAACCGGGATAATGGGAATAAGGGTAAACAAAAAAATAAAAGCCGGGAAAAGCGAAAGAAACAAATTGAATGCAATAGAAGAAGCCCTAAGACTGATGGGTTCTTTTTTAAGGTTCCTGAAGAAAAATAACCCGATCCAGTACAGTGGCAATCCGCCGGTAAATGGGAATTTCACAATTTTTGTCCAGCTCAATAACTTAGAACCGATCTTTAAAACCAGCTTTTTAATTAACTTATAGGTCTTATTATTAATCATATAAAAAACGGACTTAGTTTTTCTACCAGTTCCTCGGGTGCACGGCATGGTTTCCGACGTTCCCAATCAAAAAATATTAATGTTGTTTTACCGTAATTAATAATATCATTATTCGCGTTTGTTATTTCATAGCTGAAAAAGGCACGAACTTTGGGCAATTCCGTAATTGTAGTAGTCACTTTCAAAACATCATCATAATAAGCCGGTTTTACAAAAGTACTCTGCATATCAAGAACTGGCATCATAATACCCCTGTCTTCCAGTTCCTTATAACTTAGTCCGAGACTCCGGATCGCCTCCACCCTCCCTACTTCGTAATACTGGGCATAATTGCCATAATACAAGTAACCCATTTTATCGGTTTCCCCATATCTGACTCTTATTTCTACAGAATTACTATACATATACAATTATGAATTACGAATTACGCACGATATCCCGGTCATAATTATTTTTTAATATTTTAATTTTCAATATTTTAATCTTTTAATTTAATCAAACTCCAGCTTTATTTAACAATTCCAGCTGCGCTTTGGCTTCTTCACTTTCAGGATTTCTTTTCAATATTTTTGATATCTCTTGTCGTGCTTCTTTAAACTTATTCACGGCAATATAATACTTTACCATGTTTATATGCCCCGGTTCGTAGTCAGGGTCAAGAGCAAAGGTCTCATCAAGGCTTTTCCTGGCATCATCAAATCGGTTGGAAGCCAGGTCAACAAATGCAATCATGTTCCATGCTGCTATTGTTTTTGGGTTTTCATGAACTACAAAATTAAGCTCAGATTTTGCGGCGTCGAAATTCCTCGCGTATGTATAAGCTGTTGCAAGCTTCACGTGGTATTCCAGATTATCAGGCTGAAGATCACATGATTTTTTGAAATAAAGAACGGCCTGCTGCAATTGTCTCAGGTTAAAATAAGACTGGCCCACCTGGTAATTGCTCACAGCATCCTGCAATGCAACGGTTGAATGAGAAATTGTGTTCAGCACCATTTGAAAATTATTTTTTTGATAATAAAAATAAATATAATCCGCCGGGTATTTTTCTGGAGAAAATGATTTTAAATATTTGAATGCAGAATCCAGATTTTCAGAACGATGTTCAAATTTTTCATAAAAATACATATAGGCTCTGGCCATTGTGAGACTGTCAGGGTGTTTCTCGTTAATGCATGATAATCCAAGGAATTTTCCGATGCCAACCGCTCCGTTGTCCTTTTGTGGATGTACTACCCTTATATCATGATCTGTAATAGTAACATGCGGAATATCAATGGCTGAGGAACGTGGCATATGACAGGTAATACAATTGCTGCCAGAGGTTTGCAGTACCTTGGGATCATTGTGATGAGTATTGATATGGCAGCCTTTGCATTTATCCAGGAAATACTGTTCCGGTGTATATTTTACACTTATATGAGGATTATGACACGTCATACAATTCAATCTGTCCTCCTGTTCTTTATTTTGTGTTTTCAAAAAGCATTGGCTTTTCTGAAGCCGTTCGGCCTGGGAAGCCATTAGAAATCCGTGTTCCTGGTTTTGATATACCGGCAAAAACTCATCCATTACTGTGCTCAACTTCATTCCCGGCCTGAAATCAAAAAAAGTTTTGCCTGGTTTTAATACGGCATCTCCCTGTAAATGGCAACGCTGGCAAACATCAATCTGGAGATCATAAGGTAGTTTTTTGGGATTCACAATCGTGTAATCAGGTCCTTTTGAAGTATCTGCGATCAATCCGGCAAGTTTGTTTTTTACATGCAAAGAACCAGGACCATGACAACGCTCACAGCCAATCCCGTCGGGAACAAAACTGTATTTATTTACCGATCCGGATACAAAACCGGGAAGGGTATTATGACAGCTCATACATTCGATTCCTATCTCTCTACTGAAACGGCTGTTCTGACCATTTTCAAATCCTGGTGGGAAATCCCAATCGCCCTTTTGTGTATAAAATGTGAAAGGAGCCTGGTAAAGATACCCGTTCTCATTGATAATATGCGAATTGGTATGATGCCCACTGCCAATGATATAATTAATCTTTTCTGTCCGTGCATAAACAGTATCACTGTTGTTCAATCTATATTCTTTCACAAACAACAGGCTGTCTTTAAGATAAGGCAGGTAATAAAGATCTTTATATTTGTCATACAGCGGTGCATTATGATGAAAATTACCTGCTGTTCTTTGGGCAGTCGCAGGTCCGAAAGATTTGCCCATCCCTGTTTTAATGAAACTCTGGTATATCGCTTCATGACAGCTTCGGCAGGTCTTCATCCCCACATACTGTGCATCAGCACCGAGGTTTTGCCATTTAGAGGCTTCGCCATTATTTTCTGGCGACGTTTTGCCTCCAAATCTGCTGCATTGCAGACAAATAGAAATAGCAGTTATGGTCAGAATAATAGAGCCGAAGAAAGTGACTTTTTTTTTAAGCATATCCGGCTGTAAAGTTAAGGCGAATATGAATTACGAACACGAAGTCTCGCGATAGCAATTTCAAATTACGAATTACGATTTCATATCCCTGTATAATTAAAAGGACTAACCTTTTTTAATTCATCTTTAAGATTATCAGCCACATCCAGGCTTTCAATGAAAGAATCAAATACATTTTTATCGAGATTGTGCTTGCCCCTGGTAAACTGCTTCAGTTTGTCGTACGGATTAGGATATCCTTCGCGCCGCAATATGGTCTGAATGGCTTCTGCCACAACCGCCCAGTTCTCTTCGAGATCCTGGTTTATTTTATCCCTGTTTACAATGAGTTTGCCAAGACCTTTCAGAATTGAACTATAGGCAACCAGGCCATGCGCCAGTGGTACGCCTACATTTCGCATCACTGTTGAATCAGTCAGATCTCTCTGCAAACGACTCACAGGCAGCTTATTGCTTAAAAAATCAAGAATAGCATTGGCATAAGCAAGATTACCCTCAGCATTTTCAAAATCAATCGGGTTTACCTTATGTGGCATGGCAGAAGAACCCACTTCGTCTGCTTTTACAACCTGTTTGAAATAATCCATGGATACATAGGTCCAGATATCGCGACAGAGATCAATAAAAATGACATGAATGCGTCTCATATTGTCAAATAGTTCCGCAAGTTCATCATAATGATCAATTTGCGTTGTATGCTGGTTTCTATTCAACTCAAGGTCATCCTTTAAAAAATCATTGGCAAACACATCCCATTTAATATCGGGATAAGCTATATGGTGGGCATTAAAATTCCCGGTTGCACCACCAAATTTTCCGAAATATTTCCTTGTTTTCAACTGTGAAAGCTGTTTGCCAATTCTATCAGTATAAACCATAAACTCTTTCCCCAGCCGGGTGGGTGATGCCGGTTGACCATGTGTGCGGGCCAATAAAGGGATTTCGGCCCATTCTTTACTGAAACCCGTTATCATTTGTTGAATTTTTTCAAGTTCGGGAATGATTTCGTTACGGATGCCTTCTTTTAAAGAAATCGGAACTGCGGTATTATTGATATCCTGCGAAGTGAGTCCGAAATGAATAAATTCTTTAAAAAGACCAATACCCAGTATGTCAAATTTTTCACGAAGAAAATATTCAACAGCCTTTACATCATGATTCGTTGTTTTTTCAAACGCCTTTATTTTTGCGGCATCTTCTTCGGTGAAACTCAGGTATATATTGTCAAGTTTCGGGATACTGTCAATCGGGAAGGAAGCCAGTTGGGGCAATGGGATGCGGCATAAAGCCAGGAAGTACTTTATCTCTACCTGAACGCGGTAGCGGATAAGTCCGTATTCAGAAAAATAAGAGGAAAGCGGTCCGGTTTTGCTGCTATACCTACCATCAATAGGTGAAATTGCCATCAGATTTGAATAGTCCATATCCGCAAAGTTCTCAAAATTATCCCAGTCTATGGCGTAATGCTGTGAAACCATTTAAAAAAGTTGCCATTTGGAGATACCTCGTATCGAATATTTGCTATATTTGGTTTTTAAAACAACTCATTATGAAACATTTCAACCTAAGTTCCCTGTTGTTTTCAATATTAATTTTAACGGGTTCCGGATTTTTATTTTCAACCCGCGCACAAGTCATCAAACCTTCCGCACAGCAGCTCATTAATCATAATAACTGGAGCTTTGTGGAAAATAAAGGACAACTCGCAGATGCCAATGGACAAAGCCATGCTGATATCAAATACTACAGTCATGATGGCGGGCCTGAAATTTATTGCAGACCGGGAATGATCAGTTTTGTTTTCAAAAAATTTGTGGATGCCAACGGACAGGATGTTGATCCGATACAAATGCCACAAAACCCTCAGAATGCCCTGGAGCGGAGACGATGGATGGAAGATATGGTTTCAAATGGAAAATTAAAAACTGTGACGAGCCGTACGGATATGGTTCTTGAAAATGCAGACCTGAGTGCATTGATTACCGGACAGGACCAGCAAGCCTATTACGAGAATTATTATACGTCTTATACACCAGAATCAGGTATTAACAAGGTACATACTTATAAGACAATTGTTTACCAGAATATCTACCCTTATATCGATTTGCAGTTGCATGCGATTAGCGGTGCTGTAGAATATGAATTTGTGGTTCGCCCCGGTGGTAAAGTGAACGATATTCAGTTGCAGTGGAACGGGCTACAAACCCTGGAAAGCCTGGCTGATGGAGGGCTGCATTATGTGAACGAAATGATTGACATGACCGACAGCAAACCGGTTTCTTATCTTCCCGGCAAAACAATTATCCCGAGCAGTTTTGTGAAAAGCAATAATACGGTTTCATTCCGGGTTACTGAATACGATCATAGCCAAACACTTACCATAGACCCAACCCTGAGCTGGGGCACCTACCTGGGCGGAGGAACAAGAAATTATGGCGAAGCAGTATGGACAGATAATAGCGGGAATGTATTAATGTGTGGCCCATCAACATCTCCGACATCAAACATTTCCACATCGGGTGCTTTCCAAACAAGTTATGGAACTTATGATGCCTTTCTGGCTAAATTTTCTTCAGGCGGTGGACTGCAATGGTGTACCTATTATGGCGGCAATGGATATAATGATGGGTGGGGATTGAGTAACGATATACTAGGGAATATCTACATGACCGGTGCAACCTCAAGCACTTCAGGCATAGCGACTTCCGGCGCATATCAATCTTTAATAGGAGGAAGTGGCTCTGCCAGTTATAATGGTTATGTTGTAAAATTCAGATATGATGGTTCAAGAATCTGGGCCACCTATTATGGTGGAACCGGAAATGACCAGTCATTATTTCTCGCGACTGATCTTTCAGCAAATGTATTCATTACAGCATGGGTCAGCAGCAGTTCCGGAATTGCAACTACCGGTGCGTACCAGACGTCATACGGCGGAAGCCAGGATGCCGGGCTTGCCAAATATGATTCTTCCGGGCAATTGAAATGGAGTACCTATTATGGAGGCAGTGGAACCGAAAGTCCAAATAATCTTGCTACGGATCATAATGGGAATGTCATAATGGTGGGTGGCACGTCCAGCAGCAGCGCCATTGCTACTGCTAATGCTTGGCAACCAAAATTTGGAGGCAATAATGATGGGTTTGTCGCCAGTTTCTCTCCATCAGGCAGCCTGAACTGGGCTACCTATCAGGGAGGTACTGCTTATGAATTCACATGGGGTGACGTTACGGATCAGTTTGGCAATATATATGTGAATGGACAGACAGCAAGCAGTAAAGGAATAACATCAAATATACCGTATCAGCCCACGCTAAATGGTTCAACCAATTCCTTTTTATCGAAATTTTCACCCACGGGTACCATGATATGGAGTACGTACTACGGCGGTGGCGGAACAGACGTGGGGCTTAACCTGGCAACGGATCCAACGGGAAGTATTTTTGTCACAGGATATACAAACAGCACTACAGGAATCGCCACCCCCAAAGCCTATTTAACTTCTTTGGCAGGAACACAAAATGCTTTTTTAAGCAAATTTTCCCCAGCAGGCAATCTTATGTACGGTTCTTATTATGGCGGTTCTGGCACAGATGTTGGCTACGATATTCATGCTGACGCCAATGGCAATACTTATATTTCAGGAAATACAACCAGTACTTCGGGTATAGCTACCTCCGGCGGCTATAGCTCCGGTTACTCTTCGGGCAATAATGATGCTTTTCTGGCCGGGTTCTATTTTAAAAGCTTAGCCAACGATGCCGGAATAGCCATTATGCCATCGGGGTCCTGTGCAGGAAAACAATCCATCACGGCCATGCTTGAAAATTTTGGGACAAAGAATTTAACTTCTGCCACCATTGGCTGGTCTCTGAACGGTAAGGTTCAAACTCCGATCAGCTGGTCAGGGACATTATCACCTGACAGCATTGTACCAGTTAAACTGGCTACGCTTACCTTTGCAGGGGGCACCGATACCTTTAAAGTATGGACTTCAAAACCAAACGGGGTTGTTGATTCCATGCCGACAAATGATACTTTAATTACCAAGGTAATTTTTGTGGCTTATCCTAAAGTGGACGCGGGAGGACCTAAAACAGTTTGCTCCGGGAATAGCGTGTTGCTCGGCCCAAGCAGTGTTCCTACAGGCGTATCATTCAGCTGGACATCCGATTCTGCCGGATTTAGTTCGAACTCAGCCAATCCGTCGGTAACTCCGAAGAGTTCAAGAAAATATTATCTTACGGAAACAACATTTTCAGGAGGTTGTGCCGCAAAAGATTCTGCCTTTGTAACCGTTGGCCAGATTCCTACGCCCAAATCAGGGGGTAAAGATACTATATGCTACGGTGCCAGTTTTACCCTTGGCTTAAAACCATTCCCCGGCCATTTATATTCCTGGTCATCTGTGCCGGGCACTTTTACGGCTGGTATCAGCAATCCTACTGTGAGCCCAAAAGTATCAACCGTATATTATGAAACAGAAATAGACAGTGCAACCGGATGTCTTGGTTATGGCCACACAACGATCTATGTAAACCCTGAAGCCAGGTCAAGCGCAGGAGGCAACCAGAAAATATGTCCGAATGGATCAGTCGGCATTGGTATAAGTGCTGTTTCGGGTCATTTATATAGCTGGACTTCATCACCGTCAGGATTTACCAGTACCAAGAGCAACCCCACAGTGAGTCCAATTGTTGTCACAAGCTATTATTTTTCTGATCAGACAACATCTACGGGATGTATCGCCGGAGATACCGTCACCGTCAGCTTTAACCCATTACCTGCGGCAGCCACAGGGCCTAATCAGACTGTATGTGCCGGAACCAATGTATCTATCGGATCGAAAGCAGTGACTGGCGATATCTATTCCTGGAAATCAAAACCTGCAGGATACACCGGAACTTCCAGCAACCCGACAGTGATTCCAACAGGAACTGCTGATTACATACTTACTGAAACCATTACGGCCACCGGATGCACAAAAACGGATACCGTCATTATTACCACCAATCCTCAGCCGGTTGCCTATAACGGTGGAACGCAGAATATCTGCCTTGGGAATATTGTACAATTGGGTACAAATGCAACTACGGGGCATACTTATTCATGGTCATCTGTTCCCAAAGGATTTAGCTCAAACAGCAGCTATCCTACAACAATTCCTTTGGTAAGCACTAAATATTATCTGTTGGAAACCATATCAGCCACAGGCTGTTCCAGAAAAGATTCTGTCATCGTGGTAGTAAATTCCGTTTCAGCCAATGCCGGAACCGATAAAGCCATTTGCCAGGGCACAACTGATACGCTGGGCTCCAAACCTGTTACGGGCAAAAGTTATTCCTGGTCTTCAAACCCACCAGGATTTACAAATGCAACAGGTAATCCTGTCGTAAGTCCATCTAAAACCACAATATATTATCTGCAGGTTACTGACAATGCATCCAACTGTATTGCAAACGACACAGTCGTAATATTCGTAAATCCAGTCCCTCCAGCTTTAACAGGGCCTTCAAAGTCAATCTGTGCAGGCTCAAGCATTAATATCGGGGACACCTCTTCTGCACCTGATTCATTCTCATGGGTTTCCATACCCCCGGGTTTTATATCAAACTCAGACAATCCACAGGTAAACCCAACACAGACAACCATTTATTACCTTACTGAAACAAATAATGCAACAGGTTGCTCCAAAACAAATTCCGTAAAAATAACCACTGTGCCATTGCCTAATGCAAATTGGAAAGCAACATTTTCAGGCAAAACCACTTACTTGCATGCCCAGGACAGCAGTCTGAATTACAAAGCTTATTACTGGAATCTCGGCGATGGTGACACGGCTTCAGGGCACTTGGCGAAGCACATCTATGCGCATAATAACCCATATTCGGTAAAACTCACAGTAACAAGCACTAACGGTTGCTCATTTGCTATGGATTCTACAATAAATGTAACAGTCTCTGGTATTGAGGAGAGCCCGGAAAATGATTTCAATATCGAACTTTTCCCAAATCCATTTCAATCAACAACCTCCGTTCAATATAGTCTTGTAAATACAGGAAAAATAAGGATTGTCCTATTTGATTTAACGGGAAGGCAGATTGGAATAATTGCCGATGAAACGGATGTTGCCGGGAATTATAAAATTGAAATTGATGCAGAAAAATATCATTTAACCCAGGGAATGTACCTGCTGCAATTTATTAAAGATGACCAATTTGTATCAAAGCACCTGGTTAAGATGTAAGACAAATCCGATTTTCAGTAGATAAAGGGAACGCTCATTGATTTTGAATCAATGAGCATTTTTTTATTACTTATTTTTCAAACCTTAAAATCAACCAGTTTCACGAATTTTTGTACCCGTTCCGTAATCTCAGGGCCGGTTAATTCTTCCAGTCTTTTGGTGCCAAATTTTTCTACGCAAAATGAAGCTGCTGCGCTGCCGTAAATAACAGCCCTCTTCATATTCTCAAAAGTGATATCACCTGTATGAGCGATATAACCCATAAAGCCGCCCGCAAATGTATCACCGGCTCCGGTTGGGTCGAAAACCTCTTCCAGAGGCAGTGCAGGGGCAAAGAATATTTCGTCTTTATGGAATAAAAGAGCACCATGTTCCCCTTTTTTGATGATCAGGAATTTCGGCCCCATTTCTCTTATCAATCGTGCTGCTTTCACCAGGGAATACTGACCGGAAAGTTGGCGGGCTTCTTCATCATTAATAATCAGAAGATCTATTTCTTTTAAAGTATTTTTGAGTGCATCCAGGGCAATGTCCATCCAGAAATTCATAGTATCCATGGCTACCAGTTTCGGGCGTTTGGTAGTTTGTGCAATTACGGATAACTGGACATCCGGACTCAGGTTGCCAAGGAATAAAAAATCTGTATTCTTAAAACTTTCCGGGAGTACCGGGTTAAAATCTCCCAACACATTCAATTCGGTTACCAATGTATCTCTTGAATTGAGATCATTATGATATCTGCCATGCCAGAAAAAGCTTTTCCGGCCTTTTTTTATGTCTACGCCTTCAAGATTGATATTCTTTTCCCGAAGCATTGCCATAGCGTCTTCAGGGAAATCTTCTCCAACAACTGAAACCACTTTTATGTCAGAAGCAAAATAGGAAGCCGATATACTGCTATAAGTTGCAGAACCCCCTATTACCCTTCCCGAATTTCCAAAAGGCGAATCTATTTCATCGAATGCCATGGAACCAACTATAACAAGACTCATAATTTTAATTTTGCGGCAAAACTAAGCTTAAAATTCAATTAGGAGCGCCGGAACTGGAATTATGAATCAATTGGTTTAGTTAAGGTGGTCGGTGAGGACACCGACCACGGACAAGGTGGTCGGTGAGGACATCGACCACGGACAGTCGGTGAGGGCACCGACCACGGACAATTTTAATTTTGCGGCAAAACTGAGCTTAAATTCAATTACGAATTTTGAATTACGAACCCCAAGGCTCGCGATAGCAATTATGAATTTTATCGAGGAACCTAGTTTTTGAGGAGATTGAGTAAATATTGACCGTACCCGCTTTTCAGAAGAGCCCCGGCAATATTCCTGAGTTTTTCCTCGTCTATAAATCCTTGCCGGTATGCAATTTCCTCAATACAACCGATTTTTAGTCCCTGGCGGTTCTCTATAACCTGTACATACTGGCTTGCCTGCATCAATGATTCAAAAGTTCCTGTATCAAGCCAGGCAGTACCTCTGGAGAGAATTTTAACATTGAGTCTTTCTCTTTCAAGATAGATCCGATTCACATCTGTAATTTCATATTCTCCTCTTGCAGATGGCGATAAATTTGCGGCAATCTCCACAACATCATTGTCATAAAAGTATAATCCCGGAACAGCATAAGAAGATTTAGGCTCTTTTGGCTTTTCCTCAATACTTATTGCCTTCATATCTGTATCAAATTCCACAACACCATAACGTTCCGGATCGCCAACCGGGTATGCAAAAATGATCCCACCTTCAGGATCAATACATTGCCGGAGGGAGCCGCCCAGGGCTTCCCCGAAAAAAATATTATCACCCAAAACGAGTGCCACGCTATCCTTTCCGATAAAATCCTTCCCTATTACAAAAGCCTGTGCAAGGCCATTTGGCACGGCCTGTTCCGCATATTCAAAATGACAGCCGATCTGGGAACCATCTCCAAGCAGACGTTTGAAATTCGGCAGATCCATAGGCGTTGAAATAATCAGTACATCCTTAATACCAGCCATCATTAAAACGGACAGGGGATAATAGATCATCGGTTTATCATAAACAGGCATCATTTGCTTGCTCATGGCAATGGTAAGTGGATGTAACCGAGTACCGGATCCCCCGGCCAGAATAATACCTTTCATAGATTTAATATATGGTGCAAAGAACGATAAGTTTTTTTACAAAAAAAGACTGGAGAAAAATGGATTGATGTACTTTTTATATCAATAAAAGATAATAATGAGGCTCTCTATCTCTGCCGGTTGATCTGATAAGCCCAAATTTACATTTTAATAATGTCAAGAAAAATAATCCGGATACCGACAATTCCTAAGGCAATAGCAGCTCCCTTAATAATAAAACTGCCGTGAACTTTTTTAGATAATCGGGCCCCGATTTTGGCCCCGAAAAAAACGCCGAAGCTGATAAAAATAGTTTGCCATACCACTGTATCAAGGGTACCATCAATAATATGTTCAATAGTGCCTGCCAGGGCAGAAACTGCAAGGGTAAAATGGGATGTAGCTGTGGCAATATGCACAGGAAAATTCAGGAAACCCACTAATACAGGAACATGAATAATGCCACCGCCGATGCCAAAAAAACTGGATATATAGCCTATAAAAAGACTTGCCAGTATTCCCTTCCACATGTCAAACCGGAAATAATGTTCTGTACCATCACTTTCAATAATATGCCGCTTTATGGCTCCATGGGTTTCGGCAAGCTGCTCCCCCATTTGTGAGGACCTGAAAAATAAAAATACGGAAATAAGGATCATCAGGCTTCCAAAGATGGGATCAAAAACCTGTTTAGGCATAAACTGTGTTGTATGTGCCCCGATGATAGCGCCCGGAATGGTGGCAATTGCAAAGACGATTCCTGATCTGATATCCACCCGTTTCATTTTTAAATAGGCGGTAGTACCTGAAAACGCATTCACAAAAACAACAGCCAGTGATACGCTGGTAATGATTTCACGATTTTTATCGGGCCATAATAGAATCAATACCGGCATGAGAATAAAACCACCACCTGCACCGATTAATGTACCGATAATGCCGGCTGCAAAACCAATGATAACCAGCAATATGTCTAAATATTCAAAGTGCATATCTTATTTCCGGATAAAATCAACCCTGAAATCATCCAGGAAAAACCTGTTCTTACTATCACCATTGTATACAAAGAACGACATAACATCCCCGGCTTTTAAATTCTTTGCAAGTGGCAAGTGAAAAACCGCGCGGGTCCAGGTACCACTTTCATTTACAAAACGGCGGAACTGCATGTCATCCCAGGATATCATTTTGTCGTTTCTATCCACCCTGATAACAAGGCGTGTGTTTTCAGGCTGCGGGCCAAAAAACCAAACACTTTCCTGGACTATTGAGTCATTTTTTAATATATAATCTGTGAGTGTATATTTAAAAGCCGGACTGAAAATATGTTTGTCATCTATGATATAAGAATAAGTACCCGTTCTGGAAAAATAGCTTGTTCGGTTATCATCGCTGTTCCAGGTCCCGGGTTCTTCAAATCCATTTGTAAAGCTCTGTTCTATACCGTTTTCAACGATAGTTTGCTGCTGATAATAGTTTTTTTCATTAAGCCAGTGCTGGTATGCCTTACCAGTTTGCAGAAAAACCCGCCAGTACAACGTCTCATTCATGTTATCCCATGTAATTATTTCCTTTCTGTACTGATAAGCCTGAACCTGGGCTACAAATAAGCCAATAATACAAACAACAGAAAATGCAATCCTGAGATAAGCTGATTTTATCTTATCAAAAGCATAAGCAAAGCCAATGGCGACAACAAACAAATAATCAATAAAAACCCTGGAACCAAAACGCCATCCATAATCAGGTGTCCACCAGCAGGAAAGAACATAAATAACGAAAAACATAAAAGTCAGGATTGAAAACATCCGAAACGGGCTTTTGTATAACAACGTAAGCATGCAAATCCCTATAAAAGCCAGAGGAGACCATAGAAACCAACCGCTGCGATAGCTGAAAAGAATATGATAAATTTTAGGATTGGTCCATTCCATTACCTCTTTACCATAGCTGTATGCATAGAAATGGCCTGTTTGCCAGTACCATAGCTCACATTGAATCAAAACGGGAATGGCTGCCAGCAACATACCACCTACCAGGAATTTGGGACTTTTTAAAATTTTAATAATTCCTGATTTTAACTCCGACCAGCTGCCTGCAATAAATGGGATAAAAAACACAATGATAAGATTGGTAGGCCTGACAATAAAAATAAGCCCCAATACAAACAAAGAAATTAAAATCCATTTTTTCGAATCATCATAAAATACCCTTTGCATTCCATATATAAATATGCACATCAGGCTTAGGTTGTAGATATGCGTCATGCATTGCTCATACACGGCATAATGATAACAATTGGTACCGAATAAAATGAGCAGCATGGCCAGCCAGGCATGAAACGGCTTTATTTTTAACCTGATTAAAAAATACATGAGCGCCTGCATACCCATGAACAGGTAAAACAGGCTTCCTAAAATAAAAAACTGCTGATAAAGCGGCGCATAACCATCCGTTGGCAAGCCACAAATATGTGAAATAGCATGGGCGGCCAGGAAAAACGGGAGCTGCAAAATGGCAAGCCCGGCATAGTATTTATCAAGATATTTCCCGTTCTGGTAAGCCCTGAATTCAGCAAAATCCTCCGGCAGATCATATTTGCCTTCATAGTAATACAGGAAATTCATCTGGTTGTCATTATACACAAAAACAGCCGGCAGATAGGCATAATAGCCTTTGCCATCTGCCCTTATCACCTGGTTTTTCGGGGTTATGACGCCATAATGCCTGAAGGCGACAAAACCCATAAAAAGGATAAATAAAAGTACCCCGTATTTTCTGAAAAACTCCTGCATGAGCGGCAAAAGTACAAAATGCGTATTCTATAAACAGGAAAGTTTTGATTTCGAATTTAAAATCAATGTCGGTTAGTTAAGGTAGTCGGTGAGGACACCGACCACGGATAAATTTTAATAAAAAATCGATTCCATCTGAATGATCTTCTTTACAATCAACGTATCATCTAACTGGAAAAGCACAAAATACATCCCCGGGCGGGTCTCCCAAAGGGGTGCATTGAACTCAGTATCATATTCACCGGGAGCAAGCTGTTTGTCAACCAAAGTGCCGATCTGCCTCCCGATTTCATCTGTGAGCGATATTTTTACATGGCCGGGTTTAAGCAACAAATAATTGATATCTGTTTGAAGGCTAAATGGATTTGGGAAGATATTGAGCGAAAAAGGTTCATTGATAATAATAGTGTCGGTAATGGTTGATTCACATTTTAAATCTGTATCAGATACTGCCGTTAGCGTAACTATATAGGTTCCATTGCCTGGAAAAGTATGGGATATGGAACTATCATTTTTGATTAAAGATATGTGCTGAGAATCACCAAAATCAAAACTATAACTCACATTTTTTGATCTTTTCACGGAGAACTGGTAATCAAAACCTCTCAGGTATTTGTAAGCAAATGCAGCAATGGGCCGTTGCTCAACAAAACAATAAACGGCTTTTCCAGAATCCGTGCATCCTGTTGCTGATATGGTTTCTTTTAGATCGTATGTCGTGGTCAGTTTTGGAATATCTATCGGTTTGCTAAGATCGGAAATAAAGCCTCGCGGCAGGGAAGTCCATGAATAAATATAGCCTGCGATAGGAGGGAAGCCGAACTGGATTTCCGTGCCCACACAAACGGAATCTGTTCCTTGAAATTTTACGTCTGGAGTAGGGTTCACTGTGATGTTTGCAGAATCTTTGGTGACACAGCCATTAGGCCCTGTAACTTCCTGAAGGATTTTGTAGCTTCCCGCCGAAGAGTAAACTACTGTAGGAGAAGAAACTGATGCATTTGTGCCATTGCCGAAATCATAATAGGTTTTGGTAATGGTCCCAGTAGCATTTGATGTTAATTTTACAATTAAAGGTTGACAGCCAACACTATCAGAAACTCTAAAACCGGGTTTGGGGGCGGGTAAAATATTGAGGACCATCGTTGTATCAGCTGTGCAAACCCCGATGGTATTTGAAAGTTTTACTGTATAAGTCCCTGTACTGCTATAAATATGCTCGGGTGCAGGCTGTGCAGAAGAATCAACGCTAGAAGCAAGATCGCCAAAATCCCAATGCCAACTTTCACCCGAAGTGTCAGTCTGGTTTTGGCTTGTGAACACGATATGATTGTACTGGCAAAAACTGCCTTGTGAGACAGAAAAATGCGCTATCGGTTTTGTGTTATATAATATCGTATCTGAGTACCATTTTTTATACCCGGCTTTGCTCATTCCCTGTAAGGTGACAATATACTTCCCGCTCTTTTTGAAGCTATATTTTATGTTTGCACCAGTTACACTATCAATTGTATTGCCATTGATATCCTGCATATACCATGTGTACTTTGTAAAAAGGGAATCTGATTTTGCATTGAAATTAAGTAGACCGCATTGGCCTGAATGGACATAACTTAGAGGGGAATAACCTGAAATGGTTAGCGGGAACCCTCCACTATAGCTTTCGCTCCCCATGGCAGAATTATCACACAAATATAAGGGACCACTTAAATTAAGATTACACGCCTTCCCAACCCTATCAGGATAATTAAGAATCCCAAGATTGTTTAGGCTTGAATTTTGACCAATCTTAAAAAAAGCCAAATAAATTTTGCCATTCGGTCCTTCCTTTATATCTGCAATTGAACTAATGGAATCCCCAATTGAAGAATCACCTAAATAAATTTTAAATAAAGAAGCCTTTATGTCTGTCGCGTAGCGCTGAAACTGATAAACAATATCATCAGGGTAAGGCGTTTTAAATGTTGGGGCAGGAGGGTCATGAGCAATGTACAATAGTGAGTCGTTTGCTGAAAAAGCACAACCATAAAATTCGCCAAAGTATTGAATACCGGGAGCAACTGAATCAGAAGTCAAAAGTCGCTGATTGCTGAACTGTCCTGTTGTATTGTTAAAGTCATAGGCATAAACTGTTGAAAAAGAATAATAAACCGGACTTGGAGTTTCAATTGAACAGGTCGTAACAACCATCCGGCCATCATGTGAGGGTCTGATGGCATATTGACCATAAGATCGCACCGGATCTAAGGTTTTTTCATTGCTTAATTTCTCATACATATATGATTTTGCAGGTTTTCCTATTCCATTACTATCTACTGGAAAGGCATAAATACTATCTAAGTTTTTTGTAAAAAGCCAGAATCCTCCACCATGCTTATAAGTTGCACTTAAAGTATAAAAAACTCCTTTGTACAAAGTGTCAGGTCTGCTCTTTTCCACATCACCAAATCCATTGTTTAGGCGAATGTCAACCACATTGTATAGTAAAAGATGAAATTGAGAAGTTAGATTATTTATACCAAAAATGTAGTATTCGAAATTGTTTTTTGGAATTATGATCACATTATAATATTCCATTGGGTATGTGCTCTTAAAATAAGGCATTGTATCATTTTTTCGATCATATACAATGTTACCGTCACAATAAAAAAGAAGTTTGCCACTGCTGTCACAAATAGTGGAACCCATAGCGCCTGATGATAATCCAGGTTTAGGCGTTTGGGAATTAAAATCAAGGGAATGGAAATTCCAAGTCCAATAATTATCAAGTTGCGCTTGAGCAGTTAGAGATTTAAAAATGAATAAAACATACAATAAAGGCCATATATACTTGAAAACAAACAGAGTCACTCTAAAGTGACTCTGTTGATTAAATTGATATTTTTTTAGGGTCATGGGGTATATCCTAATGGCTTACCTCAAATTTACCCGTTTTCTCCGTATTTCCATTCATGGTTAACTGATAAATATATATGCCTGGTGCATATTCTGCAGTATTTACGATTAATTTTTGGCCCATATTACCCCGCCCTCGCTCGCGTCCCGCGAGTGTGAGTATCCCCGGCCTCTGGCCTATTGTTAAATATAATTCTTTCATATTCTCAATGTTATCAATGGACTATCTGGACAGGCACTGGAGTAAAAATATGATTCAGGGGTTGTTACTATCCTTGCACGGACAGGGTTGTAATGTGTATAGTCAATTTTTTGCATAATAACTTCGGGAGTGAACAACTCTAAAGGCGCATTCGTGTATTGCCAAAAATGATGATCAGAATATTGTTTACTGGATTTTGCAAAATATTCAAAAAGGTATAGCAGCCATTCTTTGCGGCTTTCCTGTGGATTGTCAGCAATCTGTTTCAATATTTGTTTGCTCGAGAAACTTTTAAACCTTCCAAGCATTTCGGTAAGTGTTTTTTCATGGTCTCTTCTTGCCACCAAATGCAAATGGTTTGTCATAATAACATAAGCATAAATCTCAAGCCCTTCGTTGTTTTGGCAGTATTGCAGGTTTTCTACGATTATATCTTTGTATATATCCCTTGTAAATACATCAACCCATCCAGCAACTGTTAGTGTTACAAAATAAAGGTTGCCAGGCCATGTTTTTCTAAATTCAGACATGGGCCAAATATAGTGGTTTTATATATTTAATCGGCCAGAGGCCGGGGATACTCACACTCGCGGGACGCGAGCGAGGGCGAGGGTCTCACCTGGCAGCGAATCAAAAGGCATTGATATAAGGCAATTGTCTGAGGGTACTTATATTATTGAGATTACTTGCCCTGGAAACACTGAAAAGTATAATTTTGTAAAACAATGATTAAGACGGCTTTCTCTTTTTACTATTCTAACACCTCCAAATGTCATTCAGGATTCGTGAAGAATTTGATTGAAGCCGATATATTTATATGCGAATTAGATTCAGATATAGCTCCCAAGCGTCGGGATCGATGTGACAATAAGATGGCTCGCAGAGAAAAAGAGGAAAGCCGAAATAATATGAATTTTAAACCTCGCAGGTTTTTAAAACCTGCGAGGTTTTCCTTATCTGATTTTTCATTTCTACGAAATGGCAATGGGGCGTTTAAAGTCGTTTTCTTGTTGGCATTTTTTATGCTTTTCTTTTTACAGAGAATTGCCGCCCAAAATGAGTGGCTTTTCAATAAATATCCCGGTAAATTAGTCAGTGTTATGGACGAAACCTATGATGGGGGTATCCTCGTCCAAATTTTCGGCGACACGAGCAATACCCCTGTATATCTTATAAAGTATTCGACGGAAAGAAAAGTTCTTTGGGAAAAGACATTGAATAATATATCATTTATACAAAGCATTGTCAACACCTATGATTCTAGCTTTGTTTTAACAGCAGATGTTTATAAAAATCCGATCGGCAATCCTACTGTGGACTCAAGTGGGAATATCGCCATTCTAAAATTTGATAAATGTGCCAATTTGCAGTGGGGCAAGTATATAAAATCGGCACACGGAGGTGCATGGCCTGTAAATGTCATTGTTAGTAAAAATGACTACTATATGTGTGCTGAAGATATAAATGGTTATGACGATCATTTACGAAAACCTGTTACATTGATTAAGTTCGATAAAAATGGGACTGTTCTACATTACAATTCCTATGAGGGGGATGCTGGTATGATATACCAACTTCCAAATTCAGATACTTTGTATCTTGTCCAGTCCATTTATATTTCCATAGATTCAGATACCACTACGGAATATGCATTTTCAGGTGTGCGGTCGGTAGATACTTCTTTAAATCCATTAAACAGAACAGTCATTGGTTATAATCAGGTTTATAATGGCGTTGGGCCGTTGGCATTCAGTGGAAATACTCTAAGGCAGGCATGTGCAGTATTTCAAAATAGCGGGAGAAGACAGGCTATGTTTTCATCCTTTAACAAGGATCTTATAGAAACGGGCAATATCCTTTACGATACCACTGAAAAGCTTGATTATTTGGGTCCACTATATTCCGTTTCTCACCAAGACACGCTTATTGTTTGTAACCTTGTTCAAACGAGAACGTCTGATACATCTTTCACATCATTGCGTATGTATGATAACAATTATAACCTTATAAAAGAATCCGTTATCAACAAAAACTGGCTTCAGGAAACTGAATCGTTTCTTCCTCTAAGGAATGGGGGGTGTATTGTTTCAACCCTAAACTTTGACCAAAACACAGGCAATATAGACAACAGCAGTTTATATCTCTTCGACCGCCAATTAAACTCTATAGTCTGGCCAACCGTACCGCCCACAAAAGGCTATGACTGGGCATGTAGTTCTGCTATCCCTGATACCCAAACCATTAATATAGCTTCAGTGGTAACACCCGTTTATGTAGCGCCTGATTATAGCCAACCGGACTGGCAAGCCCTTACATCTTCTATGTATTTGCAGCCTTATACTATTTCAGGTTTTTGTAGTAACAGTTCTACTGTTTTTACCCCCTTTCAGAACCTTTCCAGTCCATCATTTCATTGGGACTTCGGGGATAGTACTTCAGGAACCGCTGATACCTCTACCCAAAGAACAAGTATCCATTTCTATAAAACCCCGGGAGAATATATAGTGCACCTTATAGCATGGAACTATGCCGGCATTATAGATACCTTTGCACGCATCGTAAATATAAGTGCCGGACTTTATCCTGTAAAAACAGATACAACACTTTGCAATGGAGAAACCATAACACTTGATGCAGGAAACCCCGGAGCACAGTATTACTGGAATGATAGTGACACAAGCCGCACAAAGACGGTCGGTCCCGGCAAATATTGGGTAAGGGTTAATAATGGTTCCTGTGTCATTACAGATACCTTTCATATAAGTGGTGTGAGTAGTTATAAAATAGACCTTGGCAATGATACCACCCTCGCAAAAGGCAAAACTCTGACGCTTCACTCCGGCTATCCGGCTACGACCTGGTCCACGGGTGCAGTTGGAGATTCCATCCAGGTTAGCCAGTCAGGAACTTATTGGGCTACACTTAAAGTCGGAAAATGTAATATATCAGATACGATCGTGGTAACTTTCAAATCCGGGATTGACAACACTGATAACAAAAGTATTTCCGGGTTAAACCTATATCCCAATCCTGCACAAAATTTGTTGAACTATAGTTTTTATACTGATTATACAGAAACATTCAATATTGCCATCTATGATATCAATGGCAAGGTCGTTTTGGAGCAAAAATTCAATTCGATCACAGGCATAAATTCCAATATGATCAATATTGGCAGCCTTACTCCTGGAAATTATATATTCGGTTTGTCATCAGGCAACAGTTCCACGACGAGGCCATTTGAAATTGAAAGTAAATAAAAGCAGTGCGCATTATTTAAAAATCTGAAACATTTTCAAAAATATTTTCGCTTGTAACACATTGAAATAATTCAAGTTAAAAAATATTTTTTCAAAGTACCCACCCACTTTGGTACTTCGCTATATATGTATATAAAAGGAGTTAGGAGTCAGGGATTAGGAGTTAGTGGCTGACCTCCTTCGCCAAAGGCTTCGGCTTCGAAGAAAGCGAGAAAATTATACCAATCAAATCTGCGAAAATCTGCGCAATCTGCGGGACACCATACATCTATAAAATGCAAAAAATAATGTATTATTTCACGTACACTTTAAATACTGTAAATCAAAATGATAGCACCAACAAAAATCCAAAGTGTTCGCCAAATGGCACAAATGTACACCCAAATGAACGCCTAACTATCTTATTTAAAACAGATAAGCTTATTAAATCAAAAAAAACGGTAAAATGGTACGTATAGCAAACAGGTTAATTATTGGTAGATAGGGAAATACACAACTTTCTTACACAACCTGTCCTGACTGTCCATTTCGGAACGTATGGGACGAGGCTTCGACAAGCTCAGCCACCGTAAGTCATCAAATTATCACATCATCACAACTTGTCCCGCCTGTCCCGACCTTTTCGGGGACTTATTCGGGATTGTCACATCATCACATTACTTCTCTTACCTTTGCCCCATAAATGAACTTCTCTCTCATATACCAGCTCTTCAAAAAGGAGATCATCCTGGAACTAAGGCAAAAATATGCCCTCAACGGTATTTTGCTTTATGTATTCTCTACACTGTATATCATTTTTATCGGTTTCCAGAAAATAACCCCGGAAGCATGGATTACATTATACTGGATCGTTATACTGTTTGCTTCTGTAAATGCAGGGGCTAAAAGCTTTATCCAGGAAGGTAAAGGCCGTCTTCTCTATTATTATGGCATCAGCAGTCCACAGAATATTATCCTGGCAAAGCTGATGTATAACTGTATTCTTATAGCAGTCATATCTTTTATTGCTTATATAGGTTTTCTTATTTTCTTTGGGGATGTGATAGATAAACCCTGGAATTTTGCTTTGATCATGTTGCTGGGCAGCACCGGTCTTGCGGGAGTTTTTACCATGGTTTCCGCCATTGCCTCCAAAGCGAAGGGAAGCGCAACCTTAATGACCATTTTGAGCTTTCCTGTTATTATTCCACAACTTTTATTGCTTATCAAACTATCACGCAGGGCAGCCAGTATGGCCATCAGCAATATCAATTTTGATATCGGTTATAAAGAGCTTGTAGGTTTGTCATGCATAAATCTGATTGTTGTCATAGTTTCGTTTATGCTCTTTCCGTACCTTTGGCGTGATTAAATAAGATGACTTTGAACAGGTTTTTTAAAATATATGTACCAATAGCCGCCATTGTATTTTTGCTATATGCAATAATTGGCGGATTTCTTTTACCTGTCCCGGCACGATTTATCCTGCATGAGACCATACGCAACCTGTATTTCCATGTACCGATGTGGTTTACCATGATCCTGCTTTTCAGCATTTCACTGGTCAACAGCATCATGTACCTTAACAAACAGGAAGAAAAATATGATATCAGGTCATCGGAATATATCAATGCCGGATTGCTCTTTGCCGTTTGCGGACTAATAACCGGTATGCTCTGGGCGAAAAATACCTGGGGAGCCTGGTGGGTATTTACAGATCCTAAACTTAACGGCGCAGCCATTCTTTGCCTTGAATACTTTGCCTATGTCATTCTCAGGGGTTCTATTTCTGACGAAAGGACAAGGGCTAAAGTATCATCGGTATATAATCTTTTTGCCGCGGCGTCTATTATTCCGCTTATTGGAATTATTCCGCGCTTGACCGACTCTTTGCATCCCGGTAACGGTGGCAACCCAGCCTTTAGCTCCTATGACCTGGACAACCACATGCGAATGGTTTTTTACCCTGCCGTTATTGGCTGGATGGCCCTTGGGCTTTGGATCGCGAATATCAGAATACGAATCAGGAACCTTGAAAATAAAATACTTGAAAACAATTAAATTTAAATTTCTATCGCTGCTTGTTTTGGCGATGTTATTCCAGTTTACAGCCATGGCACAAATGGAAAGCACAACCGGTACTCCGGATATGGCAGACTTAATGCGCTCGAATGGTAAGATCTACGTGGTGGTGGGTGCATTAACCATTATATTTATCGGAATTGTTATTTATCTTTTTTCGTTAAACAGGAAGCTGAGCAGACTTGAAAAACTTGTAAAAGACTCTAAAAAATAATAGCTTTAGCCTTCTCCTTGGGAGAAGGGAAGGGATGAGGTAAACAAAAAAATGAAAAAAACTTATATTATAGGACTTGTTTTAATTGCCATTTGTATCGGAACGCTTATTACCGTCCTTGGTGGTTCCTCAACATATGCCTCTTTTACTGAGGCGACAGGTAATCCCGGTAAACAATACCATGTCATTGGGGTATGGGACCGTGCATCAGGTTATACATACGATGCCAAAAAAGACCCGAATTACTTCCTTTTTAAAATGAAAGATACAACAGGCCAGGAATATCCGGTAGTTCTCCATGATAGCAAGCCACAGGAATTTGAGCATTCTGAAAAAATTGTTGTCATCGGCAAAATGGAAGGCAATACTTTCGTTGCTTCCCAAATCCTTATGAAATGCCCAAGCAAATATACAAACGCCAAGCCAGTGGCTGAGAATGAGGGAAAGAAATGATCAATCCCGAATAGGTCGGGACAAGTAAATCAATGATCAATTAAGTCCTAATCTTAGTTCAGCCTAGCCAAAGCCTCTTCCAAAATACCGAGCATGGAAGAAATTTCTTCTTTTTTACAGGTTCCAACGCTCATTCTGTACCATGGAGATTGCTTGTCTGCCCCGAAAGCATAGAAGGGTACCACTGCGAGATGGGCAGCTTTAAGGATATAATCAGAAACGTCAGACTGCTTTTCAAGCAAATGATCCCCGGCTTTTTTCCCTTTCAGGTCAATTTTGATGGTCAGATATATGGATGCCTGAGGTTCTATGGCATCAACAGGGTATCCCTTTTGCTTTAATGCCATAATTCCTTTATAGATAAGAACAAGACGTTCTTCAAGTTCGGCTTTAAAATGCTTCTGAAAGCGATTTACCGCCTCTTTATTCATTAAAAATCTGGCAGTTGCTTTTTGTTCGGCCATAGGGCTCCAGCCACCCATATGTACCAGGAGTGATTTCATTTTACCTATCACATGTGCCGGACCCATCCCCCAGCCTACCCGCACTCCCGTGGCTGCAAAAGCTTTGGAAATGCCATCAATGGAAACAGTATACTCTTTCATTTCAGGCCTTAGTGCAACAGGGTTGTAATGGTGGGTTTCACCATAAGTAAGGGTTGAATACATCTGGTCAAACATTACAAAAAGTTTCCTGTCATCACTATTACGCCGCTTATTTTCTGCCAATACCAGGTCACATATATGCTCCAGGCTGCTTTTGGAATGGGTGGTTCCGGTCGGGTTCTGAGGGCTGCAAAGACACAATAAAGTTGCGTCGCTCAAATGCGGCGCAATTTCTTCTGCCGTCGGCATAAAATTATTCTCAGGCAAAGCTTCAATGACGCAATGTGTGCCGCCATTAATATGTACATAATGATTGTTATTCCATGATGGGACCGCATAAATCACTTTATCGCCAGGGCCAACAATGGTCCTGAACAAGGCATATATCAGCGGCCGGCCACCTGCGGCAATCAGAAGTTCGTTGTCATTATAATGCAAACCGAATTTGTCTTCAATAAAAGCCGAAACGGCATGTCGTAACTCCAACAATCCTTCTGCGGGTGGGTAACTGGTATAATGATGCTCATAAGCACTGATAATGTCAGCCTTCAATTCGTCAGGTATCGGGAAGATATTGGGGTCAAAATCCCCAATGGTATAGTTATAAATTTTTTCTCCCTGTCCGACGCGGACTTTGATCTCATTGCCGAGTTTGACAATTTCAGATCCGGTGAGCGTTTCAGCAAGTTTACTTAACCGGGTCATTACAATGCTATTAATATTTGAATTAAATCGATGCAGCCTTTCAGCCATTCTTTTGCCAAAGGTACTAATCAGATTAACATTAGAATCTGATTATTGACCTCCCATAAAAAAAAATCCGGAACCGCCCCAAATAGCGAATTTCCCCCTGATTTAGAAACTCACGATTTTTATACTGGCATTGGCATTATCACTCCTGAAAATCAAAAAATAAACACCATGACCCAAATGAAGTTCTTCAGAATTGATCTCTATAGAATAAACACCTTTATCCAGGGTATTATCTTCAATGGCAGATACCTGCCTACCAATGGCATCGTATAGCCCAATGCTGACATGGGAGGTTTTATTCAACAGATATTCTAAAGTTGCTGATCCGTGAAATGGATTTGGGTAAAATACAAGATGAAATGCGGAATCCTGGTATTGCGGATTTAAACAATCAATATTGATTAATGAATCTATATAACCTCTGCATCCATTGGAATCTGTGGTTACTAATCTTACCTGATAATTGCCCAAAGACTTGTATTCATGAACAGGAAACAATTCAGATTTATCGCTGTCTCCGTCTCCAAAATACCATGAATAGTCTTTATTATTGGTTTTCTGGGGTAGAAATGTGATTGTATCACAACGAGCAATGTTATTCCATCGTACACCTGGCAATTGGTTTACCGTTATTGTGATATAGGCTCTGCGTGAACAACCTGAAGATACGGACGTATATAATATATAACTCGTGGTTGAATCCGGTTTTACCATCGTATCTGAGGCGGTTGATGCAAATCCCATAGGGAAGCTTACCCATTTATATGTATTCCCCGAAACAGGTGGAGCCCCAATAGAGACAATTGTTCCCGCACATACTGTTTGATTGGAACCCGGATTTGCAACAGGGGAAGGGAGCACTTTGACAGTTATAGAGTCATTGGCAGTACATCCATACGCAGTTGTTACCTTTAATCTGTACAAAGTTATGATATTAGGGCTAACGGTAGGATTTGCAAGGGTTGAACTATATCCTTTTGGAGAACTGGTCCATGCGTAATAACTTCCGGCAATCTTTGGTGATCCGATAACTACACCCGATCCCTGGCATATCATAGAATCCGATCCGGCATTCGCAACAGCATCGGGGTGAACTGATATCGTTACGGAATCTTTTTTACTGCAACCTTTGTAAGCTGTTTCATTAAGAATATAAGTTGCAGTTTGTTTTGGTATAAAAGAAGTATCAGATGATGATGAAATATAGCCTGGCGGTATGCTCGTCCACGAATAAGAACATCCGTTTAAGGCTGTCATTCCCAGGCTGATTTTCGTTCCCAGGCAAATAGATTGATCTGTGCCTGCATGTATTGTAGCAGGTGACCGAAGAACATTCACAACAACCGAATCCATTTTAGTGCAGCCTGTTGCGGCAATATTTTCTATGAGATAGTAAACAGTGTTCTGGTCTGGGCTAACAATTATGGATGATGTTGTCCAAACCAAAGACTGCGTAGAATTGTACCAATAATAATTGCTACCCGAAGCAGGAATTGTTCCGAGACTATCCGCATTCCCATCGCAAATCGTTGTATCATGGCCCGTTATTGCCTTAGGCATTTTATTCACGTTTACAAATACCGAATCAAAACTGACACATCCAAATTTATTGGAAACTGATAGAATATATCTAGTACTTGTATCAGGATAAACCCATAATTCAGGAGATTGTGAAGAAAGCCCCGCGGGTTTGCTTTTCCATTGATAATTGTCTCCAACATACATTAAAGTGCCCAAATGAGCACCTGTCCCAGAACAAACAGTCGAATTACCTCCTGCATTTGCAACAGGTACAGGATTTACAGTCACCATTACAGAATCTGTTTTAGGACAGCCATATATATTCGTTTCAGTAATATAATAAAGAGTATTTTCAGAAGGATAAACAACAGGATCTGAAACTGAATATGTATATTTTGCAGGATTGCTTTTCCAGTAATATGTACTTCCTGAGTCCGACGCAGCACCCAAAGTATATCCCTTTCCCGAACAAATAGTAGCATCAGAACCGGGATTTGCAACCGGAAGCGGATGAACAGTGATTTTAACGGAATCAGTTGTACTGCAACCGGTCGGGTTTGTTTCTTTCAGAATATAGGTTGTAGTCGATAACTGATATGAAGTTATTTCAGGATATGACAAGGTGGAACTAAAACCTACAGGAATACTCGACCAGGCATATTGATTTCCTTTTACGGGTGGTGCCCCTAATGTAAGTTCAATGCCATAGCAGGCACTTGCTTTTGTACCAACATTGGCTGTTGGGACTGGAAAAATAGAATCAATAACAGTGGTACTATCATTGTAAATGAGCGAGTCCGTAATGCCATTTGGATACTCCGTCCAGGATTGTATGGTATCAGTTCCGGGTCTTAAATCAAATGAATCAATAAAAACCAAAGTTGAAGTTCCGGGTTTAAGGTCTCCGGTCCAGTAATTTATTTTCTGCGAGATATAATTGATAGCCCAGTGAATTTCAACACTTTTTATATCTTCCCTCCCGAAATTTTTCAGCGTAACCTTCATGGGGTATTTTCCAGGGCATACTGTTTTGGGTTTTGGAATTGAAACGATACCGGCATCATTGTTCACCTGGAACTTGAATTTTGTAAGAAAGGCATTATTGTATCCATTAAGAGCTGTTTGATATGCGCCTAAAGTTGCAATTCCTGAACTGCTTGATGTTATTCCTGTAATATAAACGTTATCAGAATGATCTACTACAATACCGCATCCTTCATCTTGATAAGCACCTCCATAAAATGTACCATAAACCCTTTTCCCGCTGCCATTAAATTTGGCAAGAAAAATATCCTGACCTCCAGAACAAAATTTCTGATATGCGTCCGGCGTGGCAATAAAAGGGCTGTAAGTAGCAGCACCATCTATATATATATTATCTGAATCATCACATGCAACGCCGTATGCTTCTTCAGTCCCGGCATTTCCATAATAAGTGCCCCATTTTAGTGCGCCTGCACTGTCAAATTTTATCAGGCATGCATCGTTGGAATTGCTATTTGAGGAATGTTTTGTTTGAAAAGCTCCGCTTATTGCAATTCCGGAAACACTTTGGGTATAACCTGCAATATAAATGTTAGCTGATCTGTCAACTGCAATTCCTTCTGCTGCATCATAACCTGCCCCTCCATAATAAGTTGCCCATCCAATTGCCCCGCTACTGTCGAATTTTGCCAGGAACATATCATAATTCCCTGAAAAAGAAGTTAAATATGCTCCATTTGTGGCAATTCCCGATTTACTTTGAGTTAAACCAGTGATGTATAAATTATTTGAAGGATCAATGGCTATGCCAGTCCCTTGTTCATTATCCCCACCTCCATAATAAGTTGCCCACACAATGGCTCCATTTCCACTAAATTTAGCTATGAATGCATCATTACCGGAAGAGGATCCGCCTCCTAAATAAGTCTGGTATGCCCCGTTTGTGGACACACCTGTATAACTATTGGTAGTTCCTGTAATATAAATACTCCCTGCCTTGTCGCAACATATTCCGCTGCCTATGTCAAATCCCGCCCCTCCGAAATAAGTTCCCCATATTAAATCACCTTTTGTATCAAATTTAGACAGGAATGCATCATAACCGTTATTACCACTTCCACATGAAGTCTGGTAGGCACCAGAAGTTGCAACTCCGGAATAACTTTGCGTGGAACCTGTCATAAAAATATTACCAGAAATATCAACAGTAACGGCATTACCATAACTGCCATAATTACTTGTAAAGCCATAATATAGCCCCCAAACCTTTGTTCCATCCGATTTGAACTTTGCCAGGTAATTATTGCCTTTACCTGTAGAGGTATTCATATAAACACCTGTTATATATACATTTCCAGATGCGTCAGTTGCAATGCTATTCCCTGAATTATAAGATCCTGTCGCATAGTAGGTTCCCCAATCTAAATCAGGGTCAATGATCAGTATTTTCAATACACTATAATTTCTAACCTTAAAACCAATATTGCGATGATTAACCACAAAAGAGCTTTGCACGCAATCTATACCCTGAAAACTAACCGGCCTGCTTTCTTCCATTTTCCCATTATTCATGGCATAAGAAATTCCACCTTTTTCATTCAGTTGCATGTTTTCCATACCATTCCATTGCATTTGGATATCACTGACTTTGCCACCAGGGTGAACCACAAATTCGTATTTCATCCCGTTTGCTTTGGAATGCAGCACCATATCGATATGGGGATAGATATTTTGGTATGTGATCGTGTTATATGTATGAACATTGGTGATTCCATGATTCGCGTCTCCGGCCTGCCCCGCCTGTCCCGACTTATTCGGGGACTTATTCGGGGTGGTGTAGTAATTTTCATAATATTCCTGCTGATCAGAAGCGATGATTTGGGCAGAGTAGTTGGAATTGAGGAGGATAAGGTCAGCGCGGGTGGTTGTGATTTTGAGAGGCATGGCTGATTCTTGGGGATTTTTCCTCCCCCTACCCCCTCCAAAGGGGGACAGCGTTGATTCCTCTTCTGAAGTTCCCGTTGCTTCTGAGATTTTATAACCATTTTCAGTCTTTGTAAAAACAAAACTGATTCTTCCGGGCTTGCAATAAAGACAAACGCCGCCCTGATGGCCGTAATATTTTATGTCCTGATTTTCAACCTGACCTTTATTCTCTTCAAAGCTCCAATCTGTAGTTTTGAATAAATTGGATTGGTACTTTAATGATTGGGCAAGAAGAGTTATACTTGATCCCTGGATTGACAATATTGCCAGGTAAAAATATCTGAGGATTTTTTGGCAATTTATCTGCATTCAGGTGGTGGTTATTAGAATGAATCTAATGCAATGATACTGAAATAAATTCAGATATTAATGCTATAAATCCAAGTATTCTTACGGGTTCAAAATAATTAATTTGATTCTCTTTCTCATGAAACTCATTTAAAAAAAGATAGCACTGGATAACAGTAACAGTATTCTCTTTCTTCGATTCAATTTTTACTGATTAAGATCAGTTTTTTAATGATTCCTCACATTGTCCTTTATTATACCTTTGTGGTTCGAAGCAGGATGGTTAAAAGCTGCTTTTTGATAAAATAAATGAATATAGAATACGCAAATGAAAACCTGCTGCCGGGAAACATCGGATACTTTTTTGTCGTATTGTCATTCGGGGCGGCCATTTTCAGTTTGCTGGCTTATTTCTTTTATAACCGGAATCATCATGTACGCACATGGAGAAATTATGCCAGAACCTCGTTCTTTATTCATGGTATATCAATCCTCGGAATTTTTACAGTACTTTTTTACCTGATCAAAACCCATCAGTATCAATACAATTATGTCTGGGAACATTCTTCTGATGAACTGCAACCCAAATATATTATAGCTTGTTTCTGGGGTGGTTCAGAGGGTAGTTTCCTGCTCTGGACCTTCTGGCAGATGATTTTAGGCTGCGTACTGATCTTTACGGCTAAAAAATGGGAAGCCCCGGTGATGATCGTCATTGCGCTTTCACAGACTTTCCTTGCCTCCATGTTATTAGGGATACATTATCATATTTTCTCGGAAGCTTACCAGATCGGGGTCAATCCATTTCAATTATTACGTGAAGCATTTGCGAAACAGGGATTGCCCTTGTTCAACGATTCGGAAATGCACAATGCTCTGGGGCAGGTCATCAAGTCTGTTTCAAAAGTTGACGGTAAAACGGTTGTAGACTACAGCCTTGCATTGAAACAGGTTGGAGGACAAGGGCTCAATGCATTATTGCAAAATTACTGGATGGTAATCCATCCTCCGGTATTGTTTCTTGGTTTTGCATCTACAATTGTTCCTTTTGCTTTTGCCATTGGCGGGCTCTGGAATAAAGATTATACAGGATGGATTCGTCCGGCATTGCCATGGGCAGTTTTTTGTGGGATGTTCCTGGGGACTGGCATCCTCATGGGCGGTGCATGGGCCTATGAATCCCTGAGTTTTGGTGGTTTCTGGGCCTGGGACCCTGTGGAAAATGGCATTCTCGTTCCATGGCTTCTGCTTATCGCAGCCTTACATTCGATGCAGATTTACAGGGCCAGAAAAGTAGCTTTATTAGGTTCTATTATTTTTGCCATCCTTACCTATCTCCTTATTCTTTATGCAAATTTCCTTACCCGAAGCGGAGTTTTAGGCGATTCTTCCGTGCATTCTTTTGCAGATCTCGGACTTGCAGGGCAGCTACTTATATTCATGTTCGCGTTTGTTATTTTATCGATCATTACACTGATCATCAGGTGGCGTCAGATTCCTTCATCGCCCAAAGAAGAGAATATCTCTTCCAGGGAATTCTGGATGTTTATCGGGGCATTGGTATTGTCATTATCGGCATTGCATATCGTATCCATTACATCAATCCCTGTTATTAATAAAGTAGATGGTCTGTTTAATGACTGGCTTCATATCCATCTCAAAACCAATATAGCGCCACCTGCTAATCCTGCTGCCGCATATCATGTTATGGAAATTCCTTTTTCTATCATGATTGCATTTCTTACCGGTATCGGCCAATACCTAAGATATCATAATACCAAACGCAAATATTTTCTAAAGAAAGTATTGCTTGTGGCGGCAATTGCCACACTGCCTACGGCAGGGATGATGATCGCGTCAGGCCTTTATGAAAACTGGGAATATATTCTCCTGCTATATGCGAGCTTTTTCAGCATCACAGGCAATATTGAAATATTTATTGACATGATCCTTAAAAAGACAATCCGACTAAGTGGTCCATCCATTGCACATGTCGGGTTTGGGCTCATCCTTGTCGGGGCGCTGATCGCAAATGCCAAAAAGGAAACGATTTCGCTCAATACGGAAGGCATGCAGGTTGATGCTTTGTCTAAAGCTACTGCCAAGGAACAATATGAAAACAAGGTATTATTCAAGGATTTCCCAACCAAGATGCATGGTTATGAGGTAACCTATAAGGGGGATTCCGGCATTGGCAACTATTTGTACTTCAAAGTAAACTATAAAAAAACGGATTCTATAACCGGAAATATCAAAGAAGATTTTGACCTGTTCCCGATGATCATTTATCAGAAGAAAAACGATCAGAACATGTCATACGCACCGAGTTCAAAGCACTATCTGACAAAGGATATCTTTACGCATGTTACTTCAGCTTTCACCGGGGATCCCAATGTAAAAATAAAATATGATACCACTCTTACCTTCCAGGTAAAAGAGGGACAGCCTTTTATTGCTGATAGTTTTACGATAAACCCGATAAGTATCGTTAAGGAAACCTCAAAATCTTCGGATGGAGACATATACAGGGTAACGATGAAGCTGAAAGTGAGTGATGGCATCAGTACGGAATATGCATCTCCTGCATTAATTATCAAAGGCAGCCAGATCATGCACGACGATGCAGAAATCAAGAGTTTTGGCCTGGGATTCCGCTATTATACCATCAATGTAACCGATGGAACACACGAATTAATTGTCCTCAAAGGAAGAAGGCCCGAGCGTCAGTATATAACGTTGAAAGCGATCATTTTTCCATATATCAACTTCCTGTGGCTCGGATCGGTGGTTATGTTTATTGGATTTTTGGTTGCCCTTATCAAGCGGATCCGGGAATACAGGACAACATCTTAATTCATGCTATGCAAAGCATAGAAAAAATAGTACTGATCGGCAGCGGAAATGTGGCAACCGAACTTGCAGTTATTTTCATTCAAAAGGGACTGAAAATTGTTCAGGTCTATTCACCCAATCTGAAAAATGCAGAATTACTGGCAAGTGCTTCAGGCTGTGATGCCACAAATATATTATTGGACATCAGGGAAGATGCAGACCTATATATCATTGCTATTAAAGACGATGCGATATCAGAACTGAATACCGGATTGAGACTGCCAGGCAAAATTGTCGTTCACACATCAGGAAGTGCCGGGCTAAATGCCATCCAAAATATATCTGATAAAACAGGTGTATTTTATCCTTTGCAAACCTTTACAAAGAACCGTCAACTGGACTGGAAAAATATTCCTGTTATTCTCGAATCATCAGACGCAAGCAGTCTCGAATCGTTGAAAAGCCTGGCCGGTAGCATTACGGATTCTGTTTTTGAAATAAATTCTGAAAACCGTAAAAAACTGCATCTGGCAGCTGTATTTGCAAGTAATTTTATCAATCATATCCTTGGACAATCGAAAGGAATATTGGGGGAAGATATCCCCTTCAATATTCTTCAGCCATTGGTAAATGAAACAGTTTCAAAAGCATTTGAACTTGGTCCGGACCAATCCCAAACAGGTCCAGCCAAGCGTCGGGATATGAAAACCATTGAAGCACATATAGAGCTTTTGAAGTCTTTTCCAGAAGCAGAAAAAACCTACAGAATGTTTACAGATTTCATCATCCGGAAATACAAAGATCCGGGCACTAATGACTGATAATAATCCTGTTTACAGCTTTATTATCTCCTGATATTAGGTTTAATAAATAAATACCTGAAGGATAATCTGAAAAATCAAAAACCGGGGGTAATTGATTATATAAACACCTGTTATATATTATTTTACCGTTTACATCACTTACAATCATTTGTGATTTATCCGTGATATATCCTGAACTTACTACCCTGACAATTCCACTTGAAGGATTCGGGAACACATTGAAATCGATAGGAGAAACAGGAGTCGAAACAGCTGCTTTTTTATGAACCGATAAGCCCACATCATCCACAGCTACATGTCCGGAGGGAAGCGCCGTTGCAGAAGAAAATATTTCAATGCTAACGGATATGCTATCGGGAATGAGTGTTGTATCCGTTCCGGAATATGTTAAAGGGATTTCCTCATAAGTGAAACCAGGAATAATCGAATCAGGGAAATTCCAAACGGCACCACCAATGGAATCTCCGGCAACAGTTTTGCCCTTAAAAAGACTGATTTGGACTACTCCGCTTTCGGCAGTATTCATACTATCGACATAATAAAGACTAAAATATTTCACTCTTACGTGAGCTGCAAATTTAGCGGCAATAAAACCGGGCCATATTTTTTTTTCAGCGGTATCAGGACCAATATGGGCCGCGCATTTACCTGAATGACAATGAGAATCGCTATACACATTTCGGGTAGAATATCCTTTAGAAAACCAGACAAGATCGGAACTGGGCCAGCTGTCAGGCACATCAATCAAACCCTGCAGATTGTCCCAGGTTTCAAAACTACTGTTAGGGATATTTATATTTTGACATAAAATCCTGCCTGGAACAAAAAAAAGAATAAATGCGCCAAATGCCAGGTAATTTTTCAAGATTGTACTATTATGCTGCCAAGTTAATTATTAACAACTATATAAAGCAAATTTTTCAATGAATCCTGTCGCCCTTAACATTCAGACCGGAAACTATTTTTGCCTCTTCGGTGATGATCTCTTTCCATCTTTTTTGGGCAATTTCTTTATCGACTATTGTTTCAGCAAGATCAATAAACAAACGATAATGTCCTGCTTCAGCAATCATCAGATCATAATAAAAGGGTCGCAGGCTTTCATCTGAAATATTCTGGGAAAGCAACCGAAACCTTTCGCAACTCCGGGCTTCGATCATGGCGTTAATGAGTAATTTATCCAGGAGATTTTCCTGACGACTTACGCCTTTTCTCATAATTTTCATCAACTCATTCACGTATTCATCTTTCCTGGCCAGGCCCAATTTTAAACCTCTTTTGTTCAGTTCTTTAATAACCATCCGGAAATGCCCCCATTCTTCAGTTACGATAGGGCTCAGTTTTTCTACAATTTCGGGATATTCAGGATGTTTAATAATGATGGATATGCAGGTTGAGGCTGCTTTTTGCTCACAATAGGCATGGTCCGTTAATATGTCTTCTATATTTGATCCCACAAGCTCAACCCATCTTGGGTCGGTTGGCAATTCCAACCCAAGTACCCGTTTTTCTTCTGCTTTCATTTTATAAACCTTGAAAGAATTTGGGAAATCTGTTCGAGATACATTTTATCCGTGTTGTCAAATGCAAATGTTGAGGCGCTGTCTACATCCAGAACAAAAGAAACCTGTCCGTTAATAAAACCCGGAATGACAATTTCGGAAGCCGTTTCTGCATGGCATGCGATATATCCGGGAAATTGTGAAACATCGTCCACAATAACAGTCTCTCCGCTTGAAGCCGCTGTACCACAAACACCTTTTCCCCATTGAATAATGGTGCAGGCGGGCAAACCCTGAAAGGCTCCCAATCCGAGTTTCTGTCCGTTTCGGATATATAATCCAACCCAAAATAAATTCAACTCTGATTTCATCAATCCCAGAATGTTCCCAATGTTTCCGCTATCGGGGATTTCATCCACAATTATGCTTTCTATCTGCTTGATTAGCAATAAATATTGCTCTTCCTTATCTGTCGGGGTTTCAATGTTCTGTATTTGCATCTTTGAGATAAATCATTGATGCAAAGTTAGCCCAAAATAAACTACATGTCGGCTATAACTGCGGAAAGGCCATTATTGCATGATTGTGAAGGCAATTGGGTTCCATCCACGGTTGACCCGCTTTTTGCCAAAATTAAAGTATGAGGCGCAGCGTTTGCTCCATTCGATCCAAAATAGATTGTTACAGTATGCGTCCCAAGTGGCAATGAATAGTGTAAAATTCCCGGTGTAGAACAGGTGACATTTAAAGATGTCGTTTCAGGAGAAGGAATTAAAGTTTGAGTGCCTCCATCAATAGAAACATAATCTGCTTCGGGTCTCATATCGGGTCCCCTGTAAACGCCAATATCAAATTTAACATCAGTAGGTTTTGGCCCGGAATCACAGCCAAAAGGCCCCATTTTGTGACAGGAACCAAATAATACAGAAGAAAGCAGGATTACTACTAATGCTTTGGACATATCTCATTATTTTAATTGTCAATGCAATTTAAGTTTATTTTACGACAATTCTTAATCATCAATATTATATTTATGTTTCTAATCTCCCGATAACCAATACCGATGCGAAATTGCTTTTAATAAAGGGTTGACAACAATTCTTGACCGTTTTTGTATTAGTATTGCACCTCATTAAATATGAAAAGAAACAAAGCTGCAATTTTCTTTAAGAAGGTCTTTAGGCTTATTGGTCCCGGCTTTATTACAGGTGCCTCAGATGATGACCCATCCGGTATCGGCACTTATTCACAGACGGGCTCATTATTTGGCCTGAGGCAGCTATGGACTTCTCTTTACAGCCTCCCTTTTATGATTGTGATACAGGAGATGTGCGGCAGGATTGGCCTTGTCACCGGGACCGGTATCACAACCGTAATGAAAAAACATTTTGGACGTAAAATTCTGTATCCATTTGTTATACTTTTATTAATTGCCAATACCATCAATGTAGGGGCCGACCTGGGAGCCATGGCCTCATCTGCGCAAATGCTATTCGGATTGCCATTCATGTTCTGGCTGGTAATAATGACAATTTTAACTGTGGCGCTTATTGTATTTGTGCCTTACAGGAACTATGTAAAATACCTCAAATTTCTTTGCCTCACCCTGCTGGGATATATTGCGACGGTTATCGTTGTGAAACAGGATTGGAATGCTGTCCTTAAAAACACCTTGCTACCAACCATAATCCTGGATAAGGATTACATGATGAACATTGTGGCTGTTTTAGGTACAACTATCTCACCATACCTGTTTTTCTGGCAGGCCAATGAAGAAGTAGAAGATGAACAGGCTGCAATGACGGGGAAATCAACAAACACAAACCTTCCCGCTCCAAACCGCAAACATATCAAAATGATGCGATGGGATACACTAGTGGGGATGACTTTTTCAAACGTAATTAATTTTTTTGTCATTGATGCAACAGCTATTACACTTGGAGCACATGGGATGCATAATATTCAAACAGCAACAGATGCTGCCACCGCTTTAAAACCTTTTGCAGGTAACTTTGCCTATATCCTTTTTGCGCTTGGGATTATGGGTACCGGATTACTTGCTGTACCGGTATTGGCTGCTTCTGCAGGATATGCCATTTCAGAAACTTTTGGCTGGAAAGCCAGTCTTTCCTTAAAATATTTCCAGGCAAAAGGTTTTTACCTTGTGATCGCCATAATCTCACTCGCTGGAATCGTTATTCAATTTTTCCCGATAGCGCCTTTTAAATGGCTTTATTATACGGCTATTATCAACGGAGTAGCGGCACCTCCAATGATGGCACTAATACTTATTATTTGCAATAAAAAAAGCATTATGGGCGTATACACGAACCCTTTTACAATAAATGTCATGGGCATTTTTATTACCCTCGTGATGGCAATTGCTGCCATAGCAATGTTTATGTATATGTGAATCAGGAGTTAGTCTACAGGAATTAGGAGTTAGTAAAACAATGCCCAATGATCAATTATGTCGATCGGAACAAATTATTGATAATTGATCATTGGTAATTGGTCAATGGTCATTACCATCGCGCGCTTTTTCCAGATCTGCTATGATAATTTTTTTCATTTTATATAATGTCTCAGCTACTCTTTTGCCTTTTGATGGATCAGGATCAGACATTAGCTTGCCAATACTGGTTGGAACTATTTGCCACGACAAACCGAATTTGTCTTTCAGCCAGCCGCATTGTACTTCTGAACCGCCTTCTGTTAATTTATCCCAATAATGATCAATTTCCTGCTGGTCTTCACAATTTACAACAAATGAAATGGCCTCTGTAAATTTATAAACAGGGCCGCCGTTGAGTGCCAAAAACTCCTGGCCATTGAGTGTAAAATTAGCAACCATGACAGAGCCTGCTGGTCCGGGGCCTGCTTCGGTATAACGGGACATGTTGGTGATTTTTGAATCTTTGAAAATTGAGGTGTAAAAATTTACGGCTTCCTCGGCATTGTTGTCGAACCATAAAAAGGTGGTAATTTTTTGCATTTTTTTATATTTTTAATTTATGATGCAACAAAGATAAATTGTTTTTGATCGGTGATTGAAGTGCAAAAACGGCATTATGAAGGGGCAGATACGGCAAGTTGGATTCAATTTGTTTCCGCCAATTTCTTGATAACATTCAGAGCAACTCCCCAGTAGAAATTCGAATGCTCCCATCCTGTCTCCCAGATCAGGTTGCTATGTTTAAGATTAAGAATCGTTTGATCTTCTTTTGAAATTAATCTGAATTCCATATAGGTATAGTTTTCCGGAACATCAGGTAACCTCGAAATTTTTGACCAATAACTATATCTGAACACTTTTTCGGGTTCAAATTCCAGGATAATCCCATGGTCTTCCCGATTAGCTCCATTCCATTTTCCTGTGAAAATGATTGGATTCCCGACTTTGAAATCCGAAATGATTTCAATGCCAATATCTGTTAACCATTCTTTCATTAATTCCGGTATCGTTAATACTTCCCAGACTTTTGATACATGAACATTTATTATTATTGATTTTTCTACAGTATTGTCCGATTTCACAGAATGTAATCCCTTAATAATATTATTAAATACACCTCAACCCCATGGAAACAACCCCTGCCAGCATAATTAGTTTAATCATTCTGCTTAGAAAACTGAAGTCTTTTTTAGAATCAGCAGAAATTGTTTTCTGGAAAAAGATGGCTAATGGCAAGGCTGTGGCGAGCAACAGGTATACAGGTAGAATGATATAACCTTTCATAAACAGGAATGCACAAGAAAGCACGAGGATACAGAGCGTAAGGATCATTAGATAGTAGATTACAATTTTTGTCCTCGGAATTCCCAGCGTATTGGGGAGCGTTTTAGCGTTAAAAACCGCATCTCCTTCCATGTCTTCGATATCTTTTATGATTTCACGAATGAGTCCTGTGAGGAAAGCAAACACTGTATAATAAATCAACCACAGAACCAAAATCGAATTAGAAGCAAAACCCAAAACCATAATGGAAAGTGCCATAAGTGCTGAAACCAGAACATTGCCAAAAAAGAAAATATACTTGAACCTTACAGAATATTGCCAGAGCAAAAAAGCAATGAAAAAAGAAAGAATGCCGAATTTATAATTCACAAAAAAAGCAATAAACACACCGGCAAAATTGATAACCAAATGTAGTGCAAATGCTACTCTTTTGGATATATATCTACTGACGATGAGGTTATCCGGCTTGTTTATAACATCAATTCTGACATCAGAATAATCATTAATAATGTATCCACCAGCAGCGAGTAAGACTGTGGAAAGGCAAATTAAAATAAATTGAGTTTCAATCTGCAATTGCATGCATTGTTCCTGATCAAGGAAAACATAGGCAAACAATTGCGTAAGAACTATAATGAGTAGGTTTTTCCAACGAATAAGATTGAGAAAATGAACCATTGGAGCCTTGATTGATATTTATACCGGTTATGGCTTTTCTACCACAAAAATATCTTCGCCGTCTTTTTTCATATAATATTTTTCCCGGGCGAATTTTTCAAGTTTATCATTGTTGCCAAACAGTTCTTCTTTTTCTTTTTTGATCTCAGCTATTTTCTGCTGGTAATAAATCTTCTCGGTTTTGAGTGTGCTGTATTCTCTTCCATCTCTGAAAAAGCGTCGAACAAGATTGTACCGATCAAAAAAACTAATCCATGCCAGCATGATTACTGATACAATAAAATATTTGTTCCGGATGATGTGAAGAAATCTGTTCATGTTAGTTTTAATTTATTGAACCAAAGCTAAGGTTTTCAAAACCTTATAGCTTTAGATTTTACCTGTTTGCGTATATAAAATCAGGACCGTAATATCTTCCCGAATTTCCGAGCATTTCTTCAATTCTCAATAACTGATTGTACTTCGCAACTCTATCAGTCCTCGAAAGCGAACCTGTTTTAATCTGTCCACAATTTAAAGCAACCGCCAGATCTGCAATAAAAGTATCTTCCGTTTCGCCCGATCTGTGACTAATAACTGCATTCATGTTGTTGCGCTGCGCAAGTTTAATGGTTTCAAGCGTTTCTGAAAGGGTTCCGATCTGGTTGAGTTTAATGAGGATGCTATTGGCGCTTTTTTCTGAAATACCTCTTTCAAGGCGTGCTGAATTGGTTACAAACAAATCATCTCCAACCAATTGCATTTTATGTCCTAATGCTCTGGTCAGTTTTTGCCATCCTGCCCAGTCATCTTCACCGAGCGGGTCTTCCAGGGATATAATCGGGTATTTGCTCGCCCAGTTTATCCAAAACTCAACCATTTCATCGCTGCTGATTTCTTTCTGGGAGGATTTGTAGAATTTATATAAACCATCTTTGGTAACCATTTCGGTACTTGCCGAATCAAGTGCGATATAAACCTCTTCTCCGGGCCTGTAACCGGCATTTTCAATAGCAAGCAATACCATCTCTATGGCTTCTTCATTTGAGGAAATATCCGGGGCAAAGCCACCTTCATCACCAACGTTCGTCGACAGGCCGTTTTTGTGAAGGACATTTCTCAAAGAATAAAATATCTCAGCACCCATTTGAAGAGAATGCGAAAATGATTCAGCTCCTACTGGCATGATCATGAATTCCTGGAAATCAATTTTATTATCGGCATGTTTTCCACCGTTCAATATATTCATCATCGGTACCGGAAGGGTATTTGCTGAAAGACCGCCCAGATATTTGAACAATGGCAATGACAATTCCGCCGCTGCAGCTCTCGCTACCGCCATGGATACACCCAAAATGGCATTGGCTCCCAGGTTTGATTTATTTTCAGTACCGTCCAGTTCAATCATAAGGCTGTCAATGGCTTCCTGGTCATAAACCGAAAATCCTTCGAGTTCTCCGGCAATGCCATTGTTTACATTATCTACGGCCTTCATCACGCCTTTGCCCATAAACTTATCCAGATCACCATCCCGAAGTTCTACAGCTTCGTAGGCTCCTGTAGAAGCACCTGAAGGAACGGCAGCACGCCCCATTGCATCTGATTCTGTAAATACTTCGACTTCAACGGTTGGGTTGCCCCTTGAATCAAGAATCTGTCTCGCGTTTATTTCGGTTATCCTGCTCATTTTGTCTGTTTGTATGGTGCTTATTATTGTGAAACAAAATTAGCAAGAAACATGGAAAAAGGTTCAGGAATTGTTTGCACCTGGTGTGGATAAGATTGAAAAACATGGAGAATCCAGGATTGCTTGCGATTTGCAATTAATAAAAGATTTGTTCACCCTTTCATAATATGTCCATTGAATAAAATCCGTATTTTTGGATTCTAAATCATTAAAAATAAATAAGTCATGAAAAAATTTGTTGTTCTTTATCACGTTCCTGCCAGCGCCATGGCACAAACCATGAATTCTACTCCTGAACAGCAGGCCGAAGGCATGAAACAATGGACAGACTGGGCTCAAAGGGCGGGCAGTCATCTGAAAGACATGGGCACACCGCTAATGGGTGGTGTTCAAATCAAACCAGGCGGAAGTACCGAAGCAAGTACTAAAGATGTTTCGGGTTATTCAGTTATTGAAGCAGAAGACATGGAACAGGCTAAAAAACTGATGGAAGGTCACCCGCATACCAATGGCTGGAGCAAGGATGCGACGATAGAAATCCATGAGGCGATGCCAATTCCGGGAATGGAATAAATCAGAATATTGGGTTGCTTGTGGTAAAGGCCATTTGCAACCTTGATTTTGTCTTATGCCTTTATCATCCCCATAAAATCATCAAACAGGTAGCCTGCATCGTGCGGGCCTGGTGATGCTTCGGGGTGATATTGTACCGAGAAGGCTTTTAGGGTCTTGTGACGGATACCTTCAATGGTATTGTCATTGAGGTTGATATGGGTTGTTTCTACTTCTTTATGATTCAGTACATCATCAGAATTAATACCGAAACCGTGGTTCTGAGATGTGATCTCACAATGGTTGCGGATAATATTCTTCACAGGATGGTTGAGTCCACGATGACCGTTATGCATTTTATATGTGCCAATACCAAAAACCTGGGCCAATACCTGGTGGCCAAGACAGATTCCGAATAATTGTCGCTTATCTGCAATCATAGCCTTTGCTGTTTCTACTGCATATGGCATTGCCGCAGGATCACCTGGGCCATTTGAAATGAAATAAGCAGAAGGGTTCCAATCGTTTATTTCGGATAGGGTCGTTTTAGCAGGAAAAACCTTCAAAGCGCAGTCGCGTTTGATGAAATTATCCAGGATATTTTGTTTTACGCCAAGATCAAGTACGGCAACTCTTGTCTTTGAATCCTGATTACCGAGTTCATAAGTGTTCTTTGTACTTACATGCGAAGACAATTCAAGCCCTTTCATGCCCGGCGTATTATGCAGCATGGCATTCAAGATTTCAAGGTCGCTTTCTTCTGATGATATGATGGCGTTCATCGAGCCTTTGTGGCGGATATAATTCACCAGGCCACGCGTATCTACATTGCAGATGGCAACCAGGTCGTCTTCAATAAAAAAGTCCTGGATGGAACTGTCAGCCATTTTACGGCTGTAAGGCACATTATAATTGCGGCAAACCAATCCTGCGATTTTGATATCGCTACTCTGGCTTTCAGACTTCTTTATACCATAATTGCCAATATGAACATTTGTAGCGATCAATATCTGACCATAATAGGAAGGATCAGTAAATATCTCCTGGTAGCCCGTCATACCTGTATTGAAACAGATCTCCCCGGTGGTGGTACCAATTTTCCCGGCAGCTTTGCCGTAAAATACTTTGCCGTCTTCTAAGAGAATGATGGCCTGGCGTTCTTCAAAAAATTTCATATTGTGCTGCAAATATCGGAAAAAGGCTGAAGAATACAGAAAGGTATTTTAGAAGATCCATTTTAAAAAATGGAACTTCTATTACAGCTTTCGAAATATCAAACTAACGGAAAATGATGGAATTCCCCTGATATTCAGAGGCATATTGGTAACAAATTGTCCGCCTGACGTAAACCAATTCACAGGGCTTGTATAATAACGATAGCCTGCATAAATGCCTGCACTTTCTTCATAATGCTTGAATATTTGCGATTTTGAGCGGAATACAACACCGATTTTTGGCTCTACGAAAAAATTAAATTCAGAGAAAAGGCTGATGGATGAACTCACTGCTTTACCCGCGGTTGTTTGCTTCGTTAAAGAATCGAAGCTGATAGAATTGGAGCTGGAATATTCGTTCAGGTTAAAATTAGTAAACCCTACTCCCACCTGGGCCGAATAAGAAACCCGATTATGCTGGTCGGAATGGTACCCGTAATGATAATTTAACTGTGAAAAAGTCAGCAATGATGCATTCTGAAAGGGCTCAGAAAAAGAGCCTCCCGTTCCCCTTTCATATTCAATCCCCGTAAAAACATGTGGTCCATTAAGGCCAATGCCTATGTGTCCACTCGCGGATATTGTTTCAAAAAGATCTTGTTTATCTCCCGGTATCAAACTTGAATTGAGGCCATTTACATTGATATAATTTAAAGTCAAGCCAAAATCAAAGTAAAAAAATCCGCGAGGATGGGGCATTCCTACGGTGTCATTCTGTGCAGATGCATTAAAAATACCCATGCCGCCCAAAATTAATAAAATTGGTGCTTGTTTCATTCTCATGGTTCTTTGTTTCAGCAAATAACAGTATAAATCATGAAATATTGTAAATGAGCCAGCTTGTTGGTGACAACACCAACAAGGGCTAAAATTCAGACGTTCCACTTTTTGAAAAAGTGGAACGTCTGGCATACACTAAATGAAACCTGAAGAATATGTTATATTTGTCATGCAGTAATTAAACAAATCTTTGAAAAGAGCATTGCCATTTCTTTTTCTTCTGATTTTCAACGGAATTGCTTCCGGGCAAATGATACAATCTGAACTCATTGAAGTTTGGCAAAACAAGGCCTGGCAAAACTCACAAAAATATACCTATTCCTATGATTCCAGCGGATACGTTTCTTATGAGTTAAATCAAAACTGGGATCGTGTTGCGAATACATGGGTAAATTCATCTCAATATAATTATACAAATAATGATAAAAACGGGAACGTTAATCAGTTTATCTTTCAATTCTGGGACAATGCCAAGGGACAATGGCTAAATTCAGAACGGGATATTTACACATATACCATGTCGAATAAAATCTCAGCAGTTATTATCCAAAACTGGAAGAATGGGGCATGGTATGATACTTTGAATAATATCTCAATTTATGATAAGAATGGAAACCTGCAAAAATATATTGAAGAAGTCCGGGACAGTACCCATCATTCATGGATAAATGACGTTCAGGTCCTCTACACTTACGATACCAAGGGATTACTAAGCCAATATATTTTTCAGAATTGGGACCCTTCGTCAACTGACTCCTTTGAAAATTACGCAAAATGGAGCTACACTTATGACAGCTCCGGAAAGGTAATTACTTACGACTATTCTTCATGGGTTAACACAAATTGGCATACCGACATGCAATATATCTACACTTATGATAAACGTCAGTTGACTAATTGTATTTTGCAAAATTGGAACAACGCGGATAATTCGTTGGTGAACTTTGAAAATACCAATTATATATATAACTGCGACAGTTCGTTACACCAGGAAATAATTACAGACTGGAATGGTTCAAATAGCCAGGTTAACGATCAGCGAAACACCTATTTTTATTTCAAAAATCCTCCCTGTGATGTTGATACAACAACTACACTGGATTTTCAAATATATCCAAATCCCACTTCAGGCCTATTATATATTAAAACTCCTGTCAGTGAAGACGTTGCAATTATGGTGACGGATTTGATTGGAAGAATAATTTATCAGGGGAATTCTTCAGGAAGCAGTCATTTGGTTGATCTTCAATTAGTAGCCCCTTCAATATATTTGGTTTTGGTAAAAACCAAGGACAAAATCTATTCAAAAAAGATCATTAAGGAATAAACTGCATGTCTCCTGACCCGACATGAACTACTAATATTCACGCCGTTTATTTCTTATATTTGATAAATAATTGTACCCAACTAATGAAAAAACCAATTCTATATCTGATTCTTTTAACAGGCATTTCCTTTGTTTATTCCTGTAAAAAAGAGGTCCCTAAAACCAATTCTGTAAACAATAATAACCAATCAATGGCTGGGTCCATTAATGGATCTTATGCATGGGCTGCAGATTCATTTTACAGCTTCAGTAACTCGGGGCTTATTGTCATAATTTGTAAAAACAAATCAGATGGTTCCCAGATCAGTATTCAAATACCGTCAAACATCGCTGCGGGTTCATATATCACAACCTCTCAGAACAGTGAATACAAAGTTAATTTTTTAGTTTTCGGGCTCAACAGTTACCTGTCCTATGGCAGCCTGAACATTAGTTCGAATACTAATAATACGATAACCGGCTCCATTTCAGGTCAATTTACATTCATTGGCGGTGGTTCAAATTCTTTAAACTTAAATATTGAAGCTTTTAAAATTAATTATCAACCCATCGCAACCCACCTTTCGGCAATTATTAATGGAACAAGCTGGAATGCCTTAAACTTTAAAACTTACAAGAAAATCAATACAGGATTCGGTGACAGCGTACTCTATATAACCGGAAGCAAATCAATTTCTACGAATAATGACAGTATTATTCTAAGCGTGCCACTAACTATTATAGCCGGCACATATGGCCTCTCGAATCCGAGGAGCAGCCAATATAGTGTTTCCTATTTCAAGCCCTCTTTTGGTGAATATGACATCAGTACAGGGAAAATGACCATAACCATGAATAACGGTACTTTTATCTCCGGGAATTTCCAGGGAACTTTAACCCCAAATGCACCAAATGGAACGGCTATTCAACTTACCGATGGTGATTTTTTTATTAGGTACAGGTAAGATTTAGCCAGGGACAAACGCTATTTGTGGTTTACGGGCCACAGACCAAGGAAGAGGAGATTGATTATTAACCACAAAAGGGGAATTTTTTCATCTTCTCTGGGATTTCATCAAAAGAATTTATCATTCTGTTTAATCTCACAAACATGAACCAGCTTATTCTGTAGCCCTTGTCGACATAAATCAATAATGACATCTTATTTTTTGCCTGATAAAAAAACAAACCATCTTTAGCTATAGCTGACGAACCATATTGATTCACAAAGTCTTTATAAGAACGACCAACAATATTTGCCTCATTCAGCGTTGAATCGTTTTCATTATCTGCTAAACTAATCAAAGAATCTTTGTTATCCATATAATCACCAACTTTGTCTTTTTTATAAACGACGATCTGAAGCTGGGTATTGCCGGATTTATTCTGGGACAGGTTTCTGCATAAAAAATAGGTCCAGTAAATTCCCTTATATGACGGTTTATAATAATATTTTTCTCTAGTTGCAAAACCGCTATTACATCTATCTTCTGTTCCGATTTTATACTTCTGAAGATCTAATGGATTCTGTAGAAAAGACTGGATGTCTTGATCTTTTACTTTTTTTGTAAAAAGAGTTAAATTGTGGTTATACCCTGAGTGATTTAGAATGCTAAACAAACCTAATAAACTAATATTCAATATTTTGGCAAACATATATTCACTCATTATAAAAATGATTTAGCCCTTCTTAGTTTTGTAACCAACAAGTCTGGGTTAATTATATCTAACACCTTCATTCACCAAAAATAGTCATTTAATGATTTCAGATGTGCCACTTTTTAAAAAAGCGGAACATCTTTTAACAACAAAAAAAGGACACCGTTTTCACAATGTCCTTTTCATATAATTCTGAAATAATATCTTAAATACTATGCAGGCTCGTTTGCGCCTTCAATCTCAGGAGTTCCTTCACCTGGTTGCTCCACTTCGGGTGTTTCAGGAGCTGCTTCTGCCGTAGGTTCGGTATGTTTAACTTCTTCAATCGGCTCAATGGTTTCAGCGGCTGCTGCGCCTTTCTTAGCCTTAGGAGCTGCTGCTTCAGGAGTTTCAGTCTTGTCAACTGTTTTCTTGCCTGTAGCCCTTTTACGCCTGGTTTTAGCTGGTGCTTTTTTGCCTGTGGTATAGGTTTCGTTATAATCAACGAGTTCCATGATGCACAATTCGGCATTATCACCAAGCCTGTTTCCGGTCCTCAGGATACGGGTATATCCACCCGGCCTGTCAGCAACTTTTGCCGCCACTTCACCAAAAAGCTCTTTTACAGGTTCTTTGTGTTTAAGTGCACTGAATACCAACCTGCGACTATGGGTCGTGTCGTCTTTAGCCTTTGTAATGAGGGGTTCAACAAATTTGCGCAACTCTTTCGCCTTTGCCACTGTCGTCTTTATCTTCTTATGAAGAATAAGAGACCCCGCCATATTGCTCAGCATCGCTTTTCTATGGCTGGCAGTACGCCCAAGATGGTTTACTTTATTACCGTGGTTCATGTCTTTAACTATTTGAAAATTTGAAAATTTGAAAATTTGAAAATGAACGCTTATGCGTCAGCCCCAAATTTCTAATTTCAAATTTCAGTTTTCAATTTTTTAATTCTTAATCTTTTAATTCTATTCCTCGTCCAACTTGTACTTCAAAGTATCCATCCCGAATACAAGGTTCTTTTCACGTACCAGGTCTTCCAACTCGGTCAATGATTTCTTGCCGAAGTTGCGGAATTTCAACAGGTCTGCGATATCATACTGTACCAGGTCACCGAGAGTCTTGATTTCTGCGGCACGAAGACAGTTGAACGCTCTTACTGACAGATCCAGATCTGTAAGTGGCGTTTTCAAAAGCTTACGCATGTGCAGGAATTTCTCATCCACACGGTTGTCTTCTTTCTTGATCTCGTTGTCAAGGGTAATGTTCTTATCAGAGAACAGGATAAAATGCTGGATCAGGATCTTAGCTGCTTCTTTCAAAGCTTCTTCAGGGTGAATAGACCCATCGGTAGCCAGCTCGATCACCAGTTTTTCGTATTCTGTATTCTGTCCAACACGGGTTGGTTCAATATTGTATTTCACTTTCTTGATAGGTGAAAAGATCGAATCAATCGCGATAAGCCCGATCAGTGATTCTTTTGGTTTGTTCTCATCAGATGGAACATAACCCCTTCCCTTTTCAACTGTAAGCTCAAGTTCGAGTTTTACAGAAGGTTCCAGGTGACAGATAACCAGGTTTGGGTTTAGTACCTGGAAATAGTTTGAAGCCTTTCCTATATCACCGGCAGTGATTTTGTCATGACCGGTTATGGTAAGAAATATCTTTTCAGCTTCTTCGGTGCCAAGTTGTTTGAAACGGATTTGTTTCAGGTTGAGAACAATATCGGTAACGTCTTCTATAACACCAGTTATAGAACTAAATTCGTGATCAACGCCTGGGATACGAACTGTTGTAATTGCGTAGCCCTCCAGGGATGAGAGCAGTATCCTGCGCAATGAATTACCGATCGTTATGCCATACCCTTTTTCAAGGGGAGAAAACTCAAAAGTTCCTTCAAAGTCAGATGCTTTCTGCATCAGGACCTTTTCAGGCCTTTGAAACGTTGCAATTGCCATATTATGATTATGATTTTAGATTCAAAAAATTATTTCGAGTACAACTCGACGATCAACTGTTCCTTAATGTTTTCAGGGATCTGATCTCTTTCAGGGAAATCAATAAAACGACCTGATTTATCATTTGTATTCCACTGCAACCATGGGAATGATTTCATTCTGCTGGAGAGGGAATCATTAATTACCTCGAGTGATTTGGATTTTTCGCGAACAGAAACCTCATCTCCCGGTTTCAGGATATAAGACGGGATGTTTACGATAGAGCCATTTACAAGGATATGTTTATGGATGACCAATTGCCTTGCCGCAGGTCTTGATTTTGCAACCGCTAATCTAAAAACAACATTATCCAGACGTGCTTCCAACAATTTCAACAGGTTTTCACCCGTGATTCCCTTACGACGGGCAGCCTTGTGAAACAAATTCTCAAACTGTCTTTCAAGAAGACCGTAAGTATATTTTGCCTTTTGTTTTTCAGACAACTGAACAGCATATTCTGACTGTTTTGCCCTTTTTTTATTGATCCCATGTTGTCCGGGAGGATAAGGTTTCTTATCCAAAGCCCTGTCTGGCCCAAAAATAGGTTCTTTAAACTTACGGGCTATCTTGCTTTTTGGTCCTGTATATCTTGCCATTTCGCTTTATATTCTTCTTTACTAAATTCTATATTCGCTCTCGCTCTTCGCTCTAAATTAGACCCTTCTCTTCTTAGGAGGCCTGCAACCATTATGCGGTATCGGGGTTACATCATGAATGCTTGTAATTTCTATACCGGCATTATTGATGGTCCTGATAGCAGCTTCCCTGCCCGAACCTGGTCCTTTAATCTGTACATCTGCTTTACGCATTCCCATATCATATGCAACCTTGGCGCAATCGGCAGAAGCCTGTGATGCAGCATAAGGTGTGTTCTTTTTAGAACCCTTAAAGCCCATTTTACCAGCTGAAGACCACGCGATAACCTGGCCGTTGGCATTAGTGATAGATACGATGATATTGTTGAAGGTAGCCTGGATAAAAACACGACCATACGGTTCTACGTGTACTTTCTTCTTCTTTGCTACGGTTCTTGTTACTTTCTTTGCCATGGTAAATCCAGGTATGTTATTTAGTTACTTTCTTTTTGTTTGCAACAGTTTTCTTACGGCCTTTACGGGTACGGGCGTTGGTACGGGTACGCTGACCTCTTACCGGCAAGCCTTTACGATGCCTTTGGCCGCGATAGCAACCAATGTCCATCAAACGTTTGATGCTCAACTGAACTTCCGTTCTGAGTTCACCTTCAGTCTTGATATTATCGGTAATGAGCTGACGGATCAGGTTAGCCTGTTCGTCAGTCCAGTCTTTCACTTTAATATTGAAATCCACACCTGCATCCTGTAATATGGTGCGTGATTTGCTGCGGCCTATCCCATAAATATAGGTAAGTCCAATTTCACCGCGTTTTTCTTTCGGAAGATCAATTCCTGATATACGTGCCATGTCTTATCCTTGTCTTTGTTTAAACCGTGGTTTGGCCTTGTTTATAATATAAATGCGCCCTTTTCGCCTGACTATCTTACAGTCGGCACTGCGCTTTTTAACGGAAACTTTAACTTTCATCTCTTTATTTATATCTATACGTTATACGTCCTTTGCTCAAATCATAAGGTGACATTTCCACCTTTATTTTATCACCAGGCAAAATCCTGATGTAGTGCATTCTCATTTTGCCCGAAATATGAGCGAGTATCTCATGACCATTTTCCAATTTAACCCGAAACATTGCATTCGGAAGTGCTTCGGTTACGACACCGTCCTGCAAAATAATGGACTGTTTCGACATTTATTGGTTTTTAATTTCGGCCTGCAAAGATAGCTTTTTTTTTCAATTTTTTTAATAATTACATTGCTGTAGTAGTGGTAGCTCCTGAAATGGTGGAGCGACCCTTAATACGGCCTGTTTTCATCAATCCGTCATAGTGCCTCATCAGCAGGTGGCTTTCTATCTGCTGCAGGGTGTCAAGTATTACAGCCACAAGGATGAGCAACGACGTACCACCGTAGAACTGAGAGAAGGAACTGTTTACATTAAGTTCTTTCGCTATAGATGGAAATATGGCAACAAATGCAAGGAATATTGCCCCTGGCAAAGTAATCCTGCTCATAATCAAGTCAATATATTCAGCGGTCTTCTTTCCGGGTTTAATACCCGGGATAAAACCGCCATTTCTCTTCAAATCATCCGCAATCTGGTTCGGATTAATCGTTACTGCTGTATAGAAATACGTAAACAGTACGATCAGAAGCCCGAATACAACGTTATATAGAACACTCACCGGGTTTGTAAGTGCCCCTGCAACACCCTGCCATGCAGAAGATGCCGGGAAAAACTGTCCAACAGTTGCAGGGATGAACATCAATGCCTGAGCAAAGATGATAGGCATTACACCAGCTGCATTTATCTTAAGTGGTAGAAATTGTCTTACACCACCATATTGTTTGTTACCAACCACTCTTTTGGCGTATTGTACCGGTATCCTGCGGGTTCCCTGAACCAGGGCAACTACAGCGATCACAACCAGTACAAGGCTTATAATCTCAATTAAAAATACAACCAAACCGCCACCTGCCTGGCTCATTCTGCTTTCAAGTTCGCTGAAAAGAGCCGTTGGAAGCCTGGCAATGATCCCGATCATGATGATCAGTGAAATACCGTTTCCAAGTCCCCTGTCTGTAATTTTTTCTCCAAGCCACATGACAAACATAGTACCTGCAGTGAGGATAACAATGTTTGAGAACATGAACATAAAATGACTCTCAACTCCTGTATTATATCCCATGGCACCAGGTACCTGAGAACCAAGGTTAATAAGGAATCCGGCTGCCTGTACCGCTGTAATGGCAATCGTAAGAATCCTTGTGATCTGATTTATCTTTTGCGTACCGGATTCGCCTTGCTTTTGTAATTTCTGGAAATAAGGAACGGCAATACCCAGCAACTGTACAACGATAGAAGCAGAAATATAAGGCATGATACCGAGTGCGAAAATAGAAGCTCTCGAAAAAGCCCCACCTGCAAACATGTTGATCAAACCGAACAATCCCTGGCTGGCACGAGAGCTGTATGCCTGTAGCATATTGGGGTCTACACCCGGTAATACCACATAGGAACCCAGGCGGTAAACCACGATGAGCAACAGCGTAAGTATAATTCTCTTGCGCAGTTCTTCAATAGCGAAGATATTCCGAATCGTTTGTATGAGCCCTTTCATTCTGCTTATTATATATTTTCGGCTTTTCCACCTTTTTGTTCAATCGCAGCTTTGGCGGTTTTTGAAAACCCATGTGCCTTTATTTCAACTGAGGAAGTAAGTTCGCCATTACCCAGAATTTTAATCCTGTCATTCTTTGAAACCAACCCGTGCTGAATAAATACTTCAGGATCAAATGATTTGATCTTAAAATTATCAGCCAATGCCTGGATGGTATCAAGGTTGATAGGATTGTATTCTACACGGTTCCTGTTTTTGAAACCGAATTTAGGTACACGTCTTTGAATAGGCATCTGACCACCTTCAAAACCGGATTTACGGCTATAACCTGCCCTTGACTGTGCACCTTTGTGACCACGTCCTGATGTGCTGCCGCCAGAACCCTGGCCGCGGCCTACACGACGTTTTGATTTTTTTATCGAACCGGAAGCCGGTTTTAAGCTATGCAAATCCATATCAAATCTTTTCTGTTGTTACCAAATGATTTACTTTCCTTATCATTCCCTCTATCTGAGGTGTGCTTTCATGCACTACTGAATGGTTCATTTTCCTTAAACCCAGTGCTTTTATTATTCGCTTCTGGTTTTCCGGCCTGTCTATGACGCTTTTGGTCTGTGTTATCTTTACCTGAGCCATTTTCTTTAGTTTTATCCGTTAAATACCTGTTTGAGGTTGATTCCCCTTACTCTTGCCACTTCATATGGATCACGCATTTCTGTAAGCGCTTTTATCGTTGCTTTCACCACGTTGTGCGGGTTGGATGATCCTTTTGATTTCGCCAATACATCATGAATACCGGCACTTTCAAGTACAGCACGCATGGCGCCGCCTGCAATAACACCCGTACCCGGAGCCGCTGGTTTCAAAAATACCAATGCACCTCCGAATGATGATTCCTGTTCGTGAGGAACTGTACGATGTATAACGGGAACCCTGATCAAGGATTTCTTGGCATCATTGATCCCTTTATTTATCGCTTCAGTAACTTCACGCGCTTTACCAAGACCGAATCCTACAACACCGTCGCCGTTGCCGACAACTACTACTGCAGAGAAACTGAAGGTACGTCCACCTTTTGTAACCTTAGCAACACGATTGACATGAACTACTTTTTCAGCAAGATCAATATCGCTCGATTTAACTCTTAAATTTTTATCTATATCCATTTTCTTAATTTCTTAGAAATTTAAACCTTTTTCACGGGCGCCATCAGCCAAAGCTTTTACACGTCCATGATACAAATATCCGTTACGGTCGAATACAACTTTTTCAATATTTGCTTCCAATGCTTTGGCAGCAATGGCAGCACCAACTGATTTTGCCTTTTCAACAGGTGTTTTTGCATTAGGATCAGCATTCTTGGAAGAAGCCGCTGCCAGCGTAATACCTGTTTCATCATTAACAATCTGAGCATATATATCGCGATTGCTTCTATATACTGTCAATCTTGGACGATCAGAAGTTCCGCTAACTTTTTTGCGGATGCCTTGTTTGATCCTGTTATGTCTTAATTCTCTTTTCTTAGTGCCTTCCATAATAAACCTTATTTACCTGCGGTTTTACCAGCTTTTCTACGAACTTTTTCATCTACAAAACGAATACCTTTTCCTTTGTAAGGTTCAGGTTTACGAAGCGACCTGATTTTGGCTGCTACCGCTCCCAGCAATTGATTATCAATCCCTGTCATGGTAATGATAGGGTTTTTTCCTTTTTCTGTAACTGCCGTTGCGGTTATTTCCTTTGGCAGCTCAATCATTACTTCGTGCGAGAAACCAATAGCAAGATCCAAAAGCTGGCCTTGTACGGTTGCTTTATAACCCA